>NC_023065.1:3492500-3842500 GCF_000513295.1 Magnetospirillum gryphiswaldense MSR-1 v2
GATGGTCGAGACGCTGACGGAAAAGTGCGTATTCGTCGATGGATTGACTCGGACGGGCAAGATGTTGGTCACGCCTTTAGTGTCCAACTTGAAGCATGTTGAGTACGTCAACATTGCCGTAGAGATCGAGAACTGGGGCCTGTTGTGGCGAATGGGATTCGTCGATTCCAGCACTGCCGCAGCGTCGATCCGTATGGCGCTGAATTATTTCAGCTACGAGCGCATGGTTGGTCGCCACCTCAACACACGGTCGACCGATCAGTACAGCATCTATAAGTCGCTCAACCTCACGTCATTACTTCAGCGCAGCGTCGAGCCAGATGGTCGGCGTGCCGTCGAGAAATACCGGAAAGAAGGCTACATCCCCTGTTTCGTTACCCATGATACGCTCCCCAACATCGAAGTGTTTCTTGAGGCGCATCCCGGATTGATCGTTATCAATCCACTGCGTCATCCGGTTGATACAGTGATGTCCTGGTACCGGCGCGGCTGGGGGCAGCGTTATGGCACAGACCCCTTGGCGTTCACACCGACCGTGGCCACCGATAAAGCTCCGGTGCCGTGGTGGGCTATGGACAAGGTCGATGAATACGCTGTCGCTTCACCGTTGGAACGCTCTGTTATGGGCGTGCTCGCTGCCGAGAAAACATACGACGATGCCATGAAGCGGCTGGGCGCCGACGCCAGTAGCCACGTCTACACCTTGTGCTTCGAGCACATGGCGGTGAATCCGGAAGAGGAATTGGGCAAGTTGGCGGATTTCTTGGGAACCGAAATTCCGGCAGAGATGCGCACCATCTACGCGCGTGAACGCGTTCCCCGCTGCCTTGATGTTGCCGAGCAGCAGGCGAAACTCAAGGAAATCAAGGACGGCGTTTCCGCCGCGTGTTTCGACGCGATCGTCGCAGGCAGTCGGATCTACGAGGCCCGGTTTGGTCTGCCGGAGGTCGCATGAAATCATGAAGCCGCACTCCCTGACGGACCGACCCGCCACGTTAAACAGCCGATACAACCGACTGGCGCTGGTGAGTTCGCCGCGTCATTTGGCGCTTTTGAACAAGGAGGATGCCGACACCTTGGTCGTCATCTGCGATTGGCTGTTATGGCAATCGGCGGTGACGGACGGCTGGCACTGCGTCCATTTTGAAACTGCGCTGATCGACAACCACGCCCCCGATCCGCTCGATATGGACATCATGCTGAGGGCCAATGATTGGGTGTGGCTGGACGGCGTGGATCACACGCTGTTTCACGGGGTGTCGCTGGGGCGCCAGTTTTGCAGCACGGCGCAATATATCGTCTCAGCCTATTACCGTATGGACTTGGCCCTGCGCAAGCTGTTGTCGGAATTCAGCTGTCGTGAGGTGACCCTTTATGATTACTGGGTCGATCGCTATTTGGTGTCGCCGGATTTGCGTCATCTGATCGTCGCCACCGTCGCTCGCGACATGGGGGTGCACTTCGATGACCAACTGGATCCGGTGCTGCCGGGTGACCCGGCCCTGGCCGCCGCGCCATCGACGCTAGGTGCGCCGCCTACCGGTTGGCACAAGTTGGCCAAGCAATGTGGTCTGGCGCTCCATGGCTATGCCATGACGGTCATGGTGGCGGTTCAGCGCCGTTTGCGTCCACGGGTCAACCGTCCGTTGGTCATCGCTAATTGGAACATGGTGCGCTCGTTCCTACAGTCCGATCCCGCCGATGATTGCCAGCCCATGGTGCTGGCACCGACCCTGCCTAAAACCCTTAATTTGCTGCGCCGCTTTTGGAGCGCGAACATCTTGCCCTGTCCCTATCCGAGCGTTGGTCTGACGCAGCAGGAGAGGGAACAGATTGCGGCCATGGTGAAAGTCTACGAAGCGCACTGGAGCGAACCGGCTGAAGGTCTTGAAGAAGCGATGCGTCGTTTCATGCGCGCCAGTGTGCTGACACTCGACAACCTGTTGCCGTTGGCCCGCCAGGTCAAAAGTGTTCAAGCGTTCTTGCGGCGCTATCGCCCTAGTCGAATCGTTGTCGATGGTGTCAAAAGCCCGCCATTGTCGATTTTTCTTGAATTAGGGAAGGCGCAGGGGATTCCCGCCGATTATATTTGGCATTCACCCTTGGCTCCGCAGAATATCCGCTTCGATAACCTAGGCTGCGAATCGCGTCAGGAAGCGTTGGTCGAACGCTGCCTGTCCTGGGGCAAGTTCAACGACATGTGGCTGGAACGGATTGGCGCCGCCTGTTCCTCGGTGCGAGTTGGTAATCCCGTGTTGGCTAAGTACACCGCCATGAAGAAGTCAGGGGGCGGTCGTGATGTCGCCTTGTTGCTTCAGTTGGTGCCGGCGTTTTCCGACGTCCGAGGACTTTACTTGTCCCAATACGAATTCTTCGTTGAAGGTGTACGCCAATTAAATCAACTGGGATACAAACGCGTTATCTTTAAAATGCATCCCAGTATGTGGCGCGAGGAATATTACGAAGAAATCGCACGGCGTTTCGAGTTGAAGGTTGAAATCAGAAAGCATGGCCGTTTCGAGGATTATGTGCGCGAGGCGGATCTGGTCGTCGGGCCCATGGTGTCCGGGGCGATGCTGGAAGTCCTGGCGTCGGGGACACCCATGGTCGCCTATTTCCTGAAGCCGTCCACCTTGGATTCGACCTATTTCGATGGCCTTAATGTTCAGTCGGATATTTCGCGCCTGGGCGAGGCGGTGACAAATAACGAATTTCTCGACCCTGCTGTCGTTTTAGACCTATATTGTGACTCAGAGTGCGGCCAGAGCCCGGCAGAGCGGTTTTGGCAGGCGCTGTCTCGATCGCCGTTGTAGTGGGCACCTTATATTCGATTAATGGAGTTGGATATTATGAACGCCGTCGTTGCGCGCCCTCTGCGAATCGTGCTCAGCAGCATGAAGCATACCACCTCGGGCCGCCACTCTAGCTTCATGCCAGTGGCGATCGGTTTCATCGCTTCGTATCTCTTATCCAAGCTTGGTGATCGGGTTAAGGTCACGTTGCATGAAGATCCGGATGAGTTGCTGACTGTCATCAGGAACGAGTCGGTTGATGTGCTCGCATTGTCGCATTACTGCTGGAATGCCGAGCTTAATTATCTGACCATGCGTCACGCCAAGCGAATTAATCCGAATATTATCTGCGTCACTGGCGGCCCCGAGTTCCCGATACCCGAAGATTTCGAAAGCTGCCGTGAGTTTTTGCTCAAGCACGCGTCCATCGACATTCACGTCTACGGTGAAGGGGAAGTGCCTTTCGCCGCATTGATGGAGCGTCTTGCCGAGGGTGTCTCGCTTGAGCATTTGATGTCCAATCCGCAACTGGGCAGCATGTCGATCCACCCGCAAAGCGGCGAGTTGGTTCATGGACCGCGCCCGGATCGTCTGATGGACATGGACGTAATTCCGTCCCCCTATTTGATGGGGTTGATGGATCACTTCTTTGACGGCGAACATGCGCCCATGGTCCAGCTGGCGCGCGGCTGTCCCTATCAGTGCGCCTTCTGCGACGCTTCGCAATCTTGGTATTCCAAGGTTGGTCGCTTCAGCATGGGACGGGTGCGCGAGGAGTTGCACCTCATCGCCGAGAAGGTCAAGGATCATCCCCATCTGGTGCTGGCGATTACCGATTCTAATTTCGGGCAGTACAAGGAAGATGTGGAGGTGGCGACGATCTTGCGTGAACTGCGCGAGATCTATCACTGGCCCAACGCTTTCGACGTCACCAGCGGCAAGTCACAGCATGAACGCATTCTTTCGGTCTCGGACATGCTGGACAACAAGTTCCAGCTCTACAGCTCGACCCAGTCGTTCAACCAGGAAACACTGGAGATCATCAAGCGTAAGAACCTGGGGGGCGAGAAGTGGCACGAAGTGTTGGGCGAGGTCAAAAAGCGCCGG
This sequence comes from Magnetospirillum gryphiswaldense MSR-1 v2, assembly GCF_000513295.1. Lineage (NCBI taxonomy): Bacteria > Pseudomonadati > Pseudomonadota > Alphaproteobacteria > Rhodospirillales > Rhodospirillaceae > Magnetospirillum > Magnetospirillum gryphiswaldense. Next base: position 3,496,400 of record NC_023065.1, read on the forward strand.
ATGGAAACCGCTGCTGACTACATCATCCCCATGCCTAAGGAAACCAAGCAATCCTTTTTAGACGGCATGAAGATTTACCTTGAGGCTGGCGTTGATCTGATTGTCCCGCTTACCTTGGTGATGCTCAAGGGCACGCCGCTTGCGTCCAAAGAGCAACGTAGTTTGTACGAAATGCAGACTAAGTGGCGCTTGGTTTCCCGCAGTATCGGTACCTATGCCGGTGAACGCTGCTTCGAGGTCGAGGAAGTGTGTATCGCCACGAGCACTTTCTCGTTCCAGGATTACCTGGATTGCCGGGGCTTTTCTTACGCCACCATCTTGTTCCGCGATCCGCAATACGACGTAATCGAGAAGCATGTGCGAGAACTCGGCCTGTCGCCTTTCGAGTTCATCATGCGGGCGTGGGAGCTGATCCGGGACGGCAAGTCGCCGATCTCGGATATCTACGACGAATTCATCCGCCAGACGCGGATCGAATTGTTCGATGCGCCGGAATTGATCAAGGAGTTTTTTGACACGGAGGAGAGCTACGCCAAGTTGCTGACCGGTGAGTTGGGTGACAACTTGTTGCGGCGATTCCGGGCCATGGTGGTTATCGACCGCGCCAAGGAAGCGCTGATGTTTGCGTATGATTGCCTGTTCGACGTCGCGGGAGATCGGCTGACAGACGCCCAGCGCGCCGGCCTGGAAGCGTCGCGCCGTTGGGCGTCTTTGGTCCGCGACGTGGGGCCGGTGTTTGCCGGGCAGAATTTCGAAGGTGTGGAGCGTCTGCTTCACAGCGATTACGATATCCAGGCTTGGTACCAGGATCGCAGTGATAAGACCCTTGAGGATTTTTGTTATCAGACGACCTACCGTTTGTGGTTCGACGGCCAGAAGATTGGGGACATGCTGGGCACCGGCGAACGCATGTATGGCAAGGACAAGTACTTGAGCATTCCCAGGTTGTTGCTTTATTACGACGCCCGCCACTTCTGGTTCCGTTGCGATAGTGTGGAGCGTGAAGGTGCTGTTGGCGCTCGGCCTGATCGGGCGGGACTTGATTGGAAGCTACAAAACTGGTTATCTTGATCTTTTGTCTCTTCGGAGCTGTTTTTTCATGTCTGACATTCACGGCGAGGCTGAAGCATTCGATCGCCAAATCGCTGAACGCATCGCAAATGGTCACATCCCTGATCTTCGTCGGGTTCAGGATTGTGATTATTTTTACGCCAATCCCTGGCGTCGAAAGGCCTATGTCGATTTGGACTTTGGCCAATTGTTCTCCCGCTTCGACAAGGCATTACGGGAGCATGCCCGGTCAGAGCCTGGACAGCCCTTGCGCATCTTGGAAGTTGGCAGCGGCCCAGGTTATTTGGCGTTGGAATTGGCGCGCGCCGGTCACGATGTCACTGGCATTGATGTTTCCACCGGAGCGGTGGCCGTAGCTCGCAAGTACGCAGAGGAAGACCCCTGGAAGGCGGAACGGGGCCCGTTGCGCTATTTGGTGGACGACTTCCAGACCACCGCTGAATTGGTGGCCGGTTCATTCGACGCCGTGTTGTTCATGGGGGCGCTGCATCACTTTCCCGACCAGGGCGGTGTTGGCCAAAGAGTGGAAGAACTGCTGAAGCCCGGAGGGGTGGTGTTGGTCCACGAGCCCACCCGTGACCGTATCTCTGAACCGATGATCGAGCTGCATTACCTGATCCGGTTGCTGCTGTCCTTAGGTGGCGGTTATCACGAAACGCTGCCGATTCCCGAGACCCCGGAACAGAGAGCAGAGCTCTTTCACGAGATCAAGAAAGAGGTTGAATTCGTCGATGAGAGTGGTGACAAGACCCAGTCGCCAAACGATAACGAAGCCGGCTACAAAGAAATGAGGGTCATGCTCAGTCGCTTTCAGGTGGTTCACGAGGAAGATACCTACGCCTTCTTCCACGAGGTCATCGGCGGCTTGCGTTTCGACGAGGCGACCAATGCCAAATTGGCCCTCTATCTGCGTGATGCCGATGCGCGTCTGGTCAAGGGCGGAGTGCTGCCTGCTTACGAGTTCTTCTTCATTGGCCGCAAGGGAGGATGACCATGGAATTTCTCAGGGGAAACTTCACACCGAAGAACAAGGTTGTGGAAGAAGACAAGACTGAATCCCTGGAGGAGCGCTTCGAGCGCGAGGCGCTGAAGCGTCTGGGCGGAAGCATTGCCTTCGTCTCCAAGAAAAAGGTTATGTGGGACAATAACGGCGATAAGTAAGATCGGATTTCGGACGATGATGGAAGCCACCCAGAACGGTGAACTGGCGTATAAATTGGTCCGGCGTATGGATCAAATCACCTGGGATCGCGTTGGGCCCTCGATTGTTGAGAACGTTCACCGCAACAGCAAATTGCTGTCACAGGGACGTTCATTGGCTGATTTGCGCCACCAAGTGGTGGGCGAGGGCGACAGCGCCATCGTTATCGCCGCCGGCCCCAGCATCAAGCGTCGTGATCCCCTGGCCACCATCAGGGAATCCAGCTACAAGGGCGCACTGGTGGTGACTGAAAGCGCCATCGCCTATTGTCTGCGCAACGGCATCGTCCCTGATCTGTGTGTGACCCTGGATCCCCATGCGACCCGCGTGGTCCGCTGGTTCGGCGATCCCGAACTCACCCGCGAGAAGATCGAAGCCGATGACTATTACGCACGCCAGGATATGGACGAATTCTTCGCCGATCAGGTGAGTTCCAACGTGCAAGTGTTGCGCATGCTCGACGAACATGGGCCGAAAATTCGTATCGCCTTGTGCACCTCGGCGTCCAAGGCCGTGGTTGATCGCGTCCTGCAGACCGGCATGCAAGTCTATTGGTGGAATCCCATGATGGATGATCCCGACCTGCCGGACAGTGTTACTCGGACGTTCTACGATCTCAACGGTTTGCCGGCGGTCAACGCAGGCGGCAATGTGGGCTCGGCCTGCTGGATGATGGCCAATGCAGTTCTCGGCAAGAAGCATGTGGCGGTTACGGGAATGGATCTGGGATATTACGGCGATACGCCTTACTACAATACCCAGTACTATCATGAAGCTGTTGACCTCGTCGGCAAGGAAAACCTTGACAAACTTTATCCGCGCTTCTTCAATCCGCATGTGAGCGAGTGGTTCTACACGGATCCGGCTTATCTGTGGTATCGTGAGTGCTTCATCGAGATGACCCAGGATCCGGATTGCAAGACCTACAACTGCACCGAGGGCGGGTGCCTGTTTGCCGACCATATCGACAGCATCCCGCTGGCAGACTTCCTTCGCCGGCACGGCTAACCAGATAAACAGGTAGCACCATGGCCAAGGTTCTATTCATCAATCCCCGCGTCCGTGAAGAGGACGAGCCCCGTCACGTTCCATACGGGATCGCTCTGCTAGCGGCCATTGCCATAGATCAGGGCCATCAGGTTCAGGTCTACGATGAAAACGCTTGGCGTCGAGGCCCGACCGTGCTGGAACAGGTGTTCAAGGCCGATGACTGGGATGTCATCGCGCTGGGCGGCATCACCACGTCGTACAACTCGATAAAGCAGATCGTGCCGCTGGCGCGCGAGTTCTGCCCCGGCGGGGTGATCGTGCTTGGCGGCGGTGTGCTGACCTCGCTCCCGCGTGAGATGATGACCTGGCTGCCCGACGTGGATGTGGGCGTCATCGGCGAGGCCTTCGTCACTTGGCCCGAGCTGCTGGGCGCCATCGACACCGGCGTGCGCGACTTCTCGGCCATTAACGGCCTGATCTTGCGCAAGGACGGCGGCTTGGTGTTCACGCCCCAGCGGGGGCTCATTCATAATCTCGATTCCTTGCCCTATCCGGCGTGGGATCTGTTCCCGCTGGAGGAGGTCTATTTCCCCAACAGCCAGACCCTCTATTCGGAAGAAGGCATGCTGGCGACCCGCCGTCTGGACATCAATGCCAGCTACGGCTGCTCTTTGATCTGCCGCTATTGCTATCACCTCGGCATCGCCGGCGACATGCGCTACGAAACCGGCGAGGATGGCGAGGTAGAGGTGGTGTTCGACACGCCGGGCAATTACACCAGAACGATCCGATACCACAGTCCCGAGTACATTGTGCGTATGATCAAGCACATGTACGACAAGTATAAGGTCAACTTCGTCGTCTTCCTTGATGAAAACCTGATGACCATGGACCGCTACTCCAAGGGCACTTGGCTGCGTGAGATTTGCCGCCTGTGGCACGAGAACGGCCTCGCCCCGGTAATGCGCGAGGACGGTACCTGGGATGGCGTCTTCTGGAGCGGCACCAGCCACGCCACGCTGTGCAACCCGGAAATCCTCAAGATCATGCGCGAAGCGGGTTGCTCGCATCTGGTTTACGGTTACGAATCCTTCGCCCCGCACGTGCTGAAGACCATCGGCAAAGGTGCCACCCCGGCGAACAACAAACGCTCCTTCTTCTGGACGTTGGAAGCCGGTATCCGTCCGGTGCCGAATTTGATCATCGGCTTCCCCAACGACGATTTCGAATCCCTCCGCGCCAACATGCAGTCGTGGGACGATTTGGGTATTATCGTCAAGCCGCATTTCGCCACGCCCTATCCGGGATCGGAATGGTTCACTGTGTTCCGTTCGGATATCGAAAACCAATACGGCGGCGTTCTCGAACGGTTCATCATGGCCTTAGGCGACGCCAGCCAGATTACGGCGGTCATCAGTAAAAACTTCAACGCCGTCGAATTGGTTGGTTTGCGCGACATAATGGTTGCCTTGAACCACGACCGCATCAATGAATACGAGCAAATCTGGCGGCGCAACCATAACATTCCCGATGGCCAACCCTCGACTTTGGTGGGATCGACGCAAGACAAAGAGATCAAGCGATGAGCTTACAGCCCCACGTTGCCAATCCCCTAGTGCTGACCAAGTCGATTTCGCTGTGCGTCAAGGCCGCCATAAAAAACGCCATGTTGGCCGCCGGATGGTCATGGCGCCATTGGGATAGGGTACACGCTTATGTTCCGCGCCCCGATTCCGACCGTTTGACGCCGCAGCAAGTGGCCGACATCACCCTCTACTCGATAAACTTCTTTGAACGAGTGAAAACCGATCTAGAGGAACGGTCGGTCGACCAGCGACTCAACACCTGCGAATACCAAGCCATCCCACTGGTACGCCATGTTCTCGACACCGCCCGTTTGACCGGCAGAGTGCTCAACATCGGATGCGGTTTCCCGCTGATCGAGTGCGCGGAAGCGGCGAAAAATTCCGACAGCTTTTGGATCAATCTAGACTTCGTTCCCGATCTTGCCGATCGTTGCGCCGCCATCGCCCGCCCCAACACCCGATTCGTTTCCGGTTATCCGCTCGACTGGATTGAACGAACGGACGAGAAAATGTTCGATGTGGCGCTGTTTAACCGGGTGGCGGTATTGCTGACGCCCGGTGAATTAAGAAGCTACCTTAAAGCGTTGGCTCGCGTAGCCCGCCATGTTGTGCTATGCGAGCCCGCATGCATCAACCGTTACCCTCGACCGGTGAATGTGGACACCATTCCGAGCGAACGACCGCTGCCGCTTTACGGAACCATGCACGTACATAACTACCGCTCTCTATTGGCCGAGGCCGGATTCGATCTTCTGCATTACACAGCCGCTCCGACCCCGATTGAATGGCATGGTGAAGAACATCATCTGATCCAGGCAATCGCACGGAACACAAGTCATGCCTGAGCGCTCTTACGGATTTTTTTCTACTTTTTCACGCATACCCCGAAAAGCCAGCATCATCTTTGTCGCGGTCGTGGCCGGACTGCTCGAAAGCGTCGGCTTGGCGCTGTTCCTTCCTCTGCTCAAAACAATAAACGGCACTGCAGCCGGCAACGAAGCGATATTATCGTCTGAGTTTCTCAAAGTCCTCGGCCTGTCGTCCAATCCGATAATCTTAGGGCTGGGGATGGCGGCAACAATCATCGTCGCCTACTTAGTCGTGCTGCTTCGCGATCGCCTGATCATCAATGTAAAACACCACAGCGTCGAGACACTGCGGGACCAGATCATCGGCAGTCTATTCCACTCTCAGTGGAAATACCTGTCCGCCCAGGCCGGCGGCGAAGTGATCAACCGATTGCTTGGTGAGTGCGCACGAGCAGGATATGCATTGACCTATCAGTTGCAAGCAGCTGCGGCAACTGCACAAGCGATTATCTTGCTCTCCCTTTCAGCTGTACTGGACTGGCAATTGCTGATCGCTGTAATCGGGTTGGGAGCCTTGGTGGGGCTGGCCATCATGCCGCTGATGCGGCGATCCGCAAGAATAGGGCGAGAAACTGACGCAGAAACCCGCAGCTACAGCTTCCATGTGATAGACTTTCTGCGCGGCGCCAAGTTGATACGGGTAACCGGCGCTGAAATGGAAGTGATCCAGCGCATTGCAGGCCTGAACGCGGCCACTCGAGATGCAAACGTGCGCGGCGAGTACACAATGGCGCTGACCAATTTTGTGGTTCGCTCTGCACCGGTCGCCATGGCGGGCATTTTGATTGCATTGGCCACCGGCGCTTTTTATATCCCAGCAGCGGTTCTTCTGACTTTCATCCTGCTTCTGTCGCGAATCGCGCCGCTGCTGACGCAGGTGCAGCAACATCTGCAAGGTTATGCTGGCTACCGCAATGCGCTTGCGGTCGTGGACCAAGCGATCGCCCAAGCCGACGCTTTCGCCGAGCCGGCCACCGGCGTCATGCCGCCGGTGGCCGGCATCGGTCGCGGCATTGACCTGCGCGGCGTGGGTTTCACCTATGACGGAAGCGAACACCCGGCTCTGATCAACATCAACGTTACCGTCCCACGCAATTCCACCGTCGCCGTCGTCGGCGGCTCGGGCGGAGGCAAAAGCACATTAATCGACTTGATCGCGGGCATCCGTTCCCCGAATGCAGGACAGGTGATCGTCGACGGCAACGATCTCGCACGAATGGACGGTCACTCGTGGCGACGGCGAATCGGTTATGTCACCCAGGATGTAGTCATCCTTCACGACACTTTGCGCAACAACCTGACGTTCGGCCGGTCGGCTATCACTGAACAGGATTTGCAATGGGCCATCGCCAAAGCTCATCTCGACTCTGTGATCAAGGACTTGCCAGACGGTCTTGAAACTGTGCTCGGTGAGGCTGGGACACGCCTGTCGGGCGGACAAAAACAACGGGTTTCTTTGGCCAGGGCGCTTGCCGGTCGACCTGATCTGCTGTTGTTGGACGAGGCGACCAGCGCCCTTGACGCCGAGGCGGAGGCGGCGATCAAGCAGGCGTTGGATGAATTGGCAAGTGATCTCACCATGGTTATCATCGCCCATCGTCTTAACACGGTGGCCCACGCCCAGATGGTTTACGTCATGGAAGGTGGGCGGATCGTCGAAAGCGGTACGTTCGAGGATCTGAAGCGTCTGGGTGGACGTTTTACGCAACTGAGCAACCTGCAAAATCATTAGGGGGGGCATGTTGCGTATCGCCCTAACCACACGGGTCACCCATCCTCAAGGTTATGCCGAGCCGCGTGACAGTTTGGCGCAGGACTGGACATCCTTGTTGGACGGCTGGGGGATGTTGCCGCTACTTGTTCCCAACACCTTGGCTAATCCTGCCGGCTGGGTCACGGCGCTGGTGGCTGACCTGTTGATATTGACCGGGGGCGAGGATTTGGGCAGCGACGAATCGCGTGATCGCACAGAACAAGCCTTACTGGAGCATGCTTTGTCCACCGGATTGTCGGTCTTGGCGGTCTGTCGAGGTCTTCAACTGGTCAACCGTCATTTCGGCGGAACCCTTGAACGTGTTAAAGGACATGTCGCCAGTCGGCATTCGGTGCGTGTCGTGCCCGAGTGGCAAGACTTGTTGGGGGCCGAGCCCCAGGTCAATTCCTATCATAATTGGGCCATCCCACCCCATGGACTGGGACGGGGATTGCGGTCGGTGGCCTGTGATCCCGAAGGACATGTAGAAGCCTTTACCTTTCCCGGAATTGCCTTGCTGGCGGTGATGTGGCACCCTGAAAGACCAATCATCCGGCTTCAGGATCGAGAACTTCTACAGCGCCTAGCAGCCAAGGATTTACCGTGACTACAAACGCCGTCATTCTTGCCGCCGGCAGTGGTAGCCGCTTGCGGCCCTATACCGATGATCGTCCGAAATCCATGGTCGAATTGGGTGGAATGAGCCTGATCGAACGCCAGGTGAGCACCTTGCGGGCGGCTGGCATCGAAGACATCACCATGGTTGTGGGCTACCGCGCCGAGGCGTTCGATCAGCTGTGCTTGCCGACAGTGCTGAACCCCGCGTGGGATGTCACCAACATGGTGGAGACCCTGTTCTGCGCTGGTCATTTGATCGGTCCGGACACCATCGTCGCCTATGCTGACATCATTTATCAGCCCAACGTGATCCAAGCGTTGTGCGACAGCCCGCACGACGTCTCGGTCATCGTTGATCGCGGTTGGCGCACCTACTGGGAAAGCCGTTTCGACAATCCATTGGACGATGCCGAGACTCTGCGCCTGGACCCACAGGGGCGCATTGTTGAAATCGGCAACAAGCCGCAAAGTTTCGACCAGATCGAGGCGCAATATATCGGCTTAATGCGTTTTCGCGGTGAAGGCGTAAATATCCTGCGCCAGACACGGGCGGCGATGGGGTCTTGTCATCGGTCGTGGATGGACAAGCGTCCCATGGAAAAGGCCTACATGACCGACCTTTTGATGGAAATGGTGTTGACTGGGCATCCGCCCCACGCCGTGTTCATCGATCACGGATGGCTGGAAATCGACACCGTCACCGATTACGAGACGGCGCGGGCCAAGTTCGCCGACGGCTCCATTCGTGGGCAGTTTGACCCCGCCGCACGCTGATGAGTCGGGTGCCGAATATCCTGTTGCTGACCATTGACGCGCTTCGCTGCGACAGGATGAGCCTGCATGGATATTCGCGGTCGACCACGCCCAACCTGGACCGTTTGGCCACCCAGTCCATCGTGTGCGACCGCAACTCCTCACTGGCCGCTTTCACCCAGGCGTCCTTTCCCACCATCATGACCTCGACTCGGCCGCTTTCCTACGGCGGCTACGACAACGGCACGCTGGGCCGACCGGCCACCGTGCTGCGCGCCTGCCACGATGCCGGCTGGCATGTAACACTGCTCAGTTCGTTCAAATGGATCACACGCTTTTTCGGCTATGGTGACGGCGTCGATTCCGAAGTCCATCTGTTCTCGCCGGTCAATCTCATGGGAATGGCCTTCAACCGCATGAAAAGCTCGGTGATGAGCCGCGCTGCCGGCGCGTTGAGCGAGGACGAGATGCTGGCGCTGGTCACGCCGGTAATGGATGATCTGTTTGTCCAGTTGGACGCATATTGCGTCGCCCGCAAGAGCCAGGGCGAGGCCGATCACCAAGATTTTGGCGATACCCGCCTGGTTCGCGACGGCTTCGACTTCCATAAGGTGCAGTCCGTGGTGCATCGCCATCGGGCTGCGTTTGCCGGCGATCCCCGGGCCTATATGCGGAAGCATTTCGCCACCATGCCGGAAGCTCATGGCTGGCTAGCTGAGGAGTGGCGCTATTGCCGCAAATGGTCGCGGCTGGCCGAGGAGGCGGCTTTTCGCGCTGGTAACGCACTGGTCGGGGTGGTGGACAAGCGCGCCGCCATCCTGCGCGCGAACCGGCTTAAGCCCTTCGTCGATGGCGCCGCCCTGGCCGATCGTGTTATCCGGCTCATGCGCGATCGTGATCGCTCGAAGCCGTTCCTGATCTGCACTCACTTCCTCGACACGCATCTGCCCTATGCACCCGGGCGCGGCAGCCGGTGGTACAAGTCGGCACGCGATTATCTGCGGCCGTTGGGTTATGGCGACGAGATCGACATCTCGGCTGCGGTTACCAAACGCCCCCGCCGTCCAGACCTGTTGCCGTCATGGAGCGCCATGTATGACGCCGCGTTGCGCTATGTCGACGAGCAGATCGGTCGTATCGTCGCGGCGTTGGATGAGCCTGAGAACACCATCGTCGTCATCTGTGGCGACCATGGCGAGGAATTGGGCGAGCACGGCAATTACAGCCATTATTTCCGCCTGCACCACCACAATACCTGGGTGCCGCTGATCTTTATCCGGCCTGGCTCGCAGGGGATGCGTGTCGATGGCTTGACCAGCCTGCTGGACTTGGCCCCCACCCTAGCCCATTTGGCCGGTGCTCCCGCCATTCCCGGCTGGGAGGGGGCCGTGGTCACGTCGTCCGAAGTGGCGATACGTCAGACCATGGTGATGGAGACCTTCTACGGCGGCAATTGCCTGTTTGACCACCGTCCGGTCTACATGGCGGCGCGGGACCGCCGCATGAAACTGATCTGGAAAGAAGCCATGGACCCCGATGACAGGTTCGGTCCCATGGGCAACGAATTGTACGACCTGGACGCGGATCCATTGGAGCAGGTCAACCTGTACCGGCCCGATCACGACGCCTTGCCCGTGCTGGAGCGCGCTGTGGCGGGCCGGCTGGCCGAGATCCCACAATTCGGTCGCGCCCGCCTCGCCCGGGCGTTTCCAGCTTTCGCAAAGGAGATGGCACCATGATCATATGGCTGGTCGGTCTGTCTGGCGCCGGTAAAACGACGGTGGGACGCGAGGTGGTGCGGCAGTGGAAGCGGAGCGCGCCCAATACCGTGCTGGTGGACGGCGACGAGATCCGCGCGCTGTACAAGCACGATCAGCGCCCCGGCTCGCATACCGTCGAGGGCCGCCGGGACAACGCCGAACGCATCACCGCGTTATGCCATTGGCTGGACGGTCAGGGGATCAACGCGGTGGTCTGCATCCTGTCCATCTTCCCCGAAATGCGGGCCGAGAACCGCATGCGGTTTTCCCAGTATTTTGAAGTCTATCTCAAGGTTCCGTTGCCGGCCTTGCAGGCGCGCGACGAGAAGGGCCTGTACGGCAAGGCGGCGCGTGGCGAGATGACCCATGTGGTCGGTATCGATATTCCGTTTCCGGAGCCCGAGACGGCTGATCTAGTGGTGGACAACACGCCGGGTGCTGCGGCCCCAGAGAACTTGGCCCGCCGCATATTGGAAGGCGCGGGGGTGCTGAAATGAGCTATCCTTATGCTTCGGGTGCATTACTCGATCAGCGCAACACGTATTTTTATTCCGTATATGGGGGAAGGGCGTTCCTATCGGACTGGCAGGCGGTCCGCGCCCTGGTTCTGGTGGCGCCCGCCGCCCATCCGCCGGCTCCCCGGCCCGTCACCTTGCCTTCACATCCGATGGCGGTCGATACTGGGGATTTGCTAGAGGCGGTGATGGCCGCCCCGGCGGTCGAGGCCGCTCGTCCCTGGCTGGACGAATTGGTGAAGAAATTCGAGGTAACCAAGCGGATCCATCAGGCCTACGACCAGCACTTTCGTGCCGTAGATCCGACGTCTTTTCGTGATCTGGCCCTTTACGTACGCTTGGCCGAGGTTTTTGAAGCCGCCTACGCTATGCTTGGGCAATTGCCCTTGCTCAACGCCTTGCTGAAGGTGATAGATACGTTGTCTGCGGTGCTGGCGGATTTGAACATGGAACAGCGCGCCCGAGTGGCGCTTTTGGCCCTGCGCGAACGTGAGCATGTGAACGCCTTGTCCGCGCGGCTGGGAGTCGGGTGATGCGCGTCTTATTCCTTGCTGCCTATACCAGTCGTTCCCGGGCCTATGCGCAAGCCATGGCGTGCGGGGGCATTAACCCGGATGCAGTGTTGTATTTCGGTGATGCGGGGCGCGATGTCGGGCTTGACCTCCCTGTTTCCGCCGATGCCGAGGCGCAAATTGGTGCCAGTCTGGTCGATCCACGGATTACATTGTGCGAAACCGTGGCGCTAGCCGGCTGGCCGGCAGAACATTGCGATGCCGAATCGGTCAATAGCCCGGAGCTGATGGCCCGGATTCAAGCCCATGCCCCCGATTTGGTGATCTACAGCGGCTATGGCGGCCAGTTGATCAAGGCCGAGGTCTTGGCCTTGGGGCCGTTTCTGCACGTCCATTCCGGCTGGCTGCCTGACCATCGGGGCAGCACCACCCTTTATTACAGCTGGATCGAGCGTGGAGATTGCGCCGCTTCCGCCTTGTTGCTGGATCCGCGAATTGATGGCGGACCGACGTTGCTGCGCAAGCGTTTTCCGCCGCCGCCGCCGGGCCTGGATGTGGATCATGTCTACGATGGCACGATCAGGGCGAATGTCATGGTTGACGTTCTGCAGCACGTACGGAGAACAGGGGCCTTGCCCACTCCCGTTCCCGAGGAAGGGTCTGGGAGCGTCTACTATGTGATCCATCCCGTACTCAAACATCTGGCCCTGTTACAGAACGAGCGTTAAATGCGGGAAGAGGATATTCGCCCTGAGGCCTTGCTGAACGAGTATCTGCGTCTTTCCGCCGCAGATGCGGAGCGGATACTGGCGCAAGGCGGGCGTTTGCAGCAACGCCCTTGCCCCGGCTGCGGAGAAGGGGAATGCTTGCCGCAGGGAAAAAAAAATGGCTTTCGCCTAGCTCGTTGCCCCCAGTGTGATACCTTGTACGCCATCGATTGTCTGGATGAGGCGGGATTGACTGCCTTGTACGGCGGTTCGCCGTCTGCGGAATATTGGGCCAGCGTGTTCATGCCGGCGGTTGCCGAGGCGCGGGCCCTGAATATCTTCAGGCCCCGCGCCCGGGCGGTTCACGACCTTGTTTGCCAGCACGCTATGCCGCCGGCGCGTATGATCGATGTGGGGGCGGGAAACGGGGTGTTCCTTCAGGAATTCGCCGCCATCGGCTCGGCGATGGAATGCTGTGCGGTGGAGCCGGGAGAGGCCGCCTCAAAGGCGTGCCGGGCCCTCGGTTTCTCGACTTTCCAAGGGTTTTCCGCCCAGGCGGCTCAGGCCGAAGGCTGGAAAGGAGGCTTTAATCTGGCCACCAGTTTTGAAGTCATCGAACACGTTCCCGATCCGGCCCAGTTTCTGCGCGAAATGGCAGCACTGGTGTGTCCGGGGGGGCTGATCCTGGCGACCGGCTTAAGTGGCTCGGGCTTCGACATCGTCAGCCTGGGCTTGAATGCCAAGGCGGTGGCGCCGCCTCATCACGTGAATTTCCTCAGTCGTCATGGCGTCAGTCGTTTGCTCGCGCGCAGCGGTTTGACCGAGCTAGCCTTCGTCACGCCGGGAAAACTTGACGTGGAAATCGTCGATAAGGCGTTTCAGGCCGATACGAATCTGATTTCAGATCCATTCCTGTCCCGCTTGCTGCGTCATGGCGGGGCAGAGCAAAAGGCGATGTTCCAAAGCTTCCTGAGCCAGGCGGGGTTGTCGTCGCATATGTGGATTTTGGCGCGTAAGGAACGCTGAGATGGGCGTCTTGCTTCACCGCAGCAATGACCTGCCAAGTCCGGTCGAGTACCAGAATTGGGTCGGCATCGGTGGTTTGCGGGCCACCCCGGATGGGCCGGCCATGGATCTTTCGGCAGCGTTGGAGGATTCTTTCGATAGCCAAGCCCAGCACTGGTTGAAGATTGGCTATGATTTGGCCTTGGACCCAAGCGCCGACTTGGCCCACACACCGGCCTGCGTCGCCAACGCATCGGATTTCGGCGCCATGCTGGGGTGGGGAGCGTTGCTGAAAAAGTGGTCTGACCAGACCGGCACCGTCCTTGTCGTCTGCGATGACCCCTGGCTGTTCCGCCATTTCCGGAGGTTTCCCGGTGTCGTGGCTGGTACGGCGCCGCCTTTACTACCTCAGGTCCTGCGTCTCGCCATCCGTGGATATCTGGCCCGCATGCGTTTTACGGTGCGAATGGTGGTTCGCTATCTCAGGCAAGCGCGGCCTAGCCCGGCTCCAGGGGGAAGTTGGGTGTTGACCTATGCGCACCCTTCCAGCAACGGTGCTGGCCAGGATGCCTATTTCGGTGATCTGATGAGCAAGCTGCCGGGGCTGCGCCGGGTGCTGCATGTGGACGGACGGGCGGAGGTGACCGAACGGCTGATCTCGGAACGGACGGTCGCGCTCTCGTCTTGGGGATCGATCTGGTCGGCGTTCGGTCTACCGTTTGTCCGGTGGCGCCCCTCTCGCCGTCATCGTCATGGACCCCAGGGCTGGTTGGTCCGGCGGGCGGCAGCGATGGAAGGGGGGTCGGCTCAGGCCGCTGCCATCCGCTGGCAGCAAATCTGCCAGCGGAGGTTCATGGCCGACCTGCGGCCAAACGTCGTGGCCTGGCCCTGGGAAAACCACGCCTGGGAACGCGATCTGGTAAGAGTCGCCCGTGTTCATGGAGTGAAAACTGTTGGTTATCAGCATTCTGTCGTCGGCCGGCAGATGCTGAACTACGCGCCAGCATCCAACCCGGATGGGGAAGACGGCCTGCCGGACATGATGCTGTGCACCGGAACGACGACGAGAACGCAACTGATGCAATGGGGGGTTCCTTCGGCGCGTACACGGGTTGCCGGCGCCCACCGCTTCGCCGCCTCGGCAAAAGTGGAATATGATCCCGCCCAACCAGTGTTCCTGGCCCTGCCGTTCGATTTGGCGACGGCCGCCGACATGTTGGAAGCGGCGCGTCGGGCGGTCAAAAGCGGGTTTCGTTTCTGGGTCAAGGATCACCCGATGACGCCATTCCAATTTCAGGAAAGCGCCGGGATAAGCCGCGTCCATCGCCCCCTGACCGCTTGTTCGGCGGTTAGGGCGGTAGTTTATGCCGCGACCACTGTTGGACTTGAGGCGGTGTTGATGGGTTTGCCGACACTTCGCTTTCGGCCTTCCGGACGAATATCGCTTGATATTCTCCCCGTCGGTTTATCCGTTCCGGTGACGGGTCCGAACGATTTGGCGGAAGTTTTAGGGACTTTGTCTTCGCCGCCACCACTGGACCGCAATCTGTTTTTTGCTCCTGTCGATGAAACCTTGTGGGCTGACATGATGGAAGGCCGCGCCAATGAGCAGTGAAACTTTGAAAACCCGGCTTAGGGCCGGGCAGGTGGCGATCGGCGCGTGGCTGACCACTTCTTCCGCCGAAGTGGCTGAAATTATGGCTGCGCAAGGCTTCGATTGGCTGGCGGTGGACATGGAGCACGGCTCGGCCGGGGTGAACGAAGCATTCGGTGCGTTTCGTGCCGCCGAGCGGTGGGGGGTGGTGCCCTTCGCCCGCTTGCCGTCGTCCGATCCATTCCTGGCGCGGCGTTTATTGGATGGCGGCGCCCAAGGGGTCATAGTGCCGGTGGTCGAGGATGCGGACGATTTCGCGGATTTCGCTCAGCATTTGCTTTATCCCCCCAACGGTCGCCGTGGGGTGGGCCTGGGACGATGCAACCTGTGGGGGGCCGAGTTCGAATCCTATCTGACCAGATTTTCCCCGATCATGGTGGCGCAAATAGAAACCAAAAAAGGCGTGTGCGCCGCTGCCGCCATCGCGGCCCTGCCCGAGGTCGATGCCTTGTTCCTCGGGCCCTACGATTTGTCAGCCAGTCTGGGGGCGGCGGGTGATTTTCAGACCGCCGATTTTCTGGAAGCGGTGGCTACGGTAAAATGCGCCTGCGAGCGTCACGGCAAGGCTTTGGGAATCCACCAAGTCGCGCCGGTCGCCTCGGAACTCGAGGCGCGAATCGCCGAAGGCAATCGTTTCATCGCCTATGGTACGGATGCTTTGGCGTTGCGCCATGCCTTGGCGGCAGTTTCGTCAAGGCGTCGGGCTGATCCGGAGACAACAATGAAAACAATCTGCGTCATTCCCGCCCGCATGGCCTCGAGCCGTTTTCCCAACAAGCCCCTGGCGCCTCTGCTGGGGCTTTCCCTGGTTTTGCATGTTTGGGAACGATGCCGTTTGGCTCGGTGTTTCGACGACATCGTCGTCGCCACCTGCGATGAGGACATCGCCGCTGCCGTCCGGGCCAAAGGCGGTAAGGCGGTGATGACCGCCGACACCCATCCCGGTTGTGTCGATCGGACGGTGGAATGTATCGACAACATGGACCTGGGCTTGGCCGAAGATGATCTGGTGCTGATGGTCCAAGGAGACGAAGTCATGGTGACTCCCGCCATGCTTGAAGAGATGGCCGAGGCTTATAAACGGACCAAGGTGCCGGTGGTCAACCTAGCCTGCGTCATATCCGACGCCGCCGACTATGACGATCCGAACGTGGTCAAGGTCTGCGCCGACCTGCACGGACGGGCGTTGTTCTTCTCACGCACGCCCATTCCGTCACGGTCCCGTGCCAAGGGCGCGGTGCCCATGTACCAGCAAACCGGCGTGATCGCCTTTTCCTATTCGTTCCTGAAAGCGTTTGGTCGGCTGGAGCGAACGCCCTTGGAGAAGGCGGAGCAAGTGGATATGCTGCGCACGCTAGAGCATGGCTATCCCATCCAGTTGGTGATGACGCAATCCCGCCTTTTGGGCGTCGATGTGCCGGGGGATATTGGACGGGGCGAGGCCTTGTTGCGGATGGATCCGACCACGCGCGCTTATATGGAGCTTCCAGGATGACGACGAGTGGCAAATTGCGCGTGGGCATTGCCGGCTATGGAGTGGTCGGTCGCCGCCGTCGCGCCGTCATCGATTCCCACCCCGGTCTAATCACGGTCGCCGCCTGCGACCGCAACTTTGCCGATGGCGACACCCGGGTTGACGGCTTGACGGCGTACACCGAGGTTGAGTCCATGCTGGCGTCTGAGACGCTTGACGTGTTGTTCGTCTGCTTGACCAACGATGTCGCGGCCGCCGCCACCATCGCCGGCTTGCAACGCGGCCTGCATGTCTTTTGCGAAAAGCCGCCGGGACGGGATGTGGCCGACATCCGCCGGGTCATCGAAGTGGAAAAGGCGCATCCACAGCTGAAGCTGAAATATGGTTTCAACCACCGTTACCATGAATCGATCCGCGATGCTCTGGCGTTGCTGCGGTCGAACGAATTGGGACGCTTGATCAACATGCGCGCCGTGTACGGAAAGTCGAAGATCATCGATTTCCGCTCACCGTCGCATTGGCGGACCAAGCGTGCGGTGGCGGGGGGGGGTATCTTGCTGGACCAGGGTATTCATATGCTGGACTTGATGCGGTTGTTCGGCGGCGAGTTCACGCAGGTTCAGGCCATCGTTAGTAATGACCACTGGCATCACGACGTCGAAGATAACGCCTATGTTCTGATGCGTTCGGACCAAGGGGTGGTGGCCCTGATGCATTCCACCGCTACGGAATGGCGCCATCGCTTCCGCCTGGAAATGTCTTTGGAGCGGGGCTCGATTGTTCTCGGGGGCATCCTGACCAGTTCGAAAAGCTATGGTGCGGAAACCATCACCGTTTCTTGGAAAACTGAAGACGATGCCGGTGACCCGATGGAACGTGTCACACGCTATAATTTGGACTCGTCGTGGAAAGAAGAAGTCGGCGAATTTGCCGAGGCCGTGTTGAACGGGGCGCCCATTTTCAACGGTTCGTCCGATGACGCGCTGAAAACCATGGAATTGGTCTACCGCATCTATTGTGCTGACCCGCAATGGAAAGAACGTTGGGGCCTGTCTGAAAATGGCTAAGGGCCGGTCATTCGGTTTCGGCGGTTGGGTTTTCCTGTTGATGGCCTTGGGCGCGGCGACGGCCCTGGCCCTGGTTGTTGCGCAAGGTGGTCGTTTGATGGCCACACCAAAATTGGGGCTGGTTTTCGTCGTTCTACCCGCCGGCGTACTGGTTTTCGCATTGATTTGCCTGCGCCTGCCCACCGCCATGCGCCTGTCCGCGGCCATCACCTGCCTATCGATTGGGTGTTCGCTTTGGGCTTTCGAGGTTTGGCTGCTGGCGCAGAAAGGGCGACAAGGCGTGGACGAGTTGGTCGTGCGGGCCAAGGCCGCACAAGTGGCCTATGATGCGCGCAGTAAAAGCGAGGTGGTGAGCGATCTGCGCAAGGCCGGGCAGGATGCCTTCCCGGCTGTTTTCCCCTCGCTGTTTCTGATCCCGCAAGGGGCGAAAGGGGTCGTTCGTTCCCCCTTGAACTTGGATGGCGGCGAAATTCTGCCCTTGGGCGGAGTTCCGGAAAGCCGGGCGGTGGTGTGTAACGAAGCGGGGCAGTGGTTGGTGCAAGACACCGACCGCAACGGTTTCCCCAATCCCTCCGACGTGGCGGCCCTGACGTCGGTCGATATCGCCTTGCTGGGGGATTCCTTCACCCAAGGCATGTGCGTTCCCACGTCCACCAGTTTTGCCGACCGTATCCGCCAAGTGCATCCGGCCACCCTCAACCTGGGCAACGGTGGCAATGGTCCCCTGCTGGCCTTGGCGACTCTGATCGAATATGCTCGCCCCCTGGCGCCGCGTCGGGTGCTGTGGTTCTTCTTTGAAGGCAACGACTTGGCAGATTTGAACGTCGAGTCACGTAGCCCGCTGTTACGCGGCTACCTGGTCGGTTCGACCGCGCAAAACCTGACGGCGCGGGCGGGGCATTTGGCTCCGCTATTGCGTGACTATGCCGAAAAGTCGGTCGCGGCTAGTCAGACCGCTTATGCTGCGGGCAGCGCCTTGCCCCTGAGCCAACAAATCTTCCGTTTCGTGTCGTTGACGGAAACCAGGATTGGGCTGGGATTGACTGCGACCTCCATAGCCTCGCCGGATTTTGCTTTATTTGGCCAAGTGTTGACGGTGGCGCGGGACCAAGTGTCTGGTTGGGGCGGTCGGCTGACGATCGTCTATTTGCCGGCATGGGAAAGCACCATCCAAAATCCACAAGCGGGGCTTTCCGAGTATCAGCGGGTGGCGACTATTATCAAGGATTTGGGCATCGATTTCGTCGATCTGCGGGCAGAAATCGCCAGACACCCCGATCCGATTGGTTTGTTTCCGTTGCGACAGGCAGGACATTACGCCGAGGCCGGACATTCCTGGGTAGCCGACAACGTATTGACACATCTGAGAGAAAGACCATGAAGCGGGCCGTTTTGTTCGACCTGGACGGTACCTTGATCGATAGCGTGCCGGATGTCCGTCTGGCGTTGAACGCTATGTTGTCGCAGCGAGCTCGTCGTCCGCTGGCGCTCGACGAGGTGCGACAGATGGTCGGAGAGGGGGCGCAGGTCATGCTGGAACGCGCCTTCGCCGCGACAGGCGCCGCCGGTGGGGATATGGAACAGGCCTTGAGGGACTACCTTGCCGCTTATGCGGCGGCTCCGGTGGTCGAGACCGTGCTCTATCCCGGTGCAATGGAATGCATGCGGCGGTTGGTGGCGGACGGAAACGTTTTGGGGATCTGCACCAACAAGCCGTCCTCCATCGCCGTCTTGGTGATCCGTGAGCTGGGCCTGGACGGTTTGATCGCCGGATATACCGGTGGCGATTCGCTGCCCTTTCGCAAACCCGACGGTCGCCATTTGCAGGCAACGCTGGAATGTATGGGTGTCGCGGGGAGCCCGGCGATCCTTGTCGGTGATTCGGAAACGGATGTGGCCGCCGCCCGTGATTTCGGCATGCCCGTGGTGGCGGTTTCCTTCGGTTATGCCGACAACGCCGAGATGCTCGGCGCTGACCGGGTGATCTCGCATTTCCGTCATTTGCCCTTAGTTGTCGCTGAATTGATGCCATGACCAGAATCGCCGTCTGCTCGCGTTCGTTTTCCCGTCATCCCATTCTCAGGGCGGAGTTGCTTCGCCGCTTTCCACAGGCGGAGATTACCTTCAATGATGCCGGTTTGTCGCTTTCGGGGCAGGAACTCATCGATTTCGTCCGTGGTCATGATCGGGCAATCACCGCGCTGGAGCGTCTGGACGAGGCGTTTTTCGCGGCATTGCCGGAATTGAGGGTGGTGGGCAAGTACGGTGTCGGTCTGGACATGATCGACCTGCTGGCCCTACAGCGCCACAATGTGCGGCTTGGATGGGTGGGGGGGGTTAACCGCCGGTCCGTATCGGAATTGGTCATTTCCTGCGCAATCGCCTTATTGCGGTACATTCCACAGGGCAACGCGGAAGTGCGCTCGGGGCAATGGCGACAATTGATGGGCCGTCAATTAACCGGGAAAACCGTCGGTATCGTCGGCTGTGGGCACATTGGGAAGGATCTGGTGACGCTGCTGCGGGCCTTCGATTGCAAGATCCTGGCGCATGACGTCTTGGATTTTCCGGATTTCTATGCCGCTCATTCCGTGCTTGCCGTGGGATTGGACCATTTGCTGTCGGAATCCGACGTGGTGACCTTGCATTTACCGTTTGATGAATCGACCAGCAACATCCTGGGCCACCGCCAATTGGTTCGGATGAAGCCGAATGCTATATTGATCAATGCGGCGCGGGGCGGATTAGTGGACGAGTCGGTGTTGAAGACGATGCTAGCCGAGGGGCGACTGGGGGGCGCTGCATTCGATGTTTTCAACAACGAACCTCCGGAGGACATGGAATTGTTGCAATTGCCCAATTTTCTCGCTCTTCCTCATATAGGCGGAAGCGCAGAAGAGGCCGTGCTCGCCATGGGTTTTGCGGCCATCGATGGCCTGGGGGGAGGGGAATGACCCTGCCTCTCCGTGTTGATAGCGTCAAGCTGTGGTGGTGGAGTCTTCTGGTTGGCTTGTGTCTTGTAGGTTTCCTTTTGTTTTTTCGTCCTGACCGATTGACTCTTGCCGGGGCATTTGTTGGGGCACTGGCGGTTGTCATCTGTTTAGTGGTGATAATACAATATTTTACTTCACCCGTGCCGCAGGGGTTGCCATTTTTTGCCGGCATGGCGTTTTTCTATTTAGTTGCTTTTGCAATTCAGCCGTTCCTGGTTGATTTTATTTGGGATAATGGTTCAGATATTAGAATCTATGTTGGTTCCCCTGAAGTGTTTGAGTTTAATGCTGATAATGTCAGCTTAATATTCGTGGGGATTGTGAGTTTGTTCAGTGGTTTTATTTTTGTGCAGTCGCATGTTCGCCATTGGATAGGGTCGCGACATTTAGTGGCAGATCTCTCATGTAACCGCCAAACTTGGCTTGCTTGGGTTTGCATCTTGGCTCATGTGGCTTGGGTTTTACTACCGAACAAGTACGGTGCGGGGGCGCTCGATAAGCTTCTGATACCTTTAGGTTTTTTTGGCTTTGGCCTGTCTTTTTTGCTTGCCGTTAAGGGAAGGCTACCAAAATACCATATTATAATAATATTTGGAATACTATTACCATTAAGAATTTATGCCGGTATTAGTATCGGTGCTGCTGTAATGGTTTTGATTGTGCCTGCGTCTATTTTATTTATTTTCGCAACGGTAAATAGGCGCCTATTTATTTATTCTGTCGCTACCTTGTCTGCTTTCACAGCTGTTTTTTATCCGTTTTTTGTTACATACCGTAGCATTATGGCATGGGAAGTGCCTTCGCCGAGTCTTGAGCGACGCATTGAGGTTTTGGCCGTTTCGTGGCGTGATATGACAACAAAAGAAATTGTACAGAAAAATGGAGATATGAAAACAGAATTTGAAGATGATAAATTCGCGCGTGTTTTCAGGCATGTAGCGAGGCGCCTGAATCAGGCGGTCGTTCTGTCTGTTGTAAAAGAAAAAACTCCGAGTGTCGTACCATATTGGCAGGGTAAGACGTTGTTGCAGGTAGTGACATCCCCTATCCCACGTCTGTTGTGGCCGGAAAAGCCAAAAGAGGTGCTTGGGAGCTGGTTTGGTAAAACATATGGTTTTATTGATTCTTCAGATCTTTCTATGTCCGTTAATTTACCGTGGTTGGTTGAGGCCTACGCGAATTTCGGGTGGTATGGGATTGTCGGAGTTATGTTGCTCTGTGGGGCGTTTCTGGGAACATTAGATGCGACGCTCAATCGCCCTGGGGGCAGTCCTGTCGAAATTGCATTAGCAGGGGCGGTGATGTTCCCGTTAATTAATCAGGAATCGAACATTAGCTTGACCATGGGGGGGACAATAAATTTCTTAATTTGTGCCGTCACAATTATAAAAGTGGCTTCGGTAAGAATTAAATCAAAATAGCTTTACATTATAATGGTGCTGCTAATTGTAGATTTAGCTAATGGATATTTAGATGGTGGCGAAGGATTGATTTAAATGAACTACTTCAGTCTATTAGGAGTAAGAAATCTTTTAAGCGTAGCTGCCGAAGTTTCCAATGTCATTCCATTACGGGATTGGCAGGGCAACCCGGGAGTAATCCTCAGGCATGATGTTGACCTCGAAATTAAGGCTGCGTACGACTTTTCACGGGTGATTTCAGAGGTAGGGGTTCGGTCGACCTTTTTTTTCCTGGTCACGGGTGAAACATACAACGTCCACTGTCTTTCCGCCCGACGTATGTTGCGGCAAATGGCCGATGAAGGCTTCGAGGTGGCGCTCCATTTCGACCCTCAGGTCTACGGCGACGCCGACGACGTGGCCCTGGCTCGCCATGCCCGGACCGAAGGCGATATCCTGGCCGACATCATCGGACAGCCGGTCAATTCGGTTAGCCTGCACAATCCGTCGGTACACGGCAATTTCCTGCTGCTGGACGGCTGGAACAACGCCTATGATCCAGCCATTTTCGCCCCCGACCGTTATTTGTCGGATTCTCGCATGCAATTTCGCTCGGACCCGCTTGAATTCGTTGCGCAAGGGGCGGAACGGACGGTTCAACTGCTGTTGCATCCGTTGCATTACACCCTAGATGGCGACCGCTATCCACAGCCTATGCTGAATTACCTGGAGCGTCAGACCCGTACGGTCGATTCCATATTCCAGGTCAATTCCGAATATCAAGCACAGGTTGGGGATGGCTTGCTGGATGCCATGGCTCAAGCCCTAGCGTATTGGAAGCTGTGAACCGATGAAATTATCCATCGTCACCCCCGCCTTCCGCGAGGCCCGCAACCTGCCGGTGATGTACGATCGCCTGAAGGCGGTGTGCGACGGTGCCGGTCTGGATTGGGAATGGGTGATCGTCGATGATCATTCCCCCGATGACACTTTCGCCGTCACCCACGAACTGACCGAGCGTGACCCGCGCGTGCGCGGCATGCGACTGTCGCGCAATTTCGGCAGCCATGCCGCTATTTCCTGTGGCTTGGCGGCATCGCTGGGCGACGCCGTGGTGATCATGGCCGGCGACCTCCAAGACCCGCCCGAGACCATTCCGGCCCTTTTGGACCATTGGCGGCAAGGCGCCCAGATCGTCTGGGCGGTGCGGGCCAAACGCGAGGGGGAGACCGCTTCGACCCTGGCGTTTTCCCGTCTTTATTACTGGTTGATGCGGCATGTGGCCGGATTGAAGGATACGCCGGCCATGGGCGCGGATTTCTTCCTGATGGATCGGGCGGCGGTGGACGCCTTTGCCCAGTTCGGCGAACGCAATGTCAGCATCGTCGCCCTGGTGCAGTGGATGGGGTTTCGGCAGGCTCACATCGAATACGTCAAGGAAGCCCGCTTGCACGGCGTTTCGGGCTGGAATCTGTCGAAGAAGATTAAGCTGGTCATCGATTCCATGACTTCGTTTTCCTATCTGCCCATCCGCGCCATGTCGGCTATCGGCGTCGGCGTGGCGCTGATCGGCTTTCTGTACGCTTTGTTCGTGCTGGTGGCGGCGCTGGTGGAACGCTCGGTGCCCGGCTATCCGTCGCTGATGGTGGCGCTGCTGATTCTCAGCGGCTTGCAAATGGTCATGCTGGGAGTGCTGGGTGAATATATGTGGCGCACCTACGACGAAGGGCGCCGCCGTCCGCGCTGGCTGGTGGAAAGTGCCGTTGGTCGTCTGCCTGAATCGGGCAAGCCGCCTCAGGGCTGAGCCCGTGCCGGCGTGCCCCAGGCCCGCGTTCCGCCAGGAATGTCGCGGTTGACCAGGGACATGGCCCCGATCACCGCCTTGTCGCCGATGGTGACGCCCTTGGCCACCACGCTGTTGGGGCCGATATAGACGCCCGAGCCGATACTGACCGGGGCCTTGTCGATGGGATCCACGCCCAGGCTGGTGCTGCGCCGCACGGTGTCGTGGGTATAGATGTGCACGCCGGCGCTGATGGAACACCAATCGCCGATGATCAGCGGGCCGCCGCTGCCGTCCAAGATGCAGTTGGGGCCGATCCAGGTGTTTTCACCCACCCGCACGTCACCCAGGATCAGCACACTGTCATAGCACGACGATCCGGCACCGAAGGCATAGGAACGGGCGATCTCCCAGCGATCGGTCAGCAGATCGCCCAGCGGCACCCGACGGTCGTATTTCGACCGCATCTCGGCGGTCAACCGTCGATAGAGTACCTGCAAGGTGGACAGCAGGTCCACGACCCTATCCGGCCAAAGCGTCAGCGGACGGCGGAGATTGGCTCATATCCCAATCCAGGCGCTTGCCCGATCTGCTGACGTAATCCACCAGCTTGGCCGGATTGCCCATGACCAGGCCATGGGTGGGGACATCCTTGGTCACCACCGCACCGGCGGCGACCATGGCGTAATCACCCAAGGTGATGCCGCAGCGGATGGTGGCGTTGGCGCCGATGGAGGCGCCGTTGCCGACCCGGGTCTCGGTGATCTTCCACTCGGTATTGAAGGCGCGCGGCACCAGATCGTTGGTGAACACCGCATTGGGGCCGACGAAGACGTCATCGCCGATGGTGACGCCGTGATAGACCGACACGCCGTTCTGGATCTTGCAGCGATCGCCGATTACCGCGCCGATGTCGATATAGCAGGACTGACCGATATTGCAGCCGGCGCCAATCCTTGATTTCTCGCGCACCTTCGACCAGTCCCAAATGCGGGTGCCCGCCCCGATGGCGGCCTCGTCATGAACCACGGCGCTGGGGTGGACGAAGACGTCGGTCCGGCTCATGGGCTGGTCTCCACCGCCTGACGCAAGGCGGCGACGATTCGATCCTGGGTGGCCTCGTCCATGTAGGGGTGCATGGGCAGGCTGAACACATGGCCCATCTTGTCCTCGGTCACTGCCATGCCGGCGGGATCACGCGGAAAGGCCGCATAGGGGCCTTGCAGGTGCAAAGGGGTCGGATAATAGATTCCGGTGGGTACGCCGTCGGCGTTCAGCGCCTTGATGACGGCATCGCGGTTGGCGGTGGTCATGGTGTATTGCGCCCACACCGAGGTGCCGCCGGCGATCACCACCGGGGTAGCGACCACATCGGCCAGCAATTGGGTGTAGCGGTTGGCGATGCGGTCGCGGGCCTGGATCTCATCGGCGAAGATGGCCAACTTTTCCAGCAAGATGGCCGCCTGCATGGTGTCGAGCCGGCCATTGACGCCGATGCGGGCATGTTCGTAACGATCACGACCCTGACCATGGTTGCGGATCGAGCGCAGGATTTCGATCAATTCGTCGTCATCGGTCAACACCGCGCCGCCATCGCCATAGCAGCCCAAGGGTTTGGCCGGGAAGAAGCTGGTGGTGGTCATTTCCGCCAAAGCCCCCACCGGCGTGCCGTGCAGGGCAGCGCCGAAGCTTTGCGCCGCGTCGGCGATCATGGTCAGCCCATGTTTGGCGGCGATGGCCCCCAAGGCGACATAATCGGCGGGCTGGCCGAACAGATCCACCGGCATCACCGCCTTGGGCTCCAGATGCGACGGACAGGAATCGATGCAGCGTTGCAGACTGGCCGGGTCCATGGTCAAGAGGTCCGGCAGGATATCGACGAAGACCGGGGCGGCGCCGACCAGGACGGCGGCCTCGGCGGTGGCGACGAAGGTAAAGGACGGCACGAAGACGGCGTGGCCGGGGCCGATGCCTTTGGCCATCAAAGCCAGGACCAGGGCGTCGGTGCCGCTGGCGCAGGCCAGGGCATGCTTGACCCCGCCCCATTGCGCCAATTGCTTTTCCAACGCGATGATTTCCGGCCCCATGACGAAGGCGCCGTGCTCCAGCACCTTCTTAAGCGCCGCTTCCACCTTGTCGGCGATGCGCAGGCGCTGGGTTTTCAGATCGATGAAGGCGATGGGGGCAGGGGTGGCAGTCACGGCGAAAACCCGCACAGTCAAAGGGATGGCAGGTTTTATGGACCTTTTCCCCGGGCCGATCAAGGTTGATCGGTGTCAACACTCTGGACCGGGCGCGTGCTAACCAGTAGCCCTATTGCATTGACGCAAACACAGGATTCACAAGCGACCTACGCCGTGCGAGTCTGTGGTCATGGAACAGACCGTCAGCATCATCGTCTCCCCCGAGGACCAAGTGCGTTTGGCCGAGGTCATTGGGGATCTCAATAGTCCGCAAAAGCACGTTCAACGGGCGCGGATCGTCCTACTTTCGGTCGAGCGTCGGCCCGTCATTGAGGTGGCCCGCAACATTGGCATCAGCCGCCCGGCGGTGTAGCGCTGGCAAATGCGCTATGCCGAGCAAGGGGTGGATGGCATGTTGCGGGACAAGACGCGCAAGCCGGGCAAGCCCCCCTTTGCCCTTGGAAACGATAGCGAGGGTCCTGGCGCTGCCGTGTTCCAACCCACCCGGCAGCATTACTCATTGGACGGGCCGCGCGGTCGCCAAGGCCGTTGGCATCAGCTTGCGGGCGGTCCAACGGATTTGGGACGCCCACCGTCTCCAGCCGCACAGGCTGCGCACTTTCAAGAAATCCAAGGACCCCGCCTTCTCCGAGAAAGTCGAGGATGTGGTCGGCCTCTACATGGAGCCGCCGTGCCACGCCGTGGTGGTGTCCATTGATAAGAAAAGCCAGATCCAGGCCCTCGACCGCACCCAGCCCGGCCTGCCGCTGAAACTAGAGCAAATTCCGACCTGAATGAATCGTGGGGGATTCCCACGGCGACGTTTTTGTGATTCATCGTGTCTGCTGGAGCGGGAGGCCAGCCGACATGGGGAAATGCCTTTCCGACGATTTGAGGGAGCGGGTCATCGCCGCAGTTGAGGCCGGAGCATCACGGCGTCAGGCCGCCGCCCGATTTGGGGTCAGCGTGGCGAGTGCGATCCGCTGGATGCAGGCGTGGCGGGACCAGGGCGAGGCCAAAGCCAAACCTCAAGGTGGCGACCGGCGATCATCGCGCATTGAAGCCCATGCTGATTTCCTGCTGGCCGAGATCGAGGTGACACCGGACATCACCTTGGCTGAACTCCAGGCGCTCATGAGGGAGCGCGGTGCCCCAGTCGGCATCGCATCGTTGTGGCGATTCTTCGGTCGACGGCAGATCACACTCAAAAAAAACCGCGCACGCTGCCGAGCAGCAACGGCCTGACGTCGCCGAAAGGCGTTGGATTTGGTTCGAGGAGCAGCCCGACCTCGACCTGGAGCGGTTGGTCTTCATCGACGAAACCGGCGCCACGACCAAGATGGCCCGGTTACGAGTGCGATCCAGACGCGGAGAACGCTGCCGTGCAGCCGTACCCCACGGCCATTGGAAGACAACGACCTTCACGGGAGCATTGCGCTTGTCTGGAATGACGGCCCCAATGGTGCTCGATGGTCCGATGACCGGCCCGGCCTTTGTCGCCTATGTCGAACAGGTGCTGGTGCCGACGCTATCGCCGGGAGACATCGTCATTCTCGATAATCTGCCCGCCCACAAGGTCTCCGGCGTGCGCAGCGCTATCGAGGCTGTCGGGGCCAAGGTCCGATACCTTCCGCCCTACTCGCCAGACTTCAACCCCATCGAAACAAACTCAAGGCACTCCTACGCAGGGCCGCCGCCCGAACAGTCTCTGAACTTTGGGACGCTATCGCCGAGGCCATCGACCAGTACTCTCCCGTCGAATGCCTGAAATACTCCATCCATGCCGGATATGATCCAGATTGATCGGAAATTGCTCTAGCATGCACGCTCCCCACTCTTCCCGGGCACGTCCATGGCGAGCGCAATCCCGATCACCGCTTTGTCCATCGCAATGGCTACCGCGAGCGGGACTGGGAGACCCGGGCTGGGACAGTGGAGCTGCGCATCCCGCGCCTGCGCAAGGGCAGCTACCTGCCGTGCTTCCTGGAGCCGCGCCGGATGGCCGAGAAGGCACTGACCGCCGTGATCCAGGAAGCCTATGTCCAGGGCATCTCCACCCGCTCGGTGGACGATCTGGTTAAGGCCATGGGCATGACGGGCATTTCCAAGAGCCAAGTATCGCGGCTTTGCGCCGAGATCGACGGCAAGATCGCCACCTTCCTGGAACGCCCCATCGAGGGCGATTGGCCCTATGTCTGGCTCGACGCCACCTACGTCAAGGTGCGCCAGGACGGCCGCATCGTCAGCGTGGCGGTCACCATCGCGGTGGGCGCCAACACCGCCGGGCGGCGCGAGGTTCTGGGCATGGCCATCGGCCCGTCGGAAGCCGAGACCTTCTGGACCGACTTCCTACGCAAGCTGGCGCGACGTGGCCTGCGCGGCGTCAAGCTGGTGGTGTCCGACGCCCATGAGGGGCTGAAAGCCGCCATAGCCAAGGTGCTGAACGCCACCTGGCAGCGCTGCCGCGTCCACTTCATGCGCAACGTCCTGGCCCACGCCGGCAAGCAGGGCCGTCGCGTCGTCTCCGCCTTCATCGGCACCGCCTTCGCCCAAGACACTGCCCAAGCCGCCCGCGCCCAGTGGCGCCAAGTGGCAGACCAGCTTCGCCCCAGGGCGCGGAAACTGGCCGAACTGATGGACGACGCCGAAACCGATGTCCTCGCCTACATGGGCTTCCCGGCCACGCATCGGGCCAAGCTGCACTCGACCAACCCCATCGAGCGCCTCAACGGCAAGATCAAGCGCCGCACCGAGGTCGTCGGAATCTTCCCCAACGAGGCAGCTATCACCCGCCTGATCGGCGCCATCCTCCTGGAACAGAACGACGAATGGGCCGTACAGCGGTCCCGCTACATGACCCTGGAATCCGTCGCCCCCTTGGGTGATGATCCCCTGACCAGCATGCCGCCCGTCGCGGCGGCCTGATCAACCCGGCCAAGCCCGCCGGAGATCAAACGGCGACCGCGCTGTTACACCAATCCTTGGGACACGATCGCCCAACACCTAATCAGATGCAGTATTTCCCTCATTATCCGCTGAGCAATCAGGCGCTGGAGCGTGGTTTAATCACTCCGGTCGATCTGACCCATGAGGTGTTGGCCGAACGGGTGATGAAGAACATGGTGTTCATCACCAAGATTTCCCGCAACCGCAAGGACCAGTTGGAGGCAGCGGTCTATCTGTTGCCCTGGCACAGTACCGTGCTGCGCTGCGCGCCTTGATCGCGCAATTGCGGTGCAAGCCCAACGATTGGCTCGGAATGGCCTTGGGGTGGATCGCCCTGATGCGGTATCACCATGACTTTCTCGCCAATCCGGCCTTGATTACGGTGGACCGGGTGGTGCGCGCTGCCCGCATGATTGTGCCGGGCGAGTTCAGCCGGTTGGCGGGGAAGATTCTTGGCCGTCTGCTAGCGCTGTCCGCACGCTGACCTTTGCGGAAACAGGGCCAAGGACGGCAATCAGCGCGACGCTCAGCCATAGGGTGCCTTGCCACCAGCTCTGCCAAATGCCGTAACTGACGCAGGCGATGATGAAGCCCGAGGCCAGGGCGGGACCGGTGTGGGCGGCCATCCATCCCGATTGTCTGCCCACGGCCCAGAATACCCGGCCCATGACGGCAGCGGCGAGAAGGGCGCCGACCAGACCCAGTTCCAGCCAGATTTGCACCGGAGCGGAATGGGGGTGGAGGGGCAATTGCGCTTCGGGAATGGGCGCCCGTTGATTGCCGATGACGATGATATCGTAGAAAACCTCGTCATCGGCACCGGGAATGACCCGTGACGCATCCAAAGCCCAGCCGAAAAACGGCTTTTCCAGGGTTCTGTGGGCGGAAAACCGCCAAATGGTCAAGCGGTGGTGCGATGACGACGACAGCCAGCGGGCCCCGTCATAGGTTTGTTGCGGCGGCGGGATCTGTAAGGCCAGCGGAAACGCGGCAAGGATTATCGCGGCGGTACCGATGGCGCACAGGCCGGCGGTCAGACGCGGGCGCCACCAAAACAGCAGGGCAAGGATGGTGGAAACCGGCAGAACCAGTTTCGAGGCCAGGGAATGGCTGGCAGCAATGGCCACTGCTCCACCCAACCACAACAGCACCGCCCATGGACGCAGGCGCTGGCGCCACAGGGCCAGGCTTGTCGGCACCAGCAGCAGGGCCATCAAGGTCATGCCGCGCGACAGCGACGACAGGCGGCTGTCATGGAGTTGTGCCGTGATCGGGCCGCTGCCGGCCAGGGCGGACAGGCCCGGGGTCAGGTGTTCAAACAGCAGGACCGCGATGGAAAACGACAGGCCCGCAGCCAAGGCGCGCAGCGCCCGAATCCGCCATTGCGACGACAGAATTGAGGTGGCCGCCAGCAGGCAAAGGCCACCCAGGAATTCACCGGCCAGCACCAAGCTGGTTTTCAACGTTTGCGTCTTGTCGATGGCCCATAGTGTCGAGAGGGCGCCGAACAGCACGGCGGCGGCGAAAATGGCCGCCAAGCGGGGATCGATGCGTGTCCACAAGCGCCCGCGCCAGCAATCATGCAAGCCGGCCAAGGCGATCAGGATGAACAAGGGCGCCATACCGAGCGGGGCGAACAGGGCAAGAAGTGGCCCCAGCAATCCGACCATGCACAGGGCCGGGGCGGTCAGGCCGATGGCGGTGATCGTTTTCATAATGCTTGGATCATGGCGGTGACGATGCGCCCAGCGGCGTGACCGTCCCAGAATTCCGGCACCCGCCCGCGCTTGCCGCCGGTTTCCATGATAGTCCGGGCGGCGGCCAGAATGGCGTCGGAATCCCGACCGACCAGGGTATTGGTGCCCTCGCTGATGGTGATGGGGCGCTCGGTGTTGTCGCGCAGGGTCAGGCAGGGCACGCCCAAGGCGGTGGTTTCTTCCTGGATGCCGCCCGAATCGGTCAATACCAGCCGGGCTTGGGCCATCAGTCCCAGCATGGTTAGATAACTGGCCGGCCCCAAGGGCAGGATGGTGCGACCGTCAAGGAAGTGGTCAAAACCGGCGGCCTGGATGCGGCCCTTGGTGCGCGGATGCAACGGCAGGACCACCGGCAGGGTTTGGCCGATGATGCACAGGCTTTCGAGCAGGCGGCGCAGGATGTCGGGCTCATCGACGTTGGCGGGGCGGTGCAAGGTGGCGACGGCGAAGGCCGGCGGCGGGGCGAAGCCATGGGCGGCCAGGGTTTGCGTCGGCGGTACCGCCCAGGGCAGATTGGCCCGCAAGCTGTCGATCATGACATTGCCGACGAAATGGACGCGGGTGGCGGCGATGCCTTCGCCGGTCAGGTTGTCGAGGGCTGCGCGTTCAGTGGTGAACAGCATGTCCGACATCTGGTCGGTAAGGATGCGGTTGATTTCTTCCGGCATGGTGCGGTCGCCCGAGCGCAGCCCCGCTTCCACATGCAGCACGGGAACGCCCTTTTTCACCGCCACCAGGGCGCAGGCCAGGGTTGAGTTGACATCCCCAACCACCAGAACCACCGGATTGGCGGTCTGATCGACGATGGGTTCGAAACGGCGCATCACTTCGGCGGTCTGGACCGCATGGCTGCCGGATCCCACTTCCAGGTTCACGTCGGGGGCGGGCATGCAGAGCTCGCGGAAAAAAGCGTCGTTCATTTCTGTATCGTAATGTTGCCCGGTGTGAATCAGGGCCGGGTGAAAACGACCACTGGCGGCCAAGGCGGCGTGTATGGGCGCCATCTTCATGTAATTTGGTCGGGCACCGACGATGCATAGAACGTTTTTCAGTGATTTAGGCATGCTTGAACGGCTCTGCGACTGAATTTTCGTGCGACCATACAGGACCGGCCGGTTGGGTAAAAGGCTCTTCGCCGCGCCGGTTTTCCTTTTGCCGTTTGCCGACACTTGACAGTATATAGCCGATGATTTTCCGAAGGCGGTCATGAAACAGGTTATCCAAAGCGCCCGCACGGGCAAGCTGTCGCTGAAGCCGGTGCCCGAGCCCAAGGTGCGCGGCGGCACATTGCTGGTGCGCACCGAGGCCTCGCTGATTTCGGCGGGGACCGAGCGCATGGTCATCGACTTCGCCAAGAAGTCGCTGGCCGGCAAGGCCAAGGAACGCCCGGATCTGGTCAAGAAGGTGCTCGACAAGGCCCGCCGCGACGGGTTGATGGCCACCTTCAAGGCGGTGATGGCCCGGCTCGACGAGCCGCTGCCCCTGGGCTATTCCGCCGCCGGTCGGGTGGTGGCCATCGGCGCCGGTCTGGAAGGCGCCTTTCACATCGGCCAGCGCGTGGCCATGGCCGGGGCCGGTCTGGCCAACCATGCCGAGCTGAACGTGGTGCCGCGCAATCTGGTCGCCGCCATTCCCGACGATGTCAGCGACGACGAGGCCTGTTTCGGCACCCTGGCTGCCATCGCCATGGCCGGTGTACGCAATCTGGCGCCGCAATTGGGCGACGTGGTGGCGGTCCTCGGCGTCGGCCTGGTCGGACAGTTGGCGGCGCAATTGCTGGCTTTGTCCGGTGCCCGGGTCATCGCCATCGACGTTGATGCCCAGCGTCTGGCCCTGGCCAAGGCCAACGGCGCCGAGCTGACCTGGGTCTTGGGTCAAGCTGGCCTGCCGGAAGCGGTGGCGGCCCTGACCGGCGGGGTGGGCTGTGATGGCGTGCTGATCGCCGCCGCCACCGATTCGTCCGAACCATTGGAACTGGCGGCTGAATTGGCGCGGGACCGCGCGGCCCTGGTCATGGTCGGCAAGACCGGGACCGAATTCCCCTATGCCGCCTTCATGAAGAAGGAATTGCGCATCATGGTGTCACGGTCCTATGGGCCGGGCCGCTATGACGAGGATTTCGAGGGGCGTGGTGTCAAATATCCGGTGGGCTGGGTGCGCTGGACCGAATCCGACAATTTGCGTGAATGCGTGCGGCTGATGAGCCCCAGCTTGCGCCGGCGTTTGGACGTGGGCTCGCTCGTCACCCATCGCTTCGCCTTCGACAAGGCGGAAGACGCCTATGATCTGGTCACCACCCGGCGCGAGCCCAGCATGGGCGTGGTGCTTAAATACGATAACGAAACAAAACCCGCCGTGGCGCCGGTATTCAATCAGGCGCGTCCCGCCGCCGGGGCGTGCGTGCTGGGGGTCATCGGTGCCGGCGCCTTTGCCCGCACGGTGCTGCTGCCGGAACTGAAGCGCCTGCCCGGCATCACCTTCCAGACCATCTGCACCACCCGCGGTCAGACCGCCGACCATGCCGCCCAGGCTTTCGGCTTTGGCCGCGCCACCACCGAAATCGACGACGTGCTCAAGGATCCGGCCATCAACGCCGTGCTGGTGGCCACGCGGCACTCCAATCACGCCGAGCTGACCGCCCGTTGTCTGGCGGCGGGCAAGTCGGTGATCGTGGAAAAACCGTTGGCGCTGGATCATGCCCAGGTCAATCAGGTGATCGCCGCGCGCGAGGTCTCGTCCGGCTTCTTCACCGTCGGCTTCAACCGTCGTTTCGCCCCCATGATCGTCGAGGCCGCCTCGCTGCTGGCCCGCCACCAGGGGGCGAAAATGCTGGTGCTGCGCGTCAATGCCGGGGCGCTGCCGGCGGAAAGCTGGGTCAACGCGGCGGAAGAAGGCGGTGGCCGTATTCTGGGTGAGGTCTGCCATTTCATCGATCTGGCCCGCGCCCTGGCGGCATCGCCCATTCTCAGCGTCCAGGCCGATGCCGCCCAGGTCAGCCAGGGCGGCTGCGACGATCTGACCGTGACCCTGGCGTTCCGGGATGGTTCGCTGGCCACCATTATCTACACCGCCCAAGGCGACTCAGCCTTCTCCAAGGAACGCTTCGAGTGTTTCGCAGGTGGAACAGTCATCGCTATCGACAATTTCCTCACCCTATCGATCACTGAGAATGGGCGCACCAGCGTGCGCAAGGCCAAGATGGGGCAGGATAAGGGCCATCGGGCCGAACTGGCCGCCTTTGCCGCCGCCGTCGCCGCCGGCGGTCCAGCCCCGGTGGACGAGGCCGAGTTGGTAGAAACGGCGCGGGCCACCATTGCCGTGCTCGAGTCCTTGCGCGAAGGACGGCGGATCGTTTTGGGGGATTGATGGACCTCTTGGTGCAGATGGGGGGTGGCTTGGCCCTGGCCGCCTTTGCCCTGACGGTGCTGGCCACCCGTCGGGTGCTGACCTATTTGCGCCAACGGCAAATCCTGGATTTGCCCAACGAGCGCTCCAGCCACAGCTTGCCGACGCCGCGCGGCGGCGGTTTGGCGACGACGCCGGTGATGGTGCTGGCTTTGCTGGCCTTGCCCGATTTCCGCTTGCTCGCGGTCGGCGCGGTGGGGCTGCTGATCATATCCTGGGTCGACGATCGCAAGGGTTTGCCGCCCTTGCCGCGCTTCGCCGCCCAGGCGGTGGTGGTTGCCGTCTTTTTGCTGCTGTTGCCGGCGGAAAGTCTGGTGTTCCAGGGCGTGCTGCCGGCTTGGGCCGATCACCTGCTGGCCGGGCTGTGTTGGCTGTGGTTCGTCAATCTGTACAATTTTATGGACGGCATCGACGGCATTACCGGGATCGAAACGGTTTCGCTGGGACTCGGTATCGCCCTGGTCGGCGGGGTGGCGGTGGCGGCGCCCGGCTTGACCGTCGCCGCTGTCGCCGCCGGTTTCTTGCTGTTCAACTGGCATCCGGCCAAATTGTTTTTGGGCGATTCCGGCTCGGTGCCGTTCGGGTATGTGCTGGGCGGGTTGCTGATTCTGCTGGCGGTTCACGGCCAATTGGCCGCAGCCCTGATCCTGCCGGCTTATTATCTGGCCGATTCCACCATCACCATCACCCGCCGCGCCCTGGCCGGTGAGAAAATCTGGCAGCCGCACCGTCGGCATTTTTATCAACGGGCGGTGCAAGGCGGTAAGCGCCACGATCAGGTGGCCCTGGCCATCGCCCTCGGCAACGCCGCTTTGGTCGGCTGCGCCGTGCTGGCCACCGGCAATCAGGTCGCACTCGGCGGCGGGCTGGCGGTTTTGACGGTGGGGGTTTTACTGATGCTGTTGCAATGGTGGTCGCGGGGGGCTGGGGCATGAAAATTCTGGTCACCGGGGCCAGCGGCTTCGTCGGAGCGCGGCTGGTGGCGGAATTGTTGCGCCGGGGCCATCAGGTGGTGGCACCCATGCGGTCGCCTCGGCCCTGGGCCGGGGTGGACACCCCGGCCATCGGCGATCTGGGACCGGATACCGATTGGTCGGTGGTTTTGTCCGGCTGCGACGCGGTGGTCCACAGCGCCGCCCGCGCCCATGTTCTTGATGATAAATCCGCCGATCCGTTGGCTTTGTTCCGTCGGGTCAACCGTGACGGCACCCTGCATCTGGCCCAACAGGCGCGTCAGGCCGGGGTCAGGCATTTCCTGTTCATCAGCACCATCAAGGTCAACGGCGAAAGCACGCCGCCCGATCGCCCGTTTCGGGCCGAAGACGCGGTCAATCCGCAAGATGCTTACGGCATGGCCAAGGCCGAGGCGGAAGCGGGTCTGCGCGCCCTGGACGGCATGGTCCTGACCATCCTGCGCCCGCCCTTGGTGCATGGGCCGGGGGCCAAGGGCAATCTGGCGGTGTTGATCAAGGCCATCGCCAAGGGAATACCCTTGCCGTTGGCGCTGATGCGCAACCGGCGTTCCATGGTCGGCGTCGATAATCTGGCCGATGCGGTGGCTTTCTTGGTCGATCATCGTCCGGCGGGAACGTTTCTGGTCCGAGACGATGGCGATTTGTCCACCGCTCAACTGATTCGGACCCTGGCCGCGGCCATGGGGCGGTCGCCGCTTCTGCTGCCGGTGCCGCCGATTCTGCTGACCTTAGCCGCCCGCGTGCTGGGCCGCCGGGCTCTGGCTGAGCGGGTGTTGGGCTCGTTGCTGGTGGACGACACCCCCTTGCGCGCCTTAGGCTGGACGCCGCCACTTTCCTTGCCGGCGGGCTTGGCCCGCATGATCCGGGACGACCGATGAAGCAATATCCAGAGACCCTGATTCCCGTCATTCTGTCCGGTGGTGCCGGTACCCGGCTATGGCCGCTGTCGCGGGAACTGCGGCCCAAGCAATTGCTGAAGCTGAACTCTGACCAGAGCCTGTTGCAGGAAACGGCGGGACGCCTGGGCGGGCGGCCCATGGTGGTGTGTAACCAGGAACATCGTTTCATCGTCGCCGAGCAATTACGCGAGCTGGAGATGGAGCCACGCGCCATCGTCATCGAGCCGGTGGGACGCAACACGGCGCCGGCGGTGGCGGTCACCGCCTTGCTGGCCGCGCCCGAGGCATTGCTGCTGGTGATGCCGTCCGACCATCAGGTGCGTGACGTCGCCGCTTTCCACCAGGCAGTGGATCAGGCGATCCCCTTGGCCCAAGCCGGCCAGTTGGTGACCTTCGGCATCCAGCCGACCGAGGCCAATACCGGCTATGGCTATATCAAGTGCGGAGATGGTTTCGCAGTCGAAAAGTTTGTCGAAAAGCCCGACCGGGCGACGGCGGAAGCCTATCTCGCCTCGGGCAGTTATCTGTGGAATGCTGGCATCTTCCTGTTTCAGGCCAAGACCTATCTGGAGGAATTGGTCGCCCAGCATCCGGCCATGGTCGAGCAATGCCGCGCAGCCCTGGATCAGGGAGGCTCGGATCTGTTCTTTTTCCGTCTGGCGGAAGAACCTTTTGCCGCCATCAGCGGCCAAAGCATCGACTATGCGGTGATGGAAAACACCAGCCGTGCCGCCGTGGTGCCGGTGGACATGGGATGGTCTGATATCGGCTCGTGGTCGGCGCTGTGGCAGGAAAGCCCGCACGACGGCAATGGCAACGTGCTGTTGGGCGACGTCATCGCCGAAGGTGTGGATAATTGCTATGTGCGCGCCGACGATCGACTGGTTGCCGCCATCGGCGTGCGCGACCTGATCGTGGTGGCCACCGATGATGCCGTGTTGGTGGCCGACAAAGCCCATGACCAGGACGTGAAGAAGGTGGTGGAGCGGCTGAAGGCGGTGGGCCGGTCCGAGGCCAGCCAAGGCAGCCGCACTTGGCGGCCCTGGGGCTGGTTTCAGACCATCGACGACGGCCATCGCTATCGGGTCAAGCACATCCAGGTCAATCCGGGGGCGAAATTATCCCTGCAAAAGCACTGGCATCGTTCGGAACATTGGGTGGTGGTCACTGGCACCGCCCTGGTCACCTGTGGCGACAGCACTTTTACCTTGCGGGAAAACGAATCGACCTTCATTCCCGCCGGGACGGTGCACCGTCTGGAAAATCCCGGCAAGCTGCCGCTCAGGATGATCGAGGTGCAGTCGGGTGAATATGTGGGGGAAGACGATATCGTCCGCATCGATGATGATTATGGGCGTATTATCTGAATGCTGATTAAGTTTGACCCAGGTGGCCCCGATAGCATATTCAACAGTTGGGAAGAGCTTTAATTATCTTATTTTTCATAAGGTTAAGATGGATCGGCAGCGAATCATTCTGATTTATCCGGAACAGGGTTTTTCTGGTAACTATGTCCGGCATATGCCGCTGAGCCTGCTTTATGCCGCCGCGGAGGTGGTCAAGGCTGGGTTTGACGTTCAAATCCTCGATACCCGCGTGGTCCAGGATTGGGCGATCCGTCTGGCACGCCTGCTGCGTGAGCAGCCGACTTTGTGCGTGGGAATCAGCGTCATGTCGGGACGGCCCATCGCCAACGCCATCGCCATCGGACGCAAGGTTAAGGCGTTGGCGCCGAATGTGCCGGTGGTGTGGGGCGGGCCGCATGCCACTTTTTATCCGGCCAGTATCCTGGAAGAGCCCAGTTGTGATTACGTCGTGTCGGGTTACGCCTCGTCCAGTTTCCATAAATTAGCCCAAGCCCTGAATGGTCATCTCCCCGTGGATCTGGTCCCCGGCCTGTCCTGGCGCCAGGATGGTGAAGTCCGGCAAACTCAGGCCGAGGACAAGAAGTTCGAGTCCATTCCCTGGCAGGATGTCCCCTATCACCTGATCGAGGATTATTCCGTTTATGGTCAGGTCGATCAGGATCGGCGAATTTTTTCCATGTATTCGGCCTTGGGCTGTCCGTATAAATGCTCGTTCTGCTCGTCGCCGGCGCAATATGCTCCCATTGAGGGTAAGAAGTGGGTGCCGCTCGACGCGAAAGATGTCGTCGATCATATCCAGTTCGTGGTCGAACGTTATCAGGCCAATTACATCTACTTCATCGATGATGACAGCTTCCCCAAGCTTGACCATGTCCGGTTGGTCATCGAGGAAATCCGCCGGCGTGAGTTGCCTGTAAGGCTAGGGTTCCGCGGGGCGCGCATTAACGAAATCAAACGCATGAGCGATGATTTCCTGACCATGCTGGCGGAAGCGGGCACGGATATCCTACACATTGGGGCCGAAAGTGGGTCAGATCGGATTCTAAAACTGATCCGCAAGGATTGTACCGCCGAAGACATCGTCGAAATCAATCAAAAGCTGGCCCGGCATCCGGAAATCACCGCCGCCTACAATTTCCTTATGGGTGTGCCGACCGAAACCTTGGATGAGTTGAAGCTGACTCGCGACCTGATGTTGCAACTGGTCAGGGATCATCCCAATTGCATCATCTTCCCACCCAACAAGTTCCGTCCGCTGCCGGGCACCGAGCTTTATGACGTGGCGGCGCGGGAGTGGGGCTATCGTATGCCGGAAAGCTTGGCGGAATGGGCCAATATCGAGGTCGAGGCTAAAGCCAACAGCAACTGGTATCCGCCGGGAATGGAGCGGTTTTTCAATTTGATGCTGATCTCGTCCTATTTCATCGACAACAAGGTGATGAAGGTCAGCCGCGGGAAGACCGCTTTTTTCAAGTTTGCCCGTATTCTAAACTTTCTGTATCGACCGATCGCTTTGTTCCGACTTCGTTATGGAATCACCTTCGCCTTGGTCGAGTATACGGGATACCGTCTGTTGACCCGTTTGCTGTCACGCTCGGGCAGCGGCGGCTGACCCATGTGCGGTATTGCCGGTTTCACCGGGCCGAACGATGACAGGTCAGGCGAGTGGCTGGAGACAATGACCGCCAGCCTCGCCCACCGGGGGCCCGATGGCCAGGGAACCTGGACCGATGGAGCCATGAACCTGGGGCACCGGCGCTTGGCCATCCTTGATCTGGGCGATGGTGGGCGTCAGCCCATGGTGTCGCCTTCCGGGCGGGTGGTGGTCTTCAATGGTGAAATTTACAACCACCTGGATCTGCGGCAGCAACTGACCGGCTTCACCTTCAAAACACGATCCGACACCGAAACGTTACTGGCTGCCTGGGACCA
Source organism: Magnetospirillum gryphiswaldense MSR-1 v2 (assembly GCF_000513295.1). NCBI lineage: Bacteria > Pseudomonadati > Pseudomonadota > Alphaproteobacteria > Rhodospirillales > Rhodospirillaceae > Magnetospirillum > Magnetospirillum gryphiswaldense. The sequence continues at coordinate 3,535,574 of NC_023065.1, forward strand.
TTGGGGGCCATCCTGCCTGGAGCGGCTGGTCGGTATGTTCGCCTTTGCCCTATGGGAACCCGACAGCGGTCGCTTGTTTCTGGCCCGCGACCGTTTAGGCAAGAAACCGCTGTATTTGTGGCGGCAAGGTCGGTTCCTGGCCTTCGCTTCCGAAGCCAAGGCTTTGCTCCACCTGCCGGATATCCACACCCGGGCGTGCCTCGATGTTCGCGCCATGGCCGATTTTCTTTGCTTCGGTTATGTCCTTGGGGAAAAGAGTGCCTGGGCGGGAATTTCCCGCCTGCCACCCGCCCACTGGGCGGCATTCGACCTGCGAAGCGGCGAGTTCCAACAGAGCTGCTATTGGCATCTCGACCGCCACATCCTGGCAGAGCGTATTCCCTATGATCAGGCGGCACGGCAGCGTTTTGCCGAGTTGTTGGACGATGCCGTCGCCATCAGGCTGCAAGCGGATGTGTCGGTAGGTTGCTTTCTGTCAGGCGGGGTCGATTCTTCGGCCATCGCTGCCACTGCTGCCCGGATGGGGGGACAAAAGCCGCGAACCTTCAGCGTTTCCTTTCCCCAGCAAAGCTTCAACGAAAGTGTCTATGCCCAGAAAGTGGCCGACCATCTGGGGTTGGAGCTTCAGTGCCTGGACGGCGGCATGATTGATGCCGAAGCGGTGGGTCGCGGACTGGATGCCACCGATGAGTTTTTCGCCGACACCTCGCTGATGCCCACCTGGCTGTTGAACCAGTCGGCATCGCGTCAGGTCAAGGTGGCGCTTTCCGGCGACGGTGCCGATGAAATCCTCGCCGGCTATTCCACCTATGCTGCGGACCGTTTGTATCGTTGGTATGCGCGAATTCCGGCACCGATCCAGGCGGGATTGCACCGCCTTGCCGATCGTCTGTTGCGGCCCAGTTATGGCAAGGTTTCATTCGACTACAAACTACGTCGCTTTCTTTCAGGACGGGGACAAAACCGGCAACGGGCGCATGCGTGGTGGCGGGTAGTCTTTGAACCGGACGCCTTGCCGTTGATCCTTGCCGATCCGGTATTGGAAAGCTTGGGCGATTACGATCCCATGGCCACGTTCGAGCAACACTTTAAATCGGTCGATGGTGCGGATTTTCTCGACCAGTGCTTATACGTGGATATCAAGACATGGCTGGCCGATGACATCCTGGTCAAGGCCGACCGGATGAGTATGGCCCATGGCCTGGAGGTGCGTTCACCCTTCCTTGATCACCGGTTGGTGGAGTTCTGCGCCCGTCTGGACCCTTGCGCAAAAATGCAAGGAGCGCGGCAGAAAGTGATTTTGAAGGATGTCATGGCCGACCGCCTGCCGGCGGATATATTGTCACGGCGTAAAGAAGGATTTGGGGCCCCTACAGCCGGGCTGGGGTGTGAGATATTGCCGACGCTGGACTTTCCGCACCTTTTTCGTCAAGGTTTCCAGCTTGATGGTCGGCACGAGGACATCACCTATAAGTCCTTCGCTTTGGTCATTCTTTCCCAATGGATGCGTCGCTGGTCCCGATAATGGATAAGACGCTTGATGCAGTGCAGGCGGATCATGAATGAAGGCCTTAGTTATATAGTTCCAGTCTACAATGAAGAAAACGGCATTGCGGCGACCATCGAAAGGTTGCGTGCTGCTTTGATCCAGTTGGGCATTCCATATGAAATCATCATTGTTAATGATGGTTCCCGCGATCAAAGTCGGGACAAAGTCGAGGCCATCGGCGGTGACGATCTGCGCCTTATCAGCCATCCGACCAATATCGGTTATGGTAGCGCCCTGAAGAGCGGGATCAAGATTGCCAAGTATGAGTGGATCGGCATTGTCGATGCCGATGGGACTTATGCCATTGAAGCTCTGCCCCTTTTGGTTGAGCGGATGAACCAGGGCTTCGACATGGTCGTTGCTGCCCGGCGGAATGTCTTGCGTCTGGACAAGCCGATCAAACGTATGTTTCGCCGTATTCTTATTTTCTCACTTAATTTACTGGTTGGGGCTAGGATCGAGGATCCGAACAGCGGCTTTCGTTTGTTTACCAAAAAGCTGGCGCTGACTTTCTTTCCATTCTTGTGCAATACGTTCTCATTTACGACATCTTTGACAGTATTTGCTCTGGGAGAACGCTTTTTTGTATCCTATATTCCGCTTGATTATTCTATCCGTACAGGAAAAAGCAAAGTAAGACACTTCAGAGATTCTTTACGTATGATGCAACTTGTCCTGCAGGGAATAACATTTTTTAATCCAATTAAGTTTTATTTGATAATGACGCTCGGATTTTTCATCGCTTTTTTTATTCCGTCATTATTTGCACTCGCGCTTTCCATGCCATGGCTTTCTGTATTATGGCTTTTTTCGGGGGCATTAGCTTGTGTTTTGGTGGGTCTTGGTGTTTTGGCGGATGTGATCCGTATTTCCACTTTAGGGCGAGAAAGTGTCTAATCAATCCTGGATCAAACCAATTCCCCTAACGATCTTTTTGGTCGGCGCCTTGCTGGTGGTCATGACGCGTGGCAATGCCAGCAACGTGGTCGTCCAGATGGCCCAAGGGGTTTCAGATTTTGACGATACCTGCCTGGACTGTCATCGGAATACGGCTTGGCTCCATCACAGCCTTCATCTGCTCTTGGTAGCCTTGTCCCAGCTGTTTTTCCTGGGTGCCGATGCCGGTCCGTTTGCCGTGCCAACACCATGGGCCTATGTCGACTCAGCGTCACATAATAAAACTGCTATTTTCCTTATGGCTCACTTCGGATCAAGAGTTCTATTGATTCTACCTGTGTATTTTCTTTGTTGTCTACTCTTCAAGAGCTACATACACAGAATAGTTTATATTATAGCAATGCTTGCCCTATTGGGCGGCTGGCCAGCTGTTTTAGTAAACATAGTCTTCCAAATTGGCGGATATGTTGTTAACTGGCCCCCTTCATATTACCTTTTTCCTCATCAAATATTTAATTTCGATTGGGCTTCTGTCGGCTTTGTCCACCTTCTGGTGATAGCATTATTGTCGAAGCACGATTCCAAATGGTGGGCTGGTCCGCTATACGCGGCTTTCGGCCAAGTCATGATGGACAATTTGGGTATGGTTGCCGGAATTTGTTTTTTTCTGGCATGGCTTTACCGCCGATCTTACCGGGGGGCATTTATTCAATTAGCCCTGTGTGGTGGCGCGTCGGCAGCCATCATGCTGATGTTCGCCTTTTTTGGGCGCATGCAAATGGAACATGCGGGGATGGCCTTGGCTGCCGAGCAGACGGGAATTATTTCTGGAGCTCAGGCTTGGCTTGGCTATTATTGGGAGACAATGGGGAAGTATAATTTTCTTTGGCTAAATGTTACAATTGCAAATTTTATTTCACTGTGCTTTTGGCCAATCGTGGCGGGAGTAATCTTTGGATTGATCCCAGCCAAAGGATCAAGCGTCCCGAATGATCAGCTGGTTCGGGCTCTTGCTTTTCCAGCGGCAGGATTCATGATGACGCTGTTCTTAGCTATGTTTAAAAGTGGCCTTGGCTCAGATATGGGGCGTCAAGCTTTGCCATTCCTCAGTCTATTATTGCCGCTGGCATGGATAGGGACGGTTGCTCTGCGACGAGGATAGCTTCAATCCAGCTCGAAGGCGTTCTTGTAATCCAGCTTCAGGCTGGGATCCTGATCTTCCTTCTTGAGGAAGCAATTGCCCACGGTCAGCACCTCGATCTCGCTGCCCATGAAGCAGCGGAAGGCATCTTCCGGGGTGCAGACGATGGGCTCGCCGCGCACGTTGAAGCTGGTGTTGACCACCACCGGGCAGCCGGTCTTGCCCTTGAACGCCGAAATCAGCGCGTGATAGCGCGGGTTGGTGTCGGCGTGCACGGTCTGGATGCGGGCGGAATAATCCACATGGGTGATGGCCGGCAGGGTCGAACGCGGCACGTTCAGCTTGTCGATGCCGAACAGGGCGTTCTCTTCCGCCGTCATCTGGCGGCGATGCTGTTCCGCCACCGGGGCGACCAGCAGCATATAAGGGGAATCGCCGTCGATCTCGAACCACTCGGCCACGTCCTCGCGCAGCACCGAGGGAGCGAACGGACGGAAGCTTTCGCGGTATTTGACCTTCAGATTCAGTACCTTCTGCATGGTCGGCGAGCGCGGGTCGCCCAGGATGGAGCGTCCCCCCAAGGCGCGCGGGCCGAATTCCATGCGGCCCTGCATCCAGCCCACCGCCTTTTCGTCGGCCAGGGCTTGGGCGGTTTGTTCGATCAATTCGTCATCGGATAACACACTGAACACGGCACCAGCAGCCCTTAGCCGGGTTTCGATGTCGTCTTGCTGCCACACCGGCCCCAAATACGAGCCCTTCATGGCATCCTTGCCATGACCGGTAATGGTGCGGGGCTGGCCCTTGTGGATGTGATAGCCGGCCAGGGCGGCCCCCAGGGCGCCGCCGGCATCGCCTGCCGCCGGCTGAATCCAGATGTTGTCGAAGATACCTTCACGCAAAATCTTGCCGTTGGCGACGCAATTGAGCGCCACGCCGCCGGCCAGACACAGATTGCGAGCACCGGTTTCCCGGCGGATGCTGCGCGCCAGCTTCAGCACGATGTGTTCGGTCACGGCCTGGATCGAGGCGGCCATGTCCATGTGGAACTGGGTCAGCGGGTCCTTGTCGGCCTGACGCACGGGCTGCCCGAACAGGCCGGCGAACTTGTCGTTGGTCATGGTCAGGCCGGTACAATAATCGAAGTAGCTCTGGTCCAGGTGGAACGAGCCGTCTTCCTTCACGTCAACGACATTTTCGAGGATGGTTTCGGCATATTTGGGCTCGCCATAGGGCGCCAGTCCCATGACCTTGTATTCGCCGGAATTGACCTTGAAACCGGTGTAATAGGTGACGGCGGAATAAAGCAGGCCGAGGGAATGGGGGAAATGCAGTTCCTTGTGGATTTCCAGGGAATTGCCCGATCCCATGGCCAGGGAGGTGGTGGTCCACTCGCCCACCCCGTCCATGGTGAGCACGGCGGCATCTTGGAACGGCGACGGGAAAAAAGCCGAGGCGGCATGGGACAAATGATGTTCGGCGAACAGCATCTTGCCCATCCAGTCGAAATCCTTGGCGAATTTCTTGAATTCCTTGGCCAGCAGATCCTTCTGGAACAGCTTTTCCTTCAGCCACACCGGAATGGCGGTCTTGAACGAGGTAAAGCCCCGGGGCGCGAACGACATATAGGTTTCGAGCAGGCGCTCGAACTTCAGGAACGGCTTGTCGTAGAAGACGACGAAGTCGATGTCGTTCAAGCCGCAGCCGGCCTCGGCCAGGCAATACTCGATGGCCAGCCGGGGAAAACCCGCGTCGTGTTTCTTGCGGGTGAAGCGTTCTTCCTGGGCGGCGGCAATGATGCGGCCATCCTCGATCAGCGCGGCGGCACTGTCATGATAGAGCGCCGATAGGCCAAGTATCTTCACCCGCCAACCCCTTTTTAGAACAGCGTATAGATGAAAGGCGCCACGGCGGAACCCTGGCTCAGGACAATCAGCCCACCAAACAGCACCATCATCACCAGGATGGGCAGCAGCCAGTACTTCTTGCGAGCACGCAGGAAAGCCCACAATTCAAGCAGGAAAGCCATGGTTTACACCCTTTAGAACTGATTCTTCATGGAAGCCGGCTTGGGGCCGGGCGGATCTCGGTCGATCCAATAGCTGGCGGCGTCCGGATCGCGCTTCAGCCGCATGGGATCCTTGCCGGTGGCCCGCATCAACATTCCCACCGGCGTAACGGTCAGGAAGAACAAGAGCCCCATGATCAACGGTGTCATGATCTTGTGCAAAAGCAGGCCGAACTTGAACCACAGCAGGTTCAGGGGTTTCAGCAGCTTGGGGGCGACGAAGGCGACCACCAGGAATAGGGCGGCCAAGCCCAACGCCCACAGGCGCATGTCGCCGCCAGCTTTCAACGGCCACAGACCGATGAGGGCGAACACCACGGCGAAGACGATGCCGAACGAACGTTCGGACCCCATCTGCACTGGGCCGGAATGACCGTGGGCTTCAAGAACCGGAGATGATTTGCTGCTCATGCGGAGGGAGTCACCCTAAAATCTGGGGGTTTCATAGCATGGTGGAAAGGCCGGTTCAAATCTTTAGCCTATGCCCGCAGACGCTGTTCCAAAACGTCACACAGGGCATGGCCGATCAGAATGTGCATTTCCTGGATGCGGGCGGTGACATTGGAGGGAATGACGATCAGGGGATCGCACAAGCCGGTCATCTTGCCACCATCGCGCCCCGACAGGCCGGTGGCGACGCCGCCCCGGTCGCGTGCTGCCTCCAGGGCCTTCAATACGTTGGGGCTGTTGCCCGACGTGCTGATGCCGATAACCACGTCGCCGGGACGCAGCAAGGCCTCGATCTGGCGGGCGAAGATATCGTCATAGGAAAAATCGTTGGAGCACGCGGTCAGGATGGATGTGTCGGTGGTCAGGGCCAGAGCGGCCAGGGCGCGACCGTTCAGACGGTAACGCACCACCAGCTCTGCCGCCAAGTGTTGGGCGTCGGCGGCGGAACCGCCATTGCCGAAGAAAATGATCTTGTTGCCGCTCTTCAGAGCCACGGTGCAAGCATCCGCCAATTGGGCGAAGGCATCTGCCACCATTGTCTTGGTCGCGGCCACGGTTTTTTCGTGATCGGCAAATTGCTCGGCCAGGAATTGACGCGGGTCCATCGGCGGGTCTCCGTCGCGAAAGTCAGCGTCATTAACTAATGCAACCGTCCCCGCCGTTCAACCGCCATCGGCCAAAGTCTTCAGTTGCCGATTGGCTACCACCAGCATGGACAGGTCCAATTGCGGCGCGGCGCGCAGTTCGGCCAGCAGCGAATCGGCGCGGGCGATCTCGGCATCGTGGGCTTGGCTCCATTCCTCCAGGGTTTGCGCCCTGTTCAGGACAGAATGGGTGATGGCCCGTTGGTGGGCGTGCAGATCCTCGGTGGCGGCGTTGACCGCCAGTTTCTGCCAATGGCCGCCGCTGACCAGACGCTGGGCCTGGGCGCGCAGCCAGCCCAGGCCGAAGCGGTTACCCGCCTGAAAATACACCTGTCCGACCCGACCCACCGGTTGGTCGTGCTGTTGCGCCAAGCGCACGATATCGGCGGCGGAAGCCAGCACGATCATGCCGCCGACACGATTGGCCAGGGCTTCCGGCGCGCCTTGGGTGGTGTAGTCCTGGCTGCGTGCCGCCACCGCTTCGGCCAGATCGGCGGGCAGGATGGCGGGGCCGGCGGTTTCCAGGGCGGTGATGCCCGGTTCCAGTGACCCGATGGCAGCACCGATGTCGAAGGGCGCGGGAATGTTGCGCAGCACCCAACCGGTGGTCCGCTCCAGCAGCCGGTTGGCCTCGGTCAGCATGACGATTTGCAAACTGGCCGGAATGGCGCCGTCCAGGGCCTCGATCTCCTGCCACAAGCTGCGCAGGCCATAGGCGTCGCGGGCGACGATATACGCCCTGGCGATATCGGCCGGGCCGAAGCCGGTGCGGTCCATCATGTCGAGGACGAAGCCCACGCCCACCCGGTTGATCATGGAATTGGTCACGGCGGTGGCGACGATTTCGCGCCGCAGCCGGTGCTGGCCGATCTGTCCGGCGAAACGTTGCTGCAAGGCGGTGGGGAAATAGCGGGCCAAGTCGCGGGCCATGAAGGCATCGCCCGGCAGATCGGATGCCATCACCGCGTCGTGCAGCCAGATCTTGGCGTAGGCCAGCAGCACCGACAGTTCCGGACGGGTCAGACCGCGGCGGTGGGCCGCGCGTTCCACCAGAATATCATCGGTGGGCAGGTACTCGATGGCGCGGTCCAGGCGACCGGCCTTTTCCAGCAGGCGCATGAAACGGGCCTGGCCGTCCAGCGATTCAACGCCGCCGGCTTCCATCACCGACAGGGCCTGGGTTTGCAGATAATTATCCCGCAACACCAGCGCCGCCACTTCGTCGGTCATGGAGGCGAGCAACTGGTCGCGCTGCTTTTGCGTCAGGTCGCCGCTGTCCACCACCTCGTTCAGCAGGATCTTGATGTTGACCTCGTGGTCAGAGGTGTCGACGCCGGCGGAATTGTCGATGGCGTCGGTGTTGAGGCGGATGCCGTTTTGGGCCATTTCCACCCGTCCGCGCTGGGTCACTCCCAGATTGGCGCCCTCACCCACCACCTTGGCACAGATGGCGCGGCCATCGATGCGGATGGCATCGTTGGCGCGGTCGCCGACCTCGGCGTGGCTTTCGTCATGGGCCTTGATATAGGTGCCGATGCCGCCGAAGAACAGCAGATCGACCGGGGTGGCCAACAAGACGCGGATCAGTTCCGTCGGTGTCAGACTGGGCTTGGCGATGCCGAAACGGGCCGCCATTTCGGTACTGATGGTGATGGTTTTGGCCGATCGGGCGAACACGCCGCCGCCTTGCGAGATCAAAGCGGGGTCGTAATCGCCCCAGGCCTTGATCGCCGTGAACAGGCGCTGGCGCTCGCCATGGGCGCGGGAATCGGGATGCGGGTCGATGAAGATGTGGGAATGGTTGAAAGCGGCGATCAGCCGGGTATGGGGCGAGCACAGCATGGCATTGCCGAAGACGTCGCCGGACATGTCGCCGACGCCGATGGTGGTGAAGGGGGTGGTTTGGGTGTCGATGCCGATTTCGCGGAAATGGCGTTTCACCGCCTCCCAGGCGCCGCGCGCGGTGATGCCCATGGCCTTGTGGTCATAGCCCTTGGACCCGCCCGAGGCGAAGGCGTCGCCCAACCAGAAGCCGTATTCCAGGGATAGCGCATTGGCGATATCCGAGAATGTGGCGGTGCCCTTGTCGGCGGCCACCACCAGATAGGGGTCGTCGCCGTCGCGCCGCACGATTCCCGCCGGTGGCACCACCTCGCCGCCTTGCAGGTTGTCGGTCAGGTCGAGCAGACCGCGCATCATGGTCTGGTAACAGACGATGCCTTCGGCCAGCAGAGCCTCGCGCCCGCCTTCCGTCGGCGGGCGTTTGACGACAAAACCGCCCTTGGCCCCCACTGGAACGATGACGGCGTTCTTGACCATCTGTGCCTTCATCAGACCCAGAATCTCGGTGCGGAAATCGTCGCGGCGGTCGGACCAGCGGATACCGCCGCGGGCCACCTTGCCGCCACGCAAATGCACCGCCTCGACCCGCGGCGAATAGACGAAGATTTCCACCTTGGGCCGGGGCAGCGGCAAATCGTCGATGGCAGTGGAATCCAGCTTGAACGACATGTAGTCGCGGCCCTGGAACCAGTTGGTGCGCAAGGTGGCGCCGATCAGGTTGAAGAAGCGGCGCAAGATGCGGTCGTCGTCGGCATTGGCCACCTGATCGAGCAAGGCCTTGGTCTGGCTTTCGACCAAACAGGCGTCGCCGCACCGGTGATCGGGGTCGAACAAGGCCTTGAACCAGGCGACCAGGGCCGCCGACTGGGCCGGATTGTCGAACAAAGCCCGCTCCACATAGCTTTGCGACAGGGTTGATCCGGCTTGGCGCAGATATTTGGCGTAGGCGCGCAGGATCACCACCTCGCGCCAGGGCAGGGCAGCGGCCAGCACCAGCCGGTTGAAGCCGTCGCTTTCGGCATTACCGCGCCAGATAGCGGCCAAGGCGGCCTCGAACAGATCGGCCCGCTGGTCCAGGGCGATGGCGGCGCCATTGGCCGATTGCACCTGGAAATCATGCAGCCAGAACGATTGCTTCAGGTCGCCGGCACGGATTTCATGGGGGACTTCGGCGATGACCCGAAGCCCCATGGCTTCCAGGATGGGCAGGATGTCGGACAACGCCACGGTTTCGCCCCGGCGCAGCAGCTTCAGCCGCGCCTCGTGCGCGGGAGCCTCCACCGGGCGATACAGGTTGAGACAGATGTCTTCGTCGGCGGCGATGCGTTCCAGCCGCTCGACGTCGCCGAGGGCCGCTGGCGGCATGTGGTGTTCACGATAGGCGGCGGGAAAGCCGTCGCGCCAGCGCCGGGCCAGGGCAAGGCCGCGCCCTTCGCCCATATCGTGGATCAAGACGTCCTGGAGATGGTCGGCCCACGAGCGGGTGGCGATGGCGATACGATTTTCCAAGTCGCCCACATCCACAGGGGGCGCGGCCCCCGCCCGGGTCCGCACCAGCAGGTGCAGCCGGGCCAGCGGTCCGTCGGAAACCTGAGTGTAATAGGCATCCAGGCTGCCGTCATAGGCAGTTTCGAGGATGCGGGTGACGGCCAGACGCATGGGGGTGTCGTAACGGTCGCGCGGCAGATAGACCAGGCACGAGACGAAGCGGGAAAAGTCGTCGTGGCGGACGAACAGGGCGACGCGCGGGCGATCCTGGATGCGCAGAATGCCCAAGGCGATGCGGTACAGCAGATCCTCGGAAATCTGGAACAATTCGTCACGCGGATAGGTTTCCAGGATATTGGTCAATGCCTTGGCATCGTGGCTGTGGCGGGGGAAGCCGGCGCGGGCTTCGACCCGGTTGACCTTTTGCCGCAAAAGCGGGATGGCTGCCGGATTGCGGGTATAGGCGGCCGAGGTGAACAGGCCGACAAAGGCGTGCAGGGCGATCACACGGCCTTGATCGTCGCAATATTTGACGCCGATGACGTCCATGTGGGCCGGGCGGTGGACGCGGGATTGGTTCACCGATTTGGTCACCAGCAACAGCCCCGACGCATTGAGGAAGGCTCGGATTTCGTCGGGCATGGCTGCCAGGGCAACAGAATCGTCGAACACCATGACGGTGCCATCGCGCAAGATGCCCAGACTTTCGCCATCCTCAGCCACCACCGGCGCCTGTTGCGGTCCCGACAGGATGAAATGGCGATAACCCAGGAAGGTGAAATGGTTGTCGTGCAGCCAGTCGAGAAAGGCGACATCTTCCGCCACATCGTCGGTGGCGGTGGTGCCGGCATGGGCGGGCAGGCCGGTGGCCACGGTCTTGATGCATTCGCGCATGTCGCGCCAATCGACGACGGCTCTGCGTACTTCGGCCAGGACCGCCGTCAGTTGCCGGCAGATCTCGGCGTGTCGGTCTGGTTCCTGACGATCGACCTGGATATGCATGATCGATTCGGCGCGGCCATCGCCCAGGCCGGTCAACTGGCCGCTGTCATCACGACCGATCAACAGGATCGGGTGGATCAACTGGTGGATGCCGATAGTGTTCGCCGCCAGCCGCATGGCGATGGAATCGAGCAGAAACGGCATGTCGTCATTGACGATCTCGATGACCGAGTGGGACGAGGTCCAGCCGTGGCTTTCCAAGTCGGGATTGTACATGCGGATGGCGGCGGTGCCGGGGGGGCGCTTCTGCATGAAGCCCAAAAGACCGATGGTGATGGCGAAGAACTGGTGGCCGTCCAACTCCTCCAGATCGGCGGCGGGCAGGCCGGCCAGCAAAGCCTGGGCCAGGGTCCGACTGTGGATGGCGCGTTCGCCTTCAAGATGTTTGTCGATAATGGCGGCGATATCGTCGGCCAAGGTCGAGCGCAAATAATCAGAACTGTGATTCATAGACGCCATCCCCTGATCAGGCCTTTCCCATTAGGTGGCTTTTGCCAGGGGATTTCAACAGGGGGTGAAGGGGCTTATTTGCTGCGGCCCGCCGCCCGACACAGGGTCATGATGACGCGGGAACAGATTTCGGTCGCCGGCATGCCGGTGCTTTTGCAGTCCATTTCCGCTTCGATCAGCCGTTCCAGCGCCTGTCCCGCCCGTTCGGCCGACCAGCGCGATAATTGGCGACGGAAGCGGTCGGCGGCCTTGAAGATCACCGGCGGCTTCAGCGCGTTCATGGCCTGATCGGCGGATTTACCCATGGCCATGGTGCCGGCGGCCAGATGCAGGCGTTGGAAATGGCGTGATAACGCCCGCAGCACCGCCACCGGGCTGGTGCCCTCGCGGGTGAGGCGGTCCAGAACCCGCTGAGCGGTGCCGTGGTCGCCATCGGCGGTAGCCAGCGACAAATCGTCCATGGACAGCGCCGCGGTGTCGCCGATACAGGCGATGGCGTCTTCCAGGCTGATGCGGCCCGGTCCCCCCATGTACAGCGCCAGTTTCTGCAATTCTGATCGGGTCAGCCGGCGGTCGCCGCCCAAATGGTCCATCAGAAACGACATGGCATCGGCTTCGGCGGTCAGGCCGCTCACCTTCAGTTCTTCGGCAATGACCTGTTGCAGGCTGGCGCCCTCGTCGGCGTAACTGGCCAGGGCCACGGCATTGGCGGCTCCCTCGAACAGTTTGCGCAAACTGGAGCGCGGCCCCAATTCGCTGGCCTCGACCACCACCATGGCATCGCCCGAGGGGTTGTCGAGGAAGCTTTGGAACAAGGATGACAAGGTGTCGCCGGCGTCACGCACCATCACCACCCGCCGCCCGCCGGTCAGGGCCATGGCCGCCGCCTCGTCGGCCAAGCGGGCCGGGTCGTCCTTGAGGGCGGCGGCGGTCAGCTCGGCGACGCGGAAGGGGTCGTTGAGGTCGGCCAGGACGGTTTTGGCCAGTTTGACCGCACGTTCGCGCACCAGACCGTTATCGGGGCCGAATACCAGGATGGCCCGCATGGCCGGATCGGGGGCACGGATGAAAGCCTCGGCTTTCTGGCCCGACAGTTTCACGGATCGACCTTGCGCTGGATCTTGCCATTGGCGAAATAGGTGGCGATTTGTGCACGGATATCTTCGGCCAGATCGGTCAGGGCCCGGGTTTCAGCGTCGCGCTCAACCGCGGTACTGCCGTAGGTGGGGCCCAGCAGACGATAGCTGACAATGGAACGGCTGCTACCGGAATAGGACGAGGCCTTTTTGTCGACAGCAACCAAGCGGAAGCTGGCGTTGATCAACATGCGGCCCAGCGATGCCTTGCCGTCGCTACGCTCGGCCATGTTTTCCTGGGAAGGGTTCAGCACGACTTCCAAGGTGTGGGTCTGTCGTGCCGGTTCGCCCAGTGGGTTCAGGCGGCTGACCAGGGCATTGCGCAGAATTTGCCCCTGGCGGTCCTCGATGCCGGCAACACGGATGCCGGCCAGTTCATCGGCGACCGCGCTGGTTTGGGCGCCGTGCTTGGCATACATGGGCTCGAAGCCGCAGCCCGCCAGGCCCAGCACCAGCATACCCGCCATCAGAACGCTTTTAGACCACCACATTGACGATCCGGTTCGCTACCACCACCACCTTGCGCGGCGGCTTGCCTGACATTGCCGCGATCACGGCCTCTTGCGCAAGCGCTGTTTCCTCAGCCAGCTTGGCGTCGCAATCCTTGGGCAGCGCGATGGTGGCGCGCAGCTTGCCGTTGACCTGGACGGCGATGGTGACGCTGTCTTCCACCAGCAGCGCCGCTTCGGCCAGCGGCCAAGCGGTATCGACCACCGGCTGGGCGTGGCCCAGTTCCAGCCAGATTTCCTCGGCCAGATGCGGCATCATCGGCGCGATCAGCAAGGCCGCGCTTTCCAGGCCTTCGCGCATCACCCACCAATCGCCGGCATCTTCCGCCTTGAAATCCCCCAGCGCATTGGTCAACTCGCGGATACGGGCCACCGCCTTGTTGAAATGGAAGCGGTCGAGATCATCGGAAACGGCGGCGATGGTCTTGTGCACCTGACGGCGCAGCTTGGCCGCCGCCTCGCCCAGTTCGGGCATGGCGGTGCCGATGGCGGGCAGCGAGTCCACCGCTAGGGCGGTCAGCCGCCACAGGCGGTTGACATAGCGCCAAGCGCCGTCGATGCCGGCCTCGGTCCATTCCAGGTCGCGTTCCGGCGGGCTGTCCGACAGCATGAACAGCCGCGCGGTATCGGCGCCATAGGTGGCGATGATATGGGCGGGGTCGACCACGTTGCGTTTGGACTTGGACATCTTTTCCGAGCGGCCCAAAGCCACGGTCTTGCCGGTCTGGGCATGGACCAAGCCGCCGCCCTCGCCCTTGACCACCTCGTCCGGGTAGAGCCAGGCGCCGGCTTCGTCCTTGTAGGTCTCGTGGCAGACCATGCCCTGGGTCAGCAGGCCGGCGAAGGGTTCCTTGACCCCCAGATAGCCGCAGGTCTTGAGCGCGCGGGTGAAGAAGCGCGAATACAACAGGTGCAGCACCGCGTGTTCGATGCCGCCGATATATTGGTCCACCGACATCCAGTAATCGGCGGCCGAGCGGTCGAAGGCGACATCGGCGCGGTTGGGCGAGCAATAGCGGGCGAAATACCACGACGATTCGAAGAAGGTGTCGAAGGTGTCGGTCTCGCGCCGGGCCGGCTTGCCGCAACAGGGGCAGGCGACGTTCTTCCAGGTCGGGTGATGGTCCAGCGGGTTGCCGGGCTTGTCGAAGCTGACATCCTCGGGCAGGCGCACCGGCAGATCGGCCTCGGGCACCGGCACCGGGCCACAAGTGTCGCAATGGATGATGGGGATCGGGCAGCCCCAATAGCGCTGGCGCGACACGCCCCAGTCGCGCAGGCGCCAGTTGACGGTCTTCTCGCCGATCTTGCCCGCTTCGATACGGGCGATGGCGGCGGCTTTGGCCGCCGGCACGTCCAATCCGTCGAGGAAGTCCGAATTGAACAACGTTCCGTCACCGGAATAAGCCTCGTCGCCCACTTGGAAGCTGGCGGCATCGGCATCGGCGGGCAGCACCACCGGCTTGACCGTCAGGCCGTATTTGCGGGCGAAATCCAGATCGCGCTGGTCATGGGCGGGGCAGCCGAAAATGGCGCCCGAGCCGTATTCCATCAAGACGAAATTGGCGACGTAAACGGGAAGTTCCCACCCCGGAACGAAGGGGTGAAAGGCCTTGAGGCCGGTGTCCATGCCCTTCTTTTCCGCCGCTTCCACCACCGCTTCCGAGGTGCCCATGCGGTTGCATTCGGCGATGAACTCGGCCAAGGCCGGGTTATGGGCGGCCAGTTCGCCAGCCAGCGGATGATTGGGGGAAATGGCCAGAAAGGCGGCGCCGAACAAGGTGTCGGGACGGGTGGTGAAGATGTCCAGGCTGTCGTCGCGGTCTTTCAGGTTCCAGGTCAGCCGCGCCCCTTCGCTGCGGCCGATCCAGTTTTCCTGCATGATGCGCACGCGCTCGGGCCAACGATCGAGGGTCTGCAAGCTGTCCAGCAGATCGTCGGCGAAGGCGGTGATCTTGAGGAACCATTGCGACAGCAGCCGCTTTTCCACCAAGGCGCCGGAACGCCAGCCGCGACCGTCGATGACCTGTTCATTGGCCAGCACGGTGTTTTCCACCGGATCCCAATTGACCCAGGATTCCTTGCGATAGACCAAGCCGGCCTTGAGGAAATCCAGGAACATCTTTTGTTCGTGGCGGTAATATTCCGGCTCGCAGGTGGCCAGTTCGCGGCTCCAGTCATAGGACAGGCCCATGGACTTCAATTGCTCGCGCATGGCGGCGATGTTCTCGCGCGTCCACTTGGCCGGATGGACGCCGCGCTCGATGGCGGCGTTTTCCGCCGGCAGGCCAAAGGCGTCCCAGCCCATGGGGTGCAGCACGTTGAAACCGCGGGCACGCTTGTAGCGCGCCACCACGTCGCCCAGGGCATAATTGCGCACATGGCCCATATGGATGCGGCCCGACGGATAGGGAAACATCTCGAGGACGAAATATTTCGGGCGGGACGGGTCCTCGGTGGCCAGGAAGGACTGACGGTCCTCCCACGTCTTCTGCCACTTGGCTTCGGTTTCCTTGACGTTGTAACGCTCGTCGGTGCGCGACATGGCGGCCGGCCTATACTCTAGCTGAAATGAAAAGGTGAAGGGGGGCGGAGACGCGGTCCCTATTCGGTGGAGACGATGCGCAATTGCCGCGCCCGGGTCAGGATGGCGTTTTCCATGTCGGTGGCCATCTTGGGCTCGACCCGGACATCCACCCACTGGCCCATGGAATCGCGGCCCTGCTTGAACACCGACACCTTGACGCCGTCGGCGCGCAGCGCGCGGTCAAGGATGAAGACGTTCAGCTTGAAGCGCTCGTTGGGCGATTCGGGCAGTTGGTACCAATCGGTGATGATGGTGCCGCCGAAGGGATCGGCCGAGGCGATGGGCATGAAGCCCAAGGTGTCGAGCGAGGCGCGCCACAGGAAGGAATTGACGCCGATGCCGTCGCCGGTGCCTTCACCCTTCTTCTTGTCGCCGAACATGCCTTCGGGGCCGAAAATGGTCTCGCGCTTTTCATTGCTCATGCGGGGCGAGGTGTCGCCTTTGCCTCTGGTGGGAAAGACGGCCTGGGAATTGTCGCAGGCGCCCAGGGCGACCAAGGTGAACGCCAGGGCCGCACTCATGCCCACCACGCGGAAAGTCTTCATCGTCGCTCGTACCCTAAAAGCTTGCGCGCATGCATCGGAGGAACCGACACATGCGCGCAGAATGCACCGATGGCGGGGCCGGCGGCAAGCCGCGTTTTCGATTTCAGCCCTTGGTCCGCTGCGAACAGGCCAGCATGGCGTCGCGTTCGGCGTTCCACAGATCGGCATAGCCGCAATCGCGGTAATCGTCGAAATAAGGGCCGCCGATGGTGTAGTGGATCAGCGACAACTGGTCGACCGGCACTTCCGCGTCGTAATCGACCAGATGACCCCAGCGATGCGGTAACTCGCCGATGAGCGAATCGTCGCCCAGCCACTTGAACTGGTGCAGGTCCAGACCGCTGGCCGTGTTGACGTATTCCGGCGTCAACGCCTTGCACTTGGCGTTGTTGAACAACACGACGCTGGACCAGTTCTTCTTTTCATACTTGGTCTGCACCGCACCCAGGAACTTTTCGTCCTCGACCGGGCGATGGTCGTGCTTGATGACCTGGACGGCATATTTGTCGTCGGCCAGGGCGAACAGATTGGCGACATCGTCCAGCACCAGCATGTCGCAATCGATGAACAGCGACCAGCCTTCGTAGTTGGACAGATGCGGAGTGAGGAAGCGGGAAAAAGAGAAATCGGTGGATTGCAGGGGATTGCGCTCGCGCCACATCTTGCCGCCCAACTGGTTCAACGTCAGCGGGATCACCGCCGTCGGCTGGCTGGCGCGACGCAGGATCGAGTACTGCAAGACATTGAAGGCGACCGCTTCGCGCGGGTCGAAGCCGATGAAAATGCGCAGCATGGGATATCCCCCGAAAAGGCTATGGCTATCGGCGGCCATCTAACTCCAGCCGATGAACCGAGACAAGGGCAAGATCGGTGATGACGGCGGCCATCACGTCGCTCCAGTCCCCATCGTCCTTCTTTTGCCGGTACAGTTTGAGGGAGCTGTACCATGGGCTGGTGCTGGTTTCGGTGAACCAATGCCACAAGGGGCAGGCCGACAGCAGCACCGTGGTGGGAACCCCCAGGGCTCCGGCGAAATGGGCGGTGGCGTTGGAAATGGTCACCACGTGATCGCAGGCGGCGATGGTGGCGGCAAATCCCTCCAGGTCGGTCATGGGGTCAAGGTCGGGGCAATCGGCCAGATCAATTCCCCAGGACCGTAATTCGGCCATGTCCTCGGCGGCGGGTTCGTATTGCAGCACGACAAAGCGGGCGGACAGGCTGGTCAACAGCGGACGCAAGGCGGCGATGGGAATATTCTTGCGGGCGGCGGCGGGGGATCTGCCGCTGGCCCAGGCCAGACCGATGATCGGCTTGTCGCCGCCCAGAACGCGTCGGGCCGCGTCGCGCCGCACCGGGTCGGGTACCAGGAAGGCGGCACCATCGCCGAAGGCGGTGGCGTCGGACAGGAACAAGGACGGCAGCCGGCCCAGGCCGAACTGGCGGGTGATGGCCGGATCGCGCAGGGCGGCAGCCGGCGGGTCGGTCCAGGGAACCCACGTGATCGCGGGCAGGGAGCGGGTCATCAGCGGCACCATGCGCTCGTCGCATTCGGCGATGATCCGCGGGCACCGGCTGCGGGCGCGTTCGATCAGCGATGCCAACATGATCTGTTCACCGATTCCCTGTTCCGCCCGGATCAGCAAGGTTGCCGGTGGGGCCAAGACCTCACCCTGCCATTCCGGCAGGGGCAAGGCCTGAAGCTCATCGTACTTGACACGGTAATCCGCCCAACCGGCGGTGAAGCGCTGAAGCCGCAACAAGGTGCAGGCGCGGAAATAGCGGGCCTTGTCCCAGGTGGGATCCAACTGCAAGGCCTTATCCGCTTCTTCAAGGGCCTTGGCGTATTGGCCGCACTGCTCCAGCCGGTGCAGGCGAATGTCCTGGGTTTCCCGCCAGTTCTCCCGGCATTGCGAATAATCCGGGGTCAGGATCAAGGCCTTGCGCAGCACCGTTTCCGCTTCGTCCAGCCGCTCCAGGTGCATCAACACACGGCCCAGATTGTTCCAGGCGGCAGCCATCCCCGGCTGAGCCCGGGTGGCCCGGCGCAGATGGGTTTCCGCCGCCTGGTGATCGCCCAGTTCGATCAGCAGGGCGCCCAGATTGGCGGCGCAGCCGGCATCTTTGGGCAGGGCGGCGGCGGCCTGTTCCAGCGGCGCCCGGGCTTCGGTCTGGCGGTTCTGGCGGATCAGCGCCAGCCCCAATCCCTGCAAGGCCTGGGGTTCGCCGCGCCGCATCATCAGGGCTTGGCGGAACTGGTGTTCGGCAGTGACGGCATCGCCACGTTCAAGGCTTTGAAATCCTTGGATCAACCAGGGGGATGGGGGCGGCAAAGGCGGCATGGGGCGGGTCCGGAGCGATGGAGACCGAACCTTACTATATTCGCAGCTGCGAACAAAAGTGTTGCATCCAGAACACAGTGCGGAGGGAACGTCACAGGTGTGGTTCGTCGCGCTTGACGGTCGGGGGGGTGACATGGCCCTATCCGTCATGTTCGTTCATACGGAATGTCGTGGCCGGTTGAAGGCCGGTTCCACGGATACCTAGAGAGGAGTTCACATGAAGAAGATTCTCGTTGCCAGCACCGCGCTGGTTGCCGCTGGCATGATCACCGCCGGTTCGGCCGCTGCTTCGGAAAAGATCAAGCTGAACCTGGGCGGCTACTCCAAGTGGTGGGTTGTCGGCGCTTGGCAGGACGATTCGTTCACCGACGGCATCAACAACACCACCGCTGGTCAGGGCGACGCCAACTCGGTCGACGTCAAGGGCGAAAACGAAGTCTGGTTCGGTGGTTCGACCACCCTGGACAACGGCCTGCAGGTCGGTATCGACATGCAGCTGCGCGCTGGTGGCACCACCGACACCACCAACACCACCGGTGACACCATCGACGAATCCTACGTCTGGATTTCGGGTGGCTTCGGTAAGGTCATCGTCGGTACCGAAAACAACGGCACCTACCTGCTGCACGTCACCGCTCCGGATGCCGCTGGCAACTGGAACGAAGGCGGCGTGATGATGGGCAACCTGGCCGTCGCTCGTCCGAGCGCTGTCAGCACCCTGCCGGGCGGCAACACCACCGCCATCCTGACCGACGGCGACGCTGAAAAGATCACCTATGTCGCTCCGGC
The DNA here is from genome assembly GCF_000513295.1 of Magnetospirillum gryphiswaldense MSR-1 v2. NCBI lineage: Bacteria > Pseudomonadati > Pseudomonadota > Alphaproteobacteria > Rhodospirillales > Rhodospirillaceae > Magnetospirillum > Magnetospirillum gryphiswaldense. Next base: position 3,555,010 of record NC_023065.1, read on the forward strand.
CTTCTACGGCCTGACCCTGGGTGCCACCTACGTCCCGAACGCCACCGAAGACAACCAGAACGTCTGGGGCACCGGTACTCCCGGCACCGACAACCAAGCCGCTGAAATCTATGGCGTCGGCGCTCTGTACGCCAACACCTTCGGTGGCGTCGGCGTCAAGGTTTCGGCCGGTTGGGTCACCTATGACATCGCTCAGGCCACTGCTCGTTCGCAGGAAGTGGCCTTCGGTACCCAGCTGTCCTACGCTGGCTTCACCCTGGGTGGTTCGTATCGTGACGTGAGCCAGAATGCCAACGGCGGCGTCAACAGCGTTGCCAACGCCAACACCGCTTCCGGCTACGGCTGGGACGTTGGTCTGCAGTACGCCACCGGCCCGTATGCCGTGTCGCTGGCCTACTTCAACTCCAAGGTCAACGGCCTGACCACGACCGTTGATGACGACGAAATCACCGCCTACCAGCTGTCGGGTAAGTACAACATGGGTGCCGGCGTTGACGTGCTGGCCTCGATCGGTCACATCGAATACGACGATGAGTCCGCCAAGACCACCGCTGCCGATGCCAACCACAACGAAGGTTGGACCGTCATGACCGGTCTGTCGCTGCAGTTCTAATTGCCGCGATACGGGATGGGTTAGCCCATCCTGGTCATCGAGGAAGCCCCTGCCGTAAGGCAGGGGCTTTTTTCGTGATGGTGCAATTGTTGCGTTTTTGCCACATCGCTCGACGAGATTCCTGATCGCTCAATCGGTGGATTGACCCCTAGGGGGCGCTGCAATAGCATGCCTTGAAATTAGGCGGCCCTGGCGCTGCTTATATTTCGGTCATACTGAAAGATTGAGGGACACTCATGAAGAAGATTCTCGTTGCCAGCACTGCGCTGGTTGCCGCTGGCATGATCACCGCCGGTTCGGCTTCGGCTTCCGAAAAGATCAAGTTGGGCCTGGGTGGCTATTCCAAGTGGTGGGTTGTCGGCGCCTGGCAGGACGACAGCTTTGAAGCCGGCATCAACAACGCCACCGCCGGTCAGGGCAGCGCCAACAGCGTTGACGTCAAGGGCGACAACGAGATTTGGTTCTCGGGTTCGACCAAGCTGGACAACGGCCTGGAAGTCGGCATCAACATCGAGCTGGAAGCCGGCGGCAACACCGACAGCACCAACACCACTGGTGACCAGATCGATAAGTCCTACGTCTACATCAGCGGCGGCTTCGGTAAGGTCATCGTCGGTACCGAATCCAACGGCACCGTGCTGATGCACACCATGGCTCCCGATGCCGCCGGCAATACCGGCGCTGACGGTATCCTGACCGGTGGTCTGGCGATTGCCCGTCCGTCTGCGGTCACCAGCAAGGTGACCACCGAAATCGACACCGATGCCGAAGCCGAAAAGATCACCTATGTGGCTCCGTCCTTCTACGGCTTCACCGTTGGTGGTTCCTATATTCCGAACGCCACCGAAGACAACCAGAATGTCTGGGGGACCGGCACTCCGGGCACTGCCAACCAAGCCGCCGAAATCTACGGCGTTGCCGCCATGTATGCCGGCAAGGTGTTCGATGTCGGCGTCAAGGCTTCGGCCGGTTATGTCACCTATGACATCGCCGCCGCCACCGACCGTTCGCAGGAATGGAGCCTGGGTACCCAGTTGTCCTACGCTGGCTTCACCCTGGGTGGTTCCTATCGTGACATCAAGGACAACATGGGCTCGGCCCCGGTTGCCGGCGGCGCCGGTGGCGTTGCTTCCAACGACGGTTACGCTTGGGACATCGGTCTGATGTACGAAACCGGCCCCTACGCCATCAGCTTCACCTACTTCAACTCGGTCGCTGAAGGTCTGGTCGCCAATGGCCAGGACGAAGTCACCGTCTACCAGGTGTCGGGCAAGTACAACATGGGTGCCGGCGTCGATCTACTGGCCACCGTCGGTCACGCCGAATATGACGACGAGTCGGCCAAGACCACCAATGCCGATGCCAACCACAACGAAGGTTGGTCGGTCATGACCGGTCTGTCCCTGCAGTTCTAATCGAACCGCAAGGATTTGTTTTGGGAGAGGGCGGCCTTTGGGTCGCCCTTTTTCATTTGGATGGCCAAAGCCCATCGATGGCGGCCCAGCCATGGGCACAGAATTTGGGCAGGCGGCCCCAGGACTGGCGGTTGACGCCGCCCAGGGCGATGACGGGCAACCGGCTGGACTGTGCCAGGATGGCGAAGCGGACGGGGCCGAGCGCTGGCTTGCCGGGATGCGATCGGCTGGGAAAGGCCTGCGATAGCAGGCAGAAATCGGCGCCAAGACGCGCTGCTCGTCCCAGCGCCAGGGCGGAATGGGCGGCCACCGACAGCAAGGCGCCATGGCGTCGGCGCCACAGCCGACAGGACGCGGTCAGGCCATGGCGGGCCAGTCCCTCGGCCAGATGGACGCCATCGGCCCCGATTTCAGCCGCTAGGCGCCAGTCATTGGCCACCAGCAGGATCAGCCGCTTTTGTCGGCACAGACGGACGACCGAGTGGGCCAGTTGGCGCCGCTCTGGCCAGTCGTGATGGCGCAGGATGACGGCGCTGCCGGCGGGCAGGCGGGCGATGGCCGGCAACGGATCGGGCAGGCGCTGCTCATCGGTCAGCAGGACCAGCCGCGGGATGCGGTGGGCGGCTGAATTGTGGTGCGGGCGCGGCTCTGCTAGGGTCATGGCCCCAAGTGTACAGGAGTTTGCCGCCATGTCCGATGCCCCCCGCACCCTTGCCGTCCTGCGCGCCGCCATGGATCAGGCGGAACGCGAGGCCGGGCGGGCGCCCGGTGCGGTGACGCTGGTGGCGGTGTCGAAAACCCATGATTCCGACGCCATCCGCCCGTTTTTACAGGCAGGATTACGGGTGTTCGGCGAAAACCGGGTGCAGGAGGCCAAGACCAAATGGCCGGCGCTGAAGCAGGATTTTCCCCAGACCGAGCTGCATCTGATCGGGCCGTTGCAGACCAACAAGGTGCGTGACGCGGTGGCCTTGTTCGACGTCATCGAAACCATCGACCGGCCCAAGCTGGCCCGGGTCGTCGCCGATGAAATCCAGCGCCTGGGTCACGGCCCACGCTGTCTGGTTCAGGTCAATATCGGACGCGAAGCCCAAAAAGCCGGCATTGATCCCGATCAGACGGCGGCTTTGGTCGATCTGTGCCGGCGTGAATATGGCCTGACCATCAGCGGCCTGATGTGCATTCCGCCGGCGGAGGGCGACCCGGTGCCGCATTTCCGCCGCTTGGCTGAACTCGCCAAAGGCTTGGGCTTGGTCGAGATCAGCATGGGCATGAGCGGTGATTTCCCCGCCGCCATCGCCTGCGGCGCCACCCATATACGGGTGGGCTCAGCCCTGTTCGGGCAGCGCGACCACCACTAGGCGGTCACCGGGACGGCAGGTTTTCAGCATGGTCAACAGATCGGGCAGGGCCAGGGCGATGCAGCCTTGGGTCGGCTTACCGTCGGGATCGGCCACATGCAGGAAGATGGCGCTGCCCAAGCCGGCGACGGGGGGTGCGTCGTTGTGGCCCAGCACGACGACGACGTCGTACAGATGGTCGTCGCGCCACATTTTCTCGCACGATGCCGGGTGCGGCAGCCGGACCGGGCGGTTGTAATCACCATGGGCCGGGTCGTCGCACCAGCCATCGTCGGCATCGATGGGGCGCACCGGCAGGGCGGTTTCCGGCCGTGCAACCCGGTCGGGCCGGTACAGCACGGCACGGACGGGCCAGACGCCGATGGGCGTGGCGCCATCGCCTTCACGCTTGTCGAGCATCAGGCCGGAACGGCCCAGCCGACACTCATAATCCTGGCCATCCCAGATCAGGCGGCCATGGCCATGCACCATGATGTCCATGATTTATTGCACCGAAACCGGTTTTTCCGGGCGGGACGCCAAGTTGCCGGCCTTTTCATACTTGTTCAGTGCCTGGTTCATGGCCTGGACCCAATCGGTGCTGCTGCCGGCGGGTGACGACGGCGCCAGCGGAACCGGCGATGGTGCCCCCCCCAACATGGGGTGGGCGGTGCCGCTGGCAATGCCTTGCTGGCTCATGGCTTTTTGCACGGCCACCGGATCGGGGCCGCGCCCGGCCGCCGGATCGCGCCCGGTGACCGGCACATTGGAGCGGCTGCTGCCGTTGGACACCGGCACGGTCACCGGCGGCGGTCCCTGCTCGGCCTGATGGGCGATGCGGTTGGGGGCGGGCATATAGCGGGCTTGGCTGTTGGCGCTGTTCAAGGCAAAGGGTTTGGCGGCGGCCATAGCATTGACCGGGGCCGCGGCGGCGGCTTGCGGCGCCACCAAGCCGTCGGCGCTGAACATCATGGGAGCGGCATTGGCCTGTGTCGGTACCGTGGCCTCGGGCAAGGCGATGGCCGGCAGGGCCGCAGCCTGGGCGGTGGTCGTCTCGGCCTTGGTTTCGGCCTGGGCGGTCTTGGCTGGGACGTCGGGCGGTTGTTGCGCGGCCACTTGTGACGCTGGCTCGTCGTCCTTGAACAGGGCCATGACATGGCCGCCGATGTCGTCGCCGGTCTCTTCCTCGATGATGCAGCCGATGGCCGAGGCGGCCAAACCAATGACACCGCCGAACAAGGTGCCGCCGGCCAGACGCGCGCCCACGCCGATCTTGTCGCCGGTCAGTTCCTGATAAAGGGTGTTGACCACCGGGATGTGCTGCAACGGATTGATGACGTCCAAAAGATCCCAGAAACTGGGTTCGTCATCACCTTCGGCGAAGACGGTCAGGTGCTTGGCGTCTTTCTGCTTTTGCTCGATCGCCCGCGTCGCGTTCTCACTGGCGAAAGTGGGAACGAACTGGTTGGGATCGGTATATCCCGAACTGGCGGCGGAAACGGACATGGCGCACCTCTGAATTGGCCTAACCTTATGTGCAAGGCCAATGCCAATTAAGAGTGCATTGAAAGCATTGAGTTTTATTTCGGACGGGCAAGTCTGGCCGGGCAGTTTCTGCCGATGGCCTAGAACATATGGCCGCTACGGGTGGCCTTGGTATGCAGATAATTCTGGTTGTGGCCGTTGGACGGGAAGATATGGGGTACCCGCTCGGCCACCACCACGCCATGGGCGGCCAAGGCGTCGACCTTGCGCGGGTTGTTGGTCAACAGCCGCACCGATTTGACCCCCAGCAGGGCCAGCATGCGGGCGGCGGGGTGATAGATGCGCTCGTCGTCGTCGAAACCCAGTTGCAGATTGGCGTCCAGGGTGTCGAAACCGCCGTCTTGCAGTTCATAGGCCCGCAATTTGTTGACCAGCCCGATGCCGCGGCCTTCCTGCGACAGATACAGCAGAATGCCGGCGCCGGCCTGACCGATCTCGGCGATGGCGCCGCGCAACTGGTCGCCGCAATCGCAGCGCAACGAGCCCAGCAGATCGCCGGTGAAGCATTCGGAATGCAGCCGGGTCAACACCGGCTGCTCGCCATCGGGGTCGCCGATGATGATGGCCAGATGCTCGATGCCGCCATCGGCAGGGCGGAACGAGGCGATGCGAGCGTTTTCCGCCCCCAACAGCGGCACCCGCGCCTGCGACACCAGTCTGAGCGAGCGGGCGGCGTTGAGCGGATAGGCGGCGATATCGGCGGCCTCGACCACCAGTACCCCTTGCAGCAGCAGGGCGCCGGCGGGTGGCACGGCAGCGACGGTGGCGGGCAGCAAGCGGGCCAGCTTGGCCAGGGCGACCGAGGCGGCGGCGGCGCAATCATCGGCCAGCGGTGTCAAAGTCAGGGTACTGGTGTCGGGGCGGGCGACGTCGCGCACCACCGGGTCGGCCAGCCAGGCGCAGGCCTCGGCGGTAAGGCCGCTGGCCATGTCCAGACGCATGGCGCCGGGCTGTGCCGGGGCCAGATCCAGCACGCCGACGCGACGCCCGGTCAGCACCAGAAACGGCTTGGCCCCGGCCAGAGTAGTCAGGTTGGCCAGGGAATCGGGGGTCGCCGCCTCGGCCGCCAGCACATAAACCACGCGGCGGTCGGCACCGCGCACGGCGATGACGGCGCCCCGGCGCAACTCGGCCACGGCGCGATCAACGGCGATCAGCGGGGCGGGGGCCGGTTGGGTCGGGCCGGGGGTGGTGTCCAACGGGGTGGTCATGCTTTCCGAATTCTAGGGCCGCGAAGTGGGCTGGCACCATAGCCCTTTTCCCGTTCGGGCAAAAGAGTTGGCGAACCGCCATTTCCCAGGGTGTGGCATCTGTATTATAGATGGCTCTGCTTTGCCGTGCCGCAATGGACCCAGATTTGACTTTCCGCCCGCGTATCCTGGTCATCGACGACGATCCCGCCATCCGCCAGATTCTGGTCGAGGTGCTGGAACAGGCCGGCTATCAGGCCGACGACCAAGGCGATATCCAGGATTTTCAAGTGGTTCTGAGCAGCGCGCCGGTGCCCGATTGCCCCTTGCCGCAAGTGACCCTGACCAAGCCGGTGCGCATGGGCGCCTTGGTCGCGGCCATCGCCCAGGCCTTGGCCGAGGTGGTGCCGCCGGTCCATATCGGCCCCTGGCGCTTCGACCAAGCGGCGCGTCTCTTGGAAAAAGCCGGCGACAAGGTGCGGCTGACCGACAAGGAAACCGCCATCCTGGCCCATCTTTTGGCCGCCGGCAGTGTGGTCGGACGTGATGAGTTGCTGGCCCGGGTGTGGGGCTATGGCAACGATATCTCCACCCACACGCTGGAAACCCATATCTACCGCCTGCGCCAGAAGATCGAGGCCGACCCGTCCCAGGCCAGTCTGTTGTTGACCGAAGCCGGCGGCTATCGCCTGAACCCGGAGTCCTGATCCATGTGCGGCATCGCCGGTTCCACCCGCACCAATCCCGATCTGCTGCGCGCCATGAATGCCGCCATGGCCCATCGCGGCCCCGACGCCCAGGCCATCTGGCATGAGAACGGGGTGGGTTTGGCCCATGCCCGGCTGGCCATCATCGACCTGACCCCCGGCGGCGCCCAGCCCATGGTCAGTCCGTGCGGGCGCTGGGTCATCGCCTTCAACGGCGAGATTTACAATCACCACCACTTGCGGGCCGAGCTTGAAGTGGTGGGCGAGCATTTCAGCTCGACCAGCGATACCGAGGTGCTGCTGCGGCTGTTGATGCGTGGCGGCAAGCACGGCCTGGATAAGCTGATCGGCATGTTCGCCCTGGCCCTGTGGGACCGCCGCGACCAGTCGCTGTTGCTGGTGCGCGACCGGCTGGGGGTCAAGCCGCTGGTGTGGGCCAGCCTGCCCGATGGCGGCATCGCTTTCGCCTCGGAAATCGACACCCTGCGCCGCCAGCCCGGCCTGGATCTGGGCCTGGACCGGCAGGCGCTGTCGGAATATCTCGCCTGCTTGTACGTGCCGGCGCCGCGCACCTTGCATGCCGGTATCCGTAAATTACTGCCCGGCCATTGGCTGGAATGGAAAGACGGCGCCATTACCACCGGCAGCTATTGGGCGCCGGCCTATACCGGCGAGCGATCCATCAGCCTGGACGAGGCGGCGGAAGAGGTGCTGCCGCTGTTGGACAGCGCCGTGCGCCTGCGCATGGTCGCCGATGTCGAGGTCGGGTGCTTTTTGTCGGGCGGCATCGATTCGTCGGTGATCGCCGCACTGATGAGCCGTGCCGCCAAGGAAAGCGGGGCGCCGCCGGTACGCAGCTTCACCATGACCTTCGACGAGCCGGCCTATGATGAACGGGTCGCCGCCCGGGCGGTGGCCGAGCATGTGGGTACCATCCATACCGAATTGCCGGCGCGCCCCGTTGTCACCGATCTACTCGACGACATGGTCCGCGCCTTCGGTGAGCCGTTCGGCAATCCCACCGCGCTGTTGATCCACGATCTGTCCACCAGCGCCCGCCAGCACCTGAAGGTGGCCCTGGTCGGCGATGGCGGCGACGAGGTCTTCGCCGGCTATCCCCGCCATCACGGCGGCCTGCTGGCCGAACGCTATCGCCGGCTGCTGCCCGGCCCGCTTCGGGCTTTGGCCGGCACGGCGGCGCAACTGATCCCGGAAAGCACCTCGGGCCGTCACGCCTGGCGCCGGGCGCGCGAGTTCCTGTCCGCCGGTACCTTGCCCGCCGATCAGATGTATGCGTCCTGGGTGGAATATTTCGATCCCGAAGAACGTCAAGCCATGCTGGGCCTGGAGACTCTGCCCTCGCGCCCCATCGCCGATCTGTACCGGCAGGCGCCGTCGGCCTCGGCCCTGGACGCCATGCAGCAGACCGATCTGCTGTCGTTCCTGCCGGGCAATCTGCTGTCTTACGGCGATGCCATGAGCATGGCGGTGGCGCTCGAACTACGCCACCCCTTCCTTGATCATCGCTTGATCGACTGTGTTGGCCGCATGGCGGCGGCGACCCGCTTCGCCGGCGGCAAGAAGGCGATCCTGAAACAGGTGGCGCGGCGTTTGTTGCCCAGCCACATCATCGATCGGCCCAAGCTGGGCTTCAATCCACCCATGGGGGTGTGGCTGAAGACCGATCTTGCCACCATGGTGGCCGAGCGGTTGACCCGTGCCCGCATGGGAGAACTGGGCCTGGACTGGACCGCCATCGCCCGCCTGCTGGCTGAACACCAGGGCGGGCGGCGCGATCATTCGCTGAAAGTGTGGGCGCTGTTGGTGCTGGAAGCGTGGGAACGCGGACAAAAACAGCCCTGACGCCTATTCCTTCGGCACCATGCGGCCCAGACGGCGACCGCCGAAGATGTGCACGTGCAGATGCGGCACTTCCTGGCCGCCATTGGCGCCGATATTGGACAGCAGGCGCCAGCCGTCATCCTTGACGCCGACCATCTCGGCCACCTTGGTCACGGCGCGGAACAAGCCGGCGATTTCCGCATCCGACGCCTGGGCGGTGAAATCATCCATGGAGGTATAGGCGCCCTTGGGGATGACCAGCACATGCACCGGCGCTTGCGGCGCGATGTCGTGGAAGGCCAGGGTGTATTCGTCCTCGTGCACCTTCTTGCACGGGATTTCGCCACGCAGGATCTTGGCGAAGACGTTGTTGCTGTCATAAGCCATGGTCAAACCTCATTTGGGGCGGGAGTTCTTTTCGGCAATGCCGGAAATGCCTTGGCGCCGGGCCAGTTCGGCCCAGACATCCGCCGGATCGATGCCGGCATCGGCCCACAGCACCAGCAGGTGATACAGCAGATCGGCGCTTTCAGCGGTGATGTCGGCGGGGGTTTCGGCGACGGCGGCGATGGCGGTTTCCAGCCCTTCCTCACCCACCTTCTGGGCGATCTTCTTGCGGCCCTTGGCGAACAGCTTGGCGGTATAGGACGAATCCGGGTCGGCGCCCTTGCGGCCTTCGATCACCTGGAACAATTGGTCGAGAACGTGCTGGCTCATGCGCGCGGCTTTTCCACCAAAATCCAGAATCCCATCTGGGTACGGTTATAGGAAATCAGGTTGAAGCGCTGCAAGAAGCGCGGCAGCCACCAGCGTTCGTCCTGTTGGATCAGATGGGCGTTGCGGCCATCGGCCAACACTTTGACCGCCGGTCCGGTGTGGACGGTGAAAACGCCGAAGCGACGGACCAGCCGGCCCAGATGGTCGAGCACATTGTCCAGCAATTCAGGCTCGATATGTTCGAGCACGTCGATGCAGGTGACCAGATCACACGGCGCCGGCTCCGCCGACCATTGCGGGATGGCCGGGTCATAGTGGTGGATTTGCGGGGCGAAGGGCAGCAGGCGGTTCAGTTCCTGGCCCAGCCGGCCCTTGCCGGCGCCGTAATCCAGCACCTGGGTAAGCTTGAGCTTGACCATGACATCGGCGACCAGCGGCGCGAATTCCAGCGAGGCGACGCCGTAATTGGGGTTTTCATGCAGTTTTTGCTGCATGGCCCGGTATTCCTCGGAGATCAGTGTCTGTGCCATCGGTGTGTTCTCCGTCAGACCGGGCGCACCGGGATGCCGGCGGCGGCCATGTGGGCCTTGGCCTCGGCGATGGTGTAGGTGCCGAAATGGAAGATGGAGGCGGCCAGCACGGCGGTGGCGTGGCCGTCGCGGATGCCCTCCACCAGATGCTCCAGAGTGCCGACGCCACCGGATGCGATCACCGGTACGGTCACCGCATCGGCAACGGCGCGGGTCAGCGGGATGTTGAAACCCTGCTTGGTGCCGTCACGGTCCATGCTGGTCAGCAGGATTTCACCGGCGCCGTATTCGACCATGCGCCGGGCCCATTGCACCGCGTCGATGCCGGTAGGATTGCGCCCGCCATGGGTGAAGATCTCGAACTTGCCGTCGCCCACCTGTTTGGCGTCGATGGCGACGACGATGCATTGGCTGCCGAATTTTTCCGCCGCCTCGCGCACGAATTCGGGGCGATGCACGGCGGCGGTGTTGATGGACACCTTGTCGGCCCCGGCCAGCAACAGCTTGCGGATGTCTTCCACCTGGCGGACACCGCCGCCCACGGTCAAGGGCATGAAACAGGCCTCGGCGGTGCGGCCGACCACGTCGTAGATGGTGTCGCGGTTGTCGGAACTGGCGGTGATGTCGAGAAAGGTCAACTCGTCGGCGCCGGCCTTATCATAGATCTTGGCCTGTTCCACCGGGTCACCGGCATCGATCAGGTCAACGAAGTTGACGCCCTTGACCACGCGGCCGTCCTTGACGTCAAGGCAGGGGATGACACGCATCTTCAGCATGGATGTTACTCCGCCAGCAGCTTGATGGCCTCGGCCACGTCGATGCGTCCGTCATAGATGGCCCGACCCGAGATCACCCCGGCGATGCCTGAGCCGGCGACGGCCTTCAACGCCTTCAGATCGTCCAGCGACGACACCCCGCCGCTGGCGATGACCGGGGTGGAAATGGCCTGGGCCAGGGCAGCGGTGGCTTGGGTATTGGGGCCGGCCAGCACGCCGTCGCGGTCGATGTCGGTGTAGATGATGGCGGCGACGCCGGCATCCTCGAACTTCAAGGCCAGATCGAGAACGGTCAGGTCCGAGGTCTCGGCCCAGCCTTCCACCGCCACCTTGCCGCCCTTGGCGTCGATGCCGACGGCGACGCGACCGGGAAAGCGCTTGCAGGCGTCCTTGACCAACTGCGGATTGCGCAACGCCACCGTGCCCAAGATGACGCGGGACACGCCCTTTTGCAGCCACATCTCGATGGTGGCCATGTCGCGGATGCCGCCGCCCAATTGCACCGGCACATCCACCGCCGCCAGAATGCTTTCCACCGCCGCTCCGTTGACCGGCTTGCCGGCGAAGGCGCCGTTAAGGTCGACCACGTGAATCCACTGGGCACCGGCATCGGCGAAGGCCTTGGCCTGGGCGCCGGGATCGGTGTTGAACACCGTAGCCTCTTCCATCAGCCCCAGCTTCAGGCGCACGCAATTGCCGTCTTTCAGGTCGATGGCGGGAAACAGGATCATGGAGAGGCTCGCAAAAGTCAGAAAGGTGAACGCGCAAACTAGCAAGCCCGGGGCGCGGGCGCAAAGACCTATTCCCAGTCGCCCGCCTGCACGCCTTGGCCGGCGGCGATGGCGCGGGTGGCTTTCTTGCCCGCCATCTCCTCGATGAAGCGGGGATGGAGGCCCAAGCTCTGCTTGCCCGGACGCAGGATGGCGATGTTGACATCCTCGATCAGGACGTCGCCGGGTTGGATGGAGCGGATGGCCTGGATACCGCGACGGGCAAAGGCGGCCAGTTCGGTTTCTTCCGGCTTGATCGTCTTGATGCCGCTGCCCAGTACCTGCTCGGCCTCGCGGATTTTGCCGACCATCTGGGTCAACTCGGCGGCGGTCAGGGCAAACGGGTGGTCGGGGCCGGGCAGGGCGTTGTGCAAGGTGAAGTGTTTCTCGACCACGCGTGCCCCCCGGATCACCGCCGCCACCGGGGCGGTAATGGCATCGCGGGAATGGTCGGACAGGCCGGCGGCGACGTGGAAACGGTCACGCAGCCAATCGATGGTGGCGACGTCGATGGAAGAAAGCGGCGCCGGATATTTGGCGGTGCATTGCAACAGGCACAGATCGCGGCCGCCCTGGGCGTGGAAGCGGTCGACGGCCCAGGCGATGTCGGCTTCGGTCGCCGCCCCGGTGGACAGCACCAACGGCTTGCCGGTCTTGGCCGCCAGATCGATCAGACGGATGTGCGACAGCTCGTAGGAGGCGATCTTGTGCACGTCCACATGGGGGTCGATGGCCAGGACATCGGCCACCGAAAACCCGGTCGACATGAAGCCGATGCCGTTGGTTCGGCAATATTCGGCCAGTTCGGCCAACATGTCGTAAGGCATGGCCAGATCGGCGAAGATGTCGGCGATGTCTTCCTTCACCCCGGCATCGGCCAGATAATCGCTTTGGCCGGCATTGGCGACATAGACGGTTTCCGGGCGATAGGTCTGGAACTTGACGAAATCGGCCCTGGCCGCGACCGCCGCGTCGATCAGGGCGCGGGCCATGGCGCGGTCGCGCTTGGGCGTGCCCATACGCCAATTGGACCCGGCCTCGGCGATCACCCGCACCCGGCCCTGGTTCCAGAAGCTTTGCTCAGGAGAAGACGGGGACATGGGCGGTGCTCCGGGATCTTGATTTCAAAAATGGCCCACGGCCAGCCTGGGGAAAACTCTACCTGTCCCGTCATACCCGCGCAGGCGGGTATCCAGGAGTCGTGGAAAAGGTGGTGCACCCTCTGGACTCCCGCCTGCGCGGGAGTGACGGTAAAGGGAGCGGACATATTCACACGGTCCTGCGCTTTCCCGCCGAAAACCCTTGTTACGGCTTCCAGCGCAGGAAATTGGCGATCACCTTAAGACCGGTGGCCTGGCTTTTTTCCGGGTGGAATTGGGTGCCGACCAAGTTGTCGCGGCCGATGACGGCGGTGATCGGCCCGCCATAGGACACCCGGGCCAATTGATGGCGGGCGTCGGCGCAGTGAAAGCGATAGGAATGGACGAAATAGGCGTGCGGGTTGTCGCCCAGATCCTCCAGCAGCGGATGCGAGCCCGGCACCCAGGCCAGTTCGTTCCAGCCCATATGCGGCACCTTCAACGCCGGATCGGACGGGGTGATGGCCACCACCTCGCCCTTGATCCAGTCCAGGCCGGCATGGGTGCCGTGTTCGCGCCCCAAACTGGCCATCAATTGCATGCCGACGCAGATGCCCATGAACGGGCGACCCTTATGGATGACCTGTTCGGTCATGGCCTCGACCATGCCGGGCAGGGCGTCCAGGCCGGCCCGGCAATCGCCGAAGGCGCCGACGCCGGGCAGGACGATGCGGTCGGCCTTCAGGATCTGCTCGGCCTCGGCGGTGACGATGATCCGGGCATCAAGGTTCTGTTCCTGGGCGACGCGCTCGAACGCCTTGGCGGCGGAACGCAAATTGCCCGAGCCGTAATCGACGATGGCCACCAGCATGTCAGAGCGACCCCCCCAGCACACCCTTGGTCGACGGCACCGCATCGGCCTTGCGCGGGTCGATCTCGATGGCCACCCGCAGGGCACGGGCCAGCGCCTTGAAGCAGGCCTCGATGATGTGGTGGTTGTTGTCGCCGTACAGGCATTCCACGTGAAGCGTGGCGCCAGCGGCCTGGGCGAAGGCCTGGAACCATTCCTTGAACAATTCGGTGTCCATGTCGCCCAGCTTGTCGCGGCGGAAATCCACCTTCCACACCAGATAGGGGCGGTTGGACAGGTCGATGGCGACGCGGGCCAGGGTTTCGTCCATGGGGATATAGGCGTGGCCGTAACGGGTGATGCCCTTGCGCTCGCCCAACGCCTTGGCGATGGCGGTGCCGATGGCGATGCCGCTATCCTCGGTGGTGTGGTGGGCGTCGATGTGCAGGTCGCCATCGGCCTTGACGTCCAGGTCGATCAACGAATGGCGCGACAATTGCTCCAGCATGTGATCGAGGAAGCCGATGCCGGTATCAACGGTATAGACGCCCTTGCCGTCCAGATTGACGGCGATCTCGATGCTGGTTTCGTTGGTCTTGCGCTCGACGCTGGCTTTGCGCATGGAAAATCTCCCAGGGATAAGACCTTTCAGATATCAGGAATGGCGCAAACGCACCAGACTTCCCTTTTCGTCATTTCCTCCCATATGGGCTATGATCCGCCCGATTTCCTCTGTTGATGGATGCGTCATGTCCGAAAATCTTCCCTCCTGGCACGGCACCACCATTTTGTCGGTGCGCAAGAACGGTCGCGTGGTCATCGCCGGCGACGGTCAGGTCAGCTTGGGCCAGACGGTGATCAAGGCCAATGCCCGCAAGGTGCGGCGCATCGGCGCCAACAACGACATCCTGGTCGGTTTCGCCGGCGCCACCGCCGACGCCTTCACGCTTTTGGAGCGGCTGGAAGGCAAGCTGGAAAAGCATCCCGGCCAATTGACCCGCGCCTGCGTCGAGCTGGCCAAGGATTGGCGCACCGATCGGTACTTGCGTCGGCTGGAAGCGATGATGGCGGTGGCCGACAAAGAGGTGTCGCTGGTCCTCACCGGCCAGGGCGACGTGCTGGAACCCAGCGACGGCATCATCGGCATCGGCTCGGGCGGCAATTACGCCCTGGCGGCGGCGCGGGCGCTGATCGACATGGAGGTGGACGCCGAGCAGATCGTGCGCAAATCCATGGCGGTCGCCGCCGAGATTTGCGTCTACACCAACAGCAACGTCATCATCGAAAGCCTGTAAGCCATGAGCGCCAGCGCCTTTTCCCCGCGTGAGATCGTTTCCGAACTGGATCGCTTCATCGTCGGCCAGAACGACGCCAAGCGCGCCGTCGCCATCGCCTTGCGCAACCGCTGGCGCCGCCAGCAATTGCCCGATGCCCTGCGCGAAGAGGTGTTGCCCAAGAACATTCTGATGATCGGCCCCACCGGCGTCGGCAAGACCGAGATCGCGCGGCGGCTGTCCCGTCTCGCCCAGGCGCCGTTCCTGAAGGTCGAGGCGACCAAGTTCACCGAGGTGGGCTATGTCGGTCGCGATGTCGAACAGATCGTCCGCGATCTGGTGGAAATCGCCATCGGCATGATGCGCGAGCGCCTGCGCAAGCAAGTGGTGCCCAAGGCCGAACTGGCGGCGGAGGAACGGCTGCTGGATGTGCTGGTGGGTGAAACCGCCAGCGCCGACACCAGGCAGAAATTCCGCAAGATGCTGCGTGAAGGGGCGTTGGATGGGCGCGAGGTGGAAATCCAGGTGGCCGATAGCGGCGCCGGCGCCATGCCCAGCTTCGACATCCCCGGCATGCCGGGCAGTCAGGTCGGCATGATCAATCTGTCCGACATGCTGGGCAAGGCCTTCGGCGGCGGTCGCACCAAGCCGCGTAAAATGAGCGTCCCCGATGCCCTGGCCGCCTTGCTGGCGGAGGAATCCGACAAGCTTCTCGATCAGGACGCGGTGGTCAAGGACGCCATCTGGGCGGTGGAAAATCACGGCATCGTCTTCTTGGACGAAATCGACAAGATTTGCGCCCGTTCCAGCGAACATCACGTCGGCGGCGATGTCAGCCGCGAAGGGGTGCAACGCGACCTGCTGCCGTTGATCGAGGGCACCACGGTGTCGACCAAGCACGGCAACGTCAAGACCGACCATATCCTGTTCATCGCCAGTGGCGCCTTCCATCTGGCCAAGCCCAGCGACCTGCTGCCCGAGTTGCAAGGCCGCCTGCCCATCCGGGTCGAGTTGCAGGCGCTGACCCGGGATGATTTCGTCCGCATCCTGACCGAGCCGGAAGCCAGCCTGATCAAGCAATACGTGGCGCTGTTGGGTACCGAAGAGGTTTTGTTGAAATTCGAGGACGGCGCCATCGCGGCCATCGCCGATCTGGCCGCCGAGATCAACCGGTCGGTGGAAAACATCGGCGCCCGGCGTCTGCACACGGTGCTGGAACGGCTGCTGGAAGAGATCAGCTTTACCGCTCCCGATCAAAGCCCCGGCACCGAAATCGCCATCACCGCCGCCATGGTCAATGAACGGGTCGGGGCTCTGGCGAAAAAAGCCGATCTGGCCAAGTTCATTCTGTAATCGATCCCTGCTATGATCCCGGTCATAGCAGGGAAAATACCATGGCCGCCGATCATTCCACTTTGTTGCAGGGCATCCGCCCCAGCCGCAAGATTCTGGCGGCGGGCGAGGTGGTGATGCGGGCCGGCGACAAGGCTGCCGCCCTCTATGCGGTTGAGACCGGTCGCGTCGCCCTGTCCCGTCATGGCAGCATGGTGCATGTGGCCGAGCCCGGCACCTTGTTCGGCGAAAGCGGCCTGTTCGTCGACGCCAATCCAGTGGACGCGGTGGCCTTAGAGCCGGCGGTGGTGTTGGCCTATGCCCGACCGCAGGTGTTGCTGCATCTGCGCGCCCATCCCGACATCAATCTGGCGTTTTCCGCCTTTCTGGCCCGGCGCCTGAATGCGGCGCGCGCCCGCATCGAACTGGGCAAGCTGAAGGGGGCCGAGGATCGGGTGACGGCCTTCCTCATCCAGGCTGGCGCCGCGCAAGGCTGGATCAAGCTGGGCCAGCCGCTTTCTCATATCGCCGCCGATATCGGTCTGACGCACGAGGCGTTTTACCGCACCTTGCGCAAGCTGGTGGACAAGGGCGCGCTGGACCGTCAGGGCCGGCGCGGCTTTCGGCTGAAGACCGACCATGAATAGGGATCGTCTGCTGGCCTGGGGCTTTACCCTGTGGGCATTGGTGGTGACACTGTCCTTTGTCTGGGCCAATGGTGGCCAGATGGCCGACAAGTTTTTGCAGCGCTTGGGGCTGTCATGACCGCCGTGCTGGTCGTCCTCCTCATGCTGTCGGGCATGGCCGGTCTGGGCTGGCCCCTGGTGCGGCGGCTGGTTCCCGGACTGGACGAGGGCGAACGTCTGGCCCTGGCGCCCTTGCTGGGGGCGTTGCCGCTGGCGCTCCTGGTTCAGGCGGTGGGGGCGTGGCGCTATGATTTCGTCGCCATGGCGGTCCTGCTGGCCCTTGCCTTGGCCTTCGGCATCGGCTTGCCGCGATCCGTGCCGTCGTTTCCCTGGCGCTGGTGGCCATGGGGGGGAATGCTGGCGGCCTTATTCGGGCTGCTGGCCTTGTCCGCCCTGGCCCCACCCATCGACCATGACACCATCCGCTATCACTTGACCCTGCCGCGCCGCGATTTGGAACTGGGCCGCATCACCCTGTGGTTCGGCTGGAGCATCTATGAATTCTTCCCGCCTTTGGCGTCACTGCTGACCCGCATGGCCTTCGCCCTGGGTGGGGCCGAGGCGGCGCAGATGCTGAATGTGGCCTGGGTCGGTCTGGCCGCTTGTTGGGCGGGGCTGCTGGTCCGGCGGCTGGGCTGCGGGCCACAGGCGGCGCTGGCCGCCGCCCTGCTGGTGGTCGGCCAGCGGGTAACATTGAATCTGGGGTCGGCGGTGACCACCGATTTTCCCCTGGTGGCCTTCATCGGCGCGGCGGTGACTGTTGCCTTGTCGAAACGCCACGCCGTCGCCTTGGGGCTGCTGCTGGGTGCGGCCATGGCCTGTAAATATCACGGTATCGTTGCCGCATTGGCGCTGTTGGTGCCGCTGGGGGGGATGGCCGTGGTGAGCCGGCGTGGGCTGGCCTATGTGATCGGGGCCGGGGTGGTGGCTGCCCTGGTGCTGGCGCCGGTTTTGCTGCGCAATTACGTCGTGACCGCCAACCCAGTGTTTCCCACCGCCCATCCGCTGTTCGTCGCCGACGGCCTGGATATTTTCGCGCCACTCACTCAAGCCCTGAGCCGTCTGCAACCCCCCGGCGGTCTTTGGGCGCTGCCTTGGACCATGTTCATCCTGCAAGACGCCTTCGACGGCCTGCAATGGGGTTTCCCCTTTATTCTGCTCGGCCTTCCCTTTGCCTTTTTCCGGCCCGCAGGCGGACGATTGATGGTTCTGTCCATGGTGGTGCTGTATGTGGTTCTGTGGTGGCTGGCCATGCCGCATTTGCTGCGGTTCCTGCTGCCGATTCTGGTGCCGCTATGCGCTTTGGCGACGGTCGGTTTGGCGCAGGTGGCAACGGTCTCCGTGCCTTGGTTCAGGCCGGTATTCACCGCCGCCATCGCCGTCGGCATGGTCGTGCAGTCGCTGTTCGCCGGTTCGTCGGCGCTGTACCGGCTGCCGGTGGTGTTCGGTTTGGTGGATATCCGTCAGGCGCTGGAGGTGCCGGCATTCCGCTATTACAGCCTGATCAGTCCGTGCCTGTGGCTGGCCGAAAACCTGAAGCCGGGGCAGACCTATCTGGCTCTGGTTAACGACCCGTCGTTCTATTGTCCGCAAAAGGCCGCCCTGCATGGCTTGCGATCGGGGGAGGAAGGGGCTTTCTACTCCACCGGGGGCGTGGCGTCGTTATCCGCCGCCGAAATCGCCCAGTGGCTGCGGCGTGACAATGTCGGCTATGTGCTGATGGCCCGCAATCTGGGTGCCGACGACGAACGCTATGCCTTCGCCAAGCATCGTTTCGACAAGGTGGTGGCCCCGGTTCTGGCCGGTCACACGCCGCTCTTGGACAGCCCCAGCGGTATGATCTACGACGCTGGCCCGCTTATCGCCGCGCTAGAGCGAGCATCTGGGCAATGATGTCGTCGGGCAGGGTCTTGATGTCTTGAGCCAGCCGGTTGGCCAGTTCGGTGCGCTCGGGGGCCAAGCCGGCGGTGTCGATGGTGATGCGCGGATGCGACAGATCGGCCAGATGTTTCAAATCTTCCGCTTCGTCCCAGATCAGGCCGAAATAGCCGGCGATCTGCATGACCAGACCGGGGGCCGGGCGGCCCCGGTGGCCGTGTTCCAGGGCCGACAGATAAGCCGACGACACGTGCAGGTCGGTGGCCATGGTCTTGAGCGCGATGCCCTTGGCGTCGCGTAAGGTCCGCACGCGGGCGCCGAACGGGGTCACGCCCGTTTCCTTTTGATCAGCACATAAAGCGCGCCTTCGCCGCCATGCTGGGGCCGGGCGTGGGAAAAGCCCAGGATGCGTTCACGCAACGGGCTTTGATTGAGCCAGCGCGGCACCTGGGCGCGCAGGATGCCCGGGCCTTGTTTGCCCTTGCCGGTGATCACCAGCAGGCAGCGCCGGCCCCCGTCATAGGCGCGTCCGACAAAGGCGATCAGCGCCCCGTGGGCGGAATCCTGGGTCATGCCGTGCAAATCCAAGGTGCCGTCGATGACCATGTCGCCGCGTTTCATGCGGTCGGCCGAGCGGCGGTCGAGGCCGGGGGTGGCGCCGTGCGACAGATCGGGCAGCGGCGCCTTGGGCCGGGGTGGCGGCGGTAAGGGCGGCACATAGGCCACCACCGGTGACGGCGGCGGGGTCAGGCTGTCGGTTTCCACCTCGTCGATCAGTTCGCGTCCCGGCAAGGGGGTGACGTCGTGAACGATGGCGCGCCAGATGCGGGCCTCGTCCGGGGTGACGCACCGGCGCCGCCGGGTCATGGCGGCAGGACTTCGCCGCCTTCCGGCACCTCTTCCTCGGCGGCGGCGGCGGCTTCGGCCGGGTCGTCGGACAGGTTGCGCTGGGCGAATTTGCGCCAGTCGCCGCGCGGGGCCAGACAGGGCGGCTCGTTGTTAGCGGGCATATAGATGGCGATGCCGCCCAATTGCCATATCTGGTGCCAGTGATGGGCGCTTTCCAGCATATAGGCGGTGGTGCGGGTGCGGATGCGCCAGGCGATGAAATGCTTGATGCCCAGCAGGTGGGCAAGGGCGCCGATGGTCATGGCGACGATGCCGAAGGCGACGCCGGTGGCCAGCAGGATGACCAGGGCCAGCACCATCATCACCATCAGCGGCATCAGGTGGTCCCAGCCGTTATGGACGGGCGAGCCCTGGAAATCCAGCATGCGCTGGTCGGTATAGATATGCACTTTCTTGGCTAGCACGGCATTGCGCAGACGGTCATGCAGGGCGATGGCTTCCTCGGTCTTTTTCGCCCGCCAGGCGGCCATCAGCTCGCTCATGGATTTTGTTCCTCGGCCATGGCGATGCGGGGCGAGCGCCGTTGCGGCAGCAAGATCCAATAGCGACCGGGACTTTTCATGCGACCGGCCTTGTCGAAGGCTTCCTCGCCGGTGCCCCAGAAGAAGTCGCCGCGAATGGGGCCCTTGATGGCGGCACCGGTATCTTGGGCCATGACCAGCCGGCGCAGCGGCTGACCCGACGGCTCGACCGTGTCCAGGAACAGGGGCAGGCCCAGGGCGACATAGCGCGGATCGACGGCCATGGACCGACCGGCGGTCAGCGCCACCCCTTCCGATCCCACCGGGCCGTCGCCGGAAATGGGGGTATAGAAGACATAGCGCGGGTTTTCCGCCATCAGCGCCTTGGCGCGGGCCGGATTGGCCTTCAGCCAGGCGCGGACGCCGGGCATGGGGGTATCCTCGATCAGGCCGCGCTCACGCAAGATCTTGCTGATACCGACGAATTTATGGCCGTTGGTGGCGGCGACGCCCAGGCGCAGCACCGAGCCGTCTTCCAAGCGGATGCGGCCCGAGCCCTGGATATGCAGGATATGGGCGTCCACCGGGTCTTCCACCCAGGCCAGGGGGGTGGCCTGGGCGGCGATGGCCCCGGCCTCGATTTCGGCCCGGCTGGGATAGGGGGTGAACCTGCCGTCGACCATGCGCCCGCTTTCGGTACTGCCGTCGGCGCCCTTGCGGGTGACCAGATCGCGCGGCTTGCCCAGGATGGGGACGGTGAAGCGGCCTTTTTTCGTCCGCGATCCGGCCAGTTCGGGCTCGAAATAGCCGGTGAACAGGCCATCGGCGGAGCCGTTGTTGACGGCGAGGAAGGGGACGAACCATTCCTCGAACATCACCCGCGCCGCCTCGTGGTCGTTGGCGCCGACCCGGCGGGCGGCGGAACACGGGCTGTACCAGTCGGCGACCGTGCCGCCCATGCCGTTTTGGCCGATGGATTTGTCGTTGGGTTGCTTCAAGACGCGGTCGCAGGTGCGGTTGAGCGCCGGCAGCACCGCCGCCGCGCCATCGGCGCGCCAGCCGGGAAGGTCGTTGAATTGCGCCGGGATCAGGCCGAACTGATCCGGCCCCTGGGGCAGGGGCGCGGGTCCGGGTACTGGCGGCGGTCGGCGCGGCGTTTCCGGCGCGCACGACGCGGCCAGGGCTGCCAGCAACAGAACGGCCAGACGCGGTTTCATCTCAGGGCTGAACCTCGTCGGCGGCATCGTGGGGGGCATCGCCTTCGGTGACGGCGCGGGTGGCCGACAAGTGCCAGTTGGGATCCTTCGAGCGGGTGTCGCGGCTGAAGGTCCATTCGTCGGTGACCGGGACGATGCGGGACGGATCGCCTTCGACGATGCGACCGTCCAGATCCTTGATGACGTTGATCTGTTCCGAGACGAAACGCACGGTGACCTGGGCGATGGTGCCGACCATGATCGCCTCGATGATTTCGGCGGATTTGATGCCCATGATCTCGGTGGACAATTCCTCGCCGGCACGGGCACGGGCGTCGATGGCGTCGCAGAACGGCTTATAGACCTGATCGGCCAACAGCGGACGCAACGCCTTTTTGTCGCCGGCGGCAAAGGCGCCGACGATCATCTCGAAGGCCATGCGGGCGCCGGACAGAAAACCGGTATTGGAAAAGCTGGGGTCGCGGGCACGGATGGCCGCCTCGCCCCGGGCCAGCGGACCGGCGGTGGCGGCGACGTCGGCTGTGACGTCCGGCTCGGCTTCGACCGGGCGGCGTGCGCGGGTCAGGTCGATGACGTTATCGGCGGTTTCGCCGTCATCTTTCGGGGTCCGCGTCCAGCGCGGCGGTTCTTCATTGCCGGTGCGCTTGCCCAAGACGCTGCGCAGGCGCAGGATCAGGAAAACCGCCACCACGGCGAAAAAAACGATATCGAGGGCGTGAAAACCGTCGTTCATTGACCTACGTCGCTTAATGGCTGACCGATACCGTCACAGATAAGCCCGGAAAGGGGAAAGAGCAAGCATGGCATGGCTGTTAATTGCCGGTCTGATCGCCATACCGGTGGTGGAGATCGCCCTGTTCATCAAGGCCGCGCAATGGGTGGGCCTGCTGGCGGCGATCCTGCTGGCGGTGGGCGCCGGCCTGATCGGTCTGGTGCTGGTACGCGCCCAGGGCTTGCGCGCCATGTTGCGGGCCAAGGCGCAGATGGACCGGGGTGAAATGCCGGTGTCGGAAATGTTCGACGGCATCTGCGTCGCCCTGGCCGGCGGGTTGCTGATTTTGCCCGGCTTCCTCTCCGACGCATTGGCCATCTTGCTGCTGTTGCCGCCGGTGCGCCTGCTGCTGAAGCTGTGGCTGGGACGGCATTTCACCGCGGCCCGGCCGGCGCAGCCGGGACCGACCATCATCGACGGCGATTATACCGTGGTGGAATCGCGCGACCAGCATATCGGGCGGGACTAGAAACGGCGCCCGATCCGTGCTAGCCGTTGCCCATCACAGGCGAATTTCACCTTCAAGGAAGAGATGATGTCCGACGAAAACAACATGCCGCCCCTGGTCATCAATGGCCAGTACGTCAAGGATCTGTCGTTCGAGGTTCCTGGCGCGCCGGGCATCTATGGCGAAATGGCCGGCCAGAACCCGGAAATTCCGATTCACGTCGACATCAATGCCGCCGCCATCGCCGACAAGACCTATGAAGTCACCCTGCATCTGAAGGTCGAGGCGCATCTGGCCGAGAACAAGCCGGTGTTCATCGCCGAGTTGGCCTATGCCGGCATCTTCACCCTGAACGTCCCGGACGAGCATATCCAGCCCATGCTGTTGATCGAATGCCCGCGCCTTTTGTTCCCGTTCGCCCGCTCGATCATCGCCGACATGACCCGCGACGGCGCTTTCCCGCCCTTGATGATCCAGCCCATCGACTTCATGCAGCTCTACCGCTCGCGCATGGAAGCGGCCCAGGGCCAGGAAGCCGGGAACGCGTAAACAGTGACCCGGTCGCGCCGCCGTCATTTTAAGGCGGCGGCGCCCCGGTTCAGTTCGCGCATGGCCAGGTCAAGACCCTCCAGGGTCAAAGAATACATACGACCGGCCATGGTCTGATTGAGCATATTGATGGATTCGGTCCATTGCCAGTGCCGGGGCGGCGATGGATTCAACCACGCAGCCGACGGCCATTGCGCCAGCAATCGGCGCATCCAGGTTTCCCCCGCCTCGTCGTTCCATTCCTCCACCGCCGCCCCTGGCGTGGTGATCTCCCACGGGCTCATGGAAGCGTCGCCGACGATCACCAGCTTCCAGTCGGGCGGATAGGTGTGCAGCACGTCCCAGGTGCTGATGCGGTCGTCCCAGCGCCGGGAATTGTCGCGCCACAGATGGCCATAGGGACAATTGTGGAAGTAGTAATGTTCCAGGTGCTTGAACTCTGACCGCGCCGCCGAGAACAGTTCCTCGCAGGTCTGGATGTGTGAATCCATGGAGCCGCCCACGTCCAGCAACAGCAACACCTTGATCTTGTTGTGACGCTCGGGCCGCATGTGGACATCAAGCATGCCGCCGGCCCGCGCCGTGCCGGTGATGGTGGCGTCCAGGTCCAATTCGGTCGCCGCCCCCTCGCGGGCGAATTTGCGCAAGCGGCGCAAGGCCATGCGGAAGTTGCGGGTGCCGAGCTCCAAGGAATCGTCCAGGTTCTTGAAGTCGCGGCGGTCCCACACCTTGACGGCGCGGTTGTGGCGGTTGGTCTTCTGGCCGATGCGGATGCCCGCCGGATTATAGCCATAGGCGCCGAACGGCGAGGTGCCGCCGGTGCCGATCCACTTGCTGCCGCCGTGATGTTCCTCGTTCTGTTCGGCCAGACGCTGGCGCAGGGTCTCCATCAGCTTGTCGAAGCCGCCCAGAGCCTGGATTTCGGCCATTTCCTCGGGGCTCAGCAGCTTTTCCGCCAGGGCGCGCAGCCATTCCTCGGGGATTTCGGCCAAGAATTCCTCGATGCTGCCGGCTTCCGACACCACGCCATCGAATACCTTGGCGAAGACGCGGTCGAACTTGTCGAGGTTGCGTTCGTCCTTCACCAGCAGGGCGCGCGACAGGTAGTAGAAATCCTCGACGCTGAACCCCGCCGCGCCCTTGGCCACCGCTTCCAACAGCGTCAGGTATTCGCGCAAACTGACCGGCACCTTGGCGGCGCGCAAATCCAGGAACAGGGCGAGGAACATAGGCTTACCCGCCCCGGCGGTTGAGGAAGGCCAGACGTTCGAACAGGTGGATGTCCTGTTCGTTCTTCAACAGAGCCCCATGCAGCTTGGGGATCAGGCTTTTGGCATCTTGGCCGCGCAATTCGTCGGGCGACAGGTCTTCGGACACCAGCAGCTTGATCCAGTCCAGCAATTCCGACGTCGACGGCTTTTTCTTCAGGCCCGGCACCTCGCGCACATCGAAGAAGACGGTCAGCGCCTGATGCAGCAGCGCCGATTTGATGCCGGGATAATGCACCTCGACGATGCTTTGCATGGTGTCGCGGTCGGGAAAACGGATGTAATGGAAGAAACAGCGGCGCAGGAAGGCGTCGGGCAGTTCCTTTTCATTGTTCGAGGTGATGATGACCAAGGGCCGCTTGGCCGCCTTGATCACCTGCTGGGTTTCGTAGACGTGGAATTCCATGCGGTCGAGTTCCAGCAACAGGTCGTTGGGGAACTCGATGTCGGCCTTGTCCACCTCGTCGATCAGCAGCACCGGGCAGGGATCGGTCTCGAACGCCTGCCACAGCTTGCCCTTGACGATGTAATTGCCGATATCGTGCACGCGCGGGTCGCCCAGTTGCGAATCGCGCAGGCGCGCTACCGCGTCGTATTCGTACAGGCCCTGCTGGGCCTTGGTGGTGGATTTGATGTGCCAGGGGATCAGCGGACGACCCAAGGCCTTGGCCACTTCCTGGGCCAAAACCGTCTTGCCGGTGCCGGGCTCGCCCTTGATCAGCAAGGGGCGTTCCAGGGTCAAGGCGGCGTTGACCGCCACCATCAGATCGGGGGTGGCGATATAGCTGTCGGTACCGGTGAATTTGGTCATGGGCTTCCTCCTGGCCGACCAAGGTACGGTCGGCCAGGAGGAAGGGCAAGATATGGAATGGGTCTAAGGGGTTTCCCCCCTAAGCCCGCGCGGCATCTGAGCGGGCCCGTTCACGGGCCGGCCTTCGGCCCTACTGCATGCGCATGCCCGAGCAGACGCGGATGATGAAGGCGTCGATGTCGTCGTTCATGCCCACCGTGCGCGAGGCCATGTCGCCGGCGGCGATCAGCACCTGATCGGCGGCCTCGGTGGCGGTGCCGGCCACTTCCGACACCTCGCCGATGGTGTTGGCCACCGTCTGCACGCCGGCGGCGACGTCGCGAATCGAGCGGCTGATCTCGGCCACGGCCGCCGATTGCTGCTCGGTGGCGGCGGCGATGCCGGACGAGTTGTCGTTGATGTCGCGGATCATGCCGGCGATGCGGCGGACCGCGTCCACCGCGCCGCGGGTGGCCTGGCGCATGCTTTCGATCTGGTTGGTGATGTCGTCGGTGGCCCGGCTGGTCTGGTTGGCCAGATGCTTGACCTCGTTGGCGACCACGGCGAAACCCTTGCCGGCCTCGCCGGCGCGGGCCGCCTCGATGGTGGCGTTAAGCGCCAGCAGATTGGTTTGGCTGGCGATCTCGGTGATCATCTTGACCACGTCGCCGATCTTTTGCGCGGCATCGGCCAGCCCTTGGATGGCATGGTCGGTTTCCGCCGCCACTTGCACCGTATCTTGGGCCATGTTGGCCGATTGCTGGATGCGTTCGGCCACTTCGCGGATACCAGACGACACCTGCTCGGCTGCCGCCGCCACCGATTCGACGCTGGCCGAGGCATCCTCGGCGGCGCGGGCGACGGTGGACGACTGGTCGCTGGTCTGGTTGGCGATGTCGCGCATCTGCTGGGCAGTGGCTTCCAACTCGGTGGCGGTGGCGGCCACCGCCTGGCTCATGTGCTTGATGGTGTTGCCGACGCCGGTGGCCTCGGTGACGAATTCCTTGGATTTGTTTTCCATGCTGGTCAACGCATCGTTGATCAGGCGGGCGTGGTCGGAAAACTCGCCGACCAGACCTTCCAGCAGGATATGACGGAAATAGCGGCCCTGGGCGGTCATAGCCATGGCGGCGTCGGCTTCCTTGGTGAAAGCCTCGGTCAGGTCGAGCAGGCGGTTGATGGCGTGGTCCAGGTCGCCCAGCACCCCGGCTTCGCGGATGCCGATGACGCGGGCATCCAGACGACCGGCGGCGGCCTGGGAAATGATCGCGGTGGCCCGGTGCACGGACGACCGGGTGCGCAGCACCATCAACAGGCAGAGCAAGGTGGCAGCACAGCTGATGGCGGCGAGAACGGCATTGAGAACCGAGCCCGACAACAGGCTGGCCACCAGCAAGATTGCGGCGGCGGCGGCGGCGGCGATGGCGGCCAGCCAGGCCTTAGAGAGCGAAGACGAATTCATCGTAGGGCACCCCCAGCGCCTGCAGCTTGTCGGTCAAGGCCTGATAGGCCGCTTCCATTCCCTTTTTGCGGTCTTGCGACGCGTTTTCGATGGCCGACAATTCGGCATACAGCGCTTCCGCCTTGGCCACCGCCTGACGGGTGGGCACCCGGCGGTTGGAGTGATAGCTGACGATCTCGCCCGCAGCATTGAAGGTGGGGGTGACGTGGGCCAGAACCCAGTAATGGTCGCCGTTCTTGGAGCGGTTCACCACATAGGCGAAGCATTCCTTGCCCGAGGCGATGGTGTCCCACAATAGCTTGAATACGCACCGCGGCATGTCCGGGTGGCGGATGACATTGTGGGGCTGCCCCAGAACCTCGGCCTCGCTATAGCCGGCCAGGCGCAGGAAAACCTCGTTGGCATAAATCAACCGGCCCTTCGGATCGGTCTTGCTGACGATGATCTCGTCAGTGCCGAAGGTGCGCTCGGTTCCAGTCAGTTTAACATCGCTTCGTGCCATATCCCCCCCACGGGTCGGCTCGTTGATGACGGATCCCGCGAAGCACCGGTGGCCCTTCGCGAGGCGTTAACATATAGAGGGAAGGAATTAAGCGATAATTAAAAATACTTATCCCGATATGGTTAATGCTCCGATATTAGCTTGCAAGTGGATCGACTGATACTATCGGCAACCATGGATTTTGGAATGTAGACGCTTGTTCACTTTAGATGCGCTCTAAAATTACTGCGCACAGAGCGTACGGCTAATTTTCTTGCGCTTTTCCCCGCTTTTAGCCAAAAGCCAGAGGATGAATTACCGACACGCATACCACGCCGGCAATTTTGCCGACGTTCATAAGCATGCTGCCCTGGCGTTGATCCTGGAACACCTGAAGCGCAAGGATGCCCCCTTCGCTTACATGGACAGCCATGCCGGCATCGGCGCCTATGATCTGGCTTCGGTGCAGGCGGAAAAAACCGGGGAATGGCAAGGCGGCATCGCCAAGGTGATGGCGGCGGCCAACCCGCCCGAGGAACTGGCGCCGTTCCTGGATGTGGTCCACCGGCTCAACCCCGATGGTGGTCTGCGCCATTATCCCGGCTCGCCCATGATCGCCGACCTGTTGGCGCGCCCTGCCGACCGCTTGGCCTTGTGCGAATTGCACCCCGAGGATTGCGCCCAATTGCGTGCCCGCTTCGCCGCTGATCGCCGGGTTGGCGTGCACCATCGGGATGGCTATGACGGCGTCAAGGCGTTGTTGCCGCCGCCGGAACGGCGCGGTCTGGTGCTGATCGACCCGCCCTTCGAGGTGCGCGACGAATTCGAACGCATGCGCAAGGGGTTGGTCCAGGCGATGAAGCGGTGGCCCACCGGGCTTTATGCCCTGTGGTATCCCATCAAGGCCCGCGCCGCCATCGACCGTTTTCATGCCGATCTGGCCATGCTGGGCCTGCCCAAGACCTTGGCGGCGGATATCTGGATCCGGGGCGGTGATGCGCCCGACCGTCTGAACGGCTGCGGTCTGGTGCTGATCAACCCACCGTGGAAGCTGGACGAGGCTCTGGGTCGGCTGATGCCGTGGTTGGCGACGACCTTGGGCGAGGCCGACGCGTCATCGCGGCTGGATTGGATCGTAGCCGAAAAGAGCTAAACCGCCGTTACATTGACGCATTCCACCCGCCAGCCATCGGCGGTGGCGTCCAGGCGGGTCAGCGACAGCGGCTGGATGGCGAAGCGCAGCGCCTGGGCCGGGTCCAGACCCAAAGCCAGGGCCAGGGCGGCGCGGATCGAGCCGGCATGGATGACGGCGACGATGTCGCGCCCGGCATGGGCCTGCGACAGCCGTTCCATCGCCGCTTTCACCCGCAGGCAGACTTGGGCGAAGCTTTCGCCGCCGGGCGGGGCGGTATGGGCGGGATCGCGCCAGAAATCGGGCAGTTCCGGCTCTTTCGCCGTCTCCAGATCGGCCCAGGACCGGCCTTGCCAGCGTCCGAAGCTTTGTTCGATCAAATCCGGTTCGATCAGGGGCGGCGGCAATACCATGCCGGCGGCCTCCAGTGCCCCCGAGGTCTGGCGGCAGCGCATCAGGCCGCTTTCCACCAACACCGCATGCGACGGCACCCGCTGGGCCAGTTGGCGGAAATCGTCGTCGTCGGACACATCGCAGGCGACGTCCAATTGACCGTGGATGCGACCATGGGGACAGGGCACGGGACCATGGCGGACCAGCCACCAGCGGGCGAAAGAGGCGTTCATGACCAATATCCGGCAAGAGCGATGAAAATGGCGATTTCGGCCAATTGCTGGGCCGCCCCCAGTATATCGCCGGTGAAGCCGCCGAAACAGCGCCGGGCCAGCCAGGCGATCAGACCCGCGCCGACAAGGGCGGCGACGATGGCCGGGGCGGCACCCAGGCCGGTGGCGATGGCGGCGATGATCGAGCCCAGCACCAGGGCGGTGGCGGCGATGCCGGCATGGGGCAAGCCGGCGCCGGCGCCCAGGCCGTCGGCGCGGGCCGGTGGCAGGATCTGCATGATCGCCGGCACGGTCGCCCGCGACAGCGCTGCCGCCGCGATCATGGCGCCCAGACCGGCCAGGGCGGTGGGGGCGGCGGCCAGGGCCGTGGCGCGCAAGGCGACGGAAAAGACCAAGGCGGCGACGCCATAGGCACCCGAGCGCGAATCGCGCATCACCTCCAGCCGCTTTTCCCGTCCACCACGCGCCCCCAGGCCATCGGCGGTGTCGGCCAGGCCGTCTTCATGCAAGGCGCCGGTAACCATGAGGGTGGCAAGCAAAGCCAGCAAAGCTGCCAGCAAGGGCGGCAACAGGGTGTGGCCGACAACGAAGACCGCGCCGCCGATCAGCCCGATCACTGCCCCGGCCAGCGGAAACAGACGCATGGAGCGGGCCAGGGCGCCGGGGACGTAGGCGCCGGTATCGGGCAGTGGCAGCCGGGTGAGGAAGGCCAAGGCCAGATGGGCGTCGGCAACAACGCCGCGCCAGCCGGCAACGGGGTGGGTGGGGTCGGTCACTTCATTCATCTTTG
The DNA here is from genome assembly GCF_000513295.1 of Magnetospirillum gryphiswaldense MSR-1 v2. Taxonomy (NCBI): domain Bacteria; kingdom Pseudomonadati; phylum Pseudomonadota; class Alphaproteobacteria; order Rhodospirillales; family Rhodospirillaceae; genus Magnetospirillum; species Magnetospirillum gryphiswaldense. The sequence continues at coordinate 3,584,459 of NC_023065.1, forward strand.
ATGACGCCGAGGAATGGATGGTTTATAGGACGAGGCACCGCGCCCGCGCAATATGTTGTGGAGAATACCCTTGAATACGTCCATTTCTAGTGTGTTGCAGCTTCGGGAAATTCTGGCGGCGTTGCCGGGCGAGGATGGTGGGGCGGTGGCCGCCTGGGCCGCGCGTGAGCCGCAATTGACCAAGCCGCCGGGGTCGCTGGGCCGGCTCGAGGATCTGGGGCGCTGGCTGTCGGCGTGGCAGGGACAGCATCCGCCGCGTCTGAACAAGGTGGTGGCCCGGGTTTTCGCCGGCAATCACGGCGTTGCCGCCTTGGGCGTGTCGGCGTTTCCGCCGGAAGTGACGGTGCAGATGGTCGCCAATTTCCGCCATGGCGGTGCGGCCATCAACCAGTTGTGCACCACCTTCGGCACTGAATTAGAGGTGATCGAGCTTGAGCTTGACCGCCCCACCGCCGATTTCACCCAAGGCCCGGCCATGAACGAGGCCGAGTTCATCCAGGCGTTCCAGGCCGGAATGGATGCGGTGCCGGCGGATGCCGATCTGCTGTGTATCGGCGAAATGGGCATCGCCAACACCACCGCGGCGGCGGCCATCCCCTGCGCCCTTTATGGCGGCGAGGCCGGGTTGTGGACCGGGCGCGGCACCGGCATCGACGGCGCTGGCCTCGACCGCAAGACCCAGGTGGTGGCCGCCGGGGTGGCCCGTCATGGCGGACAACAGGGTCTGGATATCCTGCGCTGTTTGGGCGGGCGCGAACTGGCGGCCATGGCCGGTGCGGTGGTGGCGGCCCGTCTGAAGCGGGTGCCGGTGCTGCTGGACGGCTATGTGTGCACCGCCGCCGTGGCACCCTTGCAGGCGGAGTTCCCCGGCGCCTTGGACCATTGCGTCGTCGCCCATGCCTCGGCCGAGCCGGGCCACCGCCGTTTGATGGCGGAACTGGGCAAGCAGCCTTTGTTCGATCTGGGCATGCGCCTGGGCGAGGCTTCGGGTGCTGCCCTGGCGGTGGGGGTGGTGCGCGCCGCCCTGGCCTGTCACACCGGCATGGCCACCTTCGCCGAAGCCGGGGTCAGCGGCGGCTAAGTCCGCCGTCTGTGAACGGCCATCCACACCCCGCCGTCCAGCGCTGGACATCTGGTTCACGCCGGGCAAACCTTGGTGATGTGCCGATGGGCAGGGTGGGGGTGGATATGGTCAGGACGGTTGCACTGCTTTTGTCGCTGCTGGTGCTGGCGGCTTGCGAGACGGTTCCCATCACCGGGCGTCAGCAGATCAATCTTTACGGCGATCAGGAATTGTCGACCATGGCGGCGCGGGAATACCGCGACATCATCAGGGAAAGTACCGTCATCCGTACCGGCGCCAAGGCACAGCAGGTGCAGAAGGTCGGCGCCAAGATCAAGGATGCCGTCACCCAATATTTCCGTCAGAACGGCGAGGAAGCCCGGATCAGCGGCTATCGCTGGGAATTCAATCTGCTGGATGAGGACGAGGTCAATGCCTTTTGCCTCCCCGGCGGCAAGGTGGCCATCTATTCCGGCATCATGGACGTGACCCAAAGCGAAGCCGGTCTGGCGGTGGTCGTCGGCCACGAAGTGGCTCACGCCATCGCCAATCACGGCAATGAACGGATGAGTCAGTCCTTGTTGCTGGAGGTGACGGGGGCGGCCCTCAGCATTGCCCTGGCCGGCGACGATCCGGCGGCGCAAGAGGTATTTTCCATGGCCTTCGGCATCGGGACATCCCTGGCGGTGGCGCTGCCGTTCAGCCGCATGCATGAAAGCGAGGCGGATCGGTTGGGCCTGATCTTCATGGCCATGGCCGGATATGATCCGCATGAAGCACCGCGTTTCTGGGGTCGCATGGCGGCGGCCAACGATAATGACGGGACGCCGGAATTTCTGAGCACGCACCCCTCCGACCAGACCCGGATCGCCGATCTGCAAAGCGAGATCGCCGAGGCCATGCGCTATTATCGCGGCGGCTCGGGCGTGCCGCCCTCGGGATCGGCCAACAGCCGTTCGCAAAGCCGGGCCGAGGTCAGCCCCAACCGGCCCGAGCGAAAAGCCTCACAGGATGAGGAAGAGGACAGCGCCGACAATGATGCGGACGACGACATGGACGATGACGACGGTCCATCGGCCGGAATCGTGGTCAACAAGGTGACCGGGTCCAGCAAGAAAGCCCGTGCGGCGAAAAATCGACACTGATTATGACAATCGCCATGCGGGACGATATAGCCCGCATGGCTGTGCCGATCAGCAGCCGAAGCGGTCCTTGAACTCGCGGATCTCGCGCTTGGTCAGGCCATAGCGTTCGGCATCGGCCATACTCGCCTTGCCGGCCAGCAGGTCGCGTACCAAGCCGAGCTCCATGCGCGACAAGCGCCCGGCTTCCAATTGATAATCGCGGAAGGCCTCGGTGGTTACCGGCACCCAATCGGCCATGATCGCCAGCATCTTTTCCGCATAGACGCGGATTTCGTACTGGGCGTGCGGGTCGGCGCGCAGACGCAGGAAGTGCATCAGATTATGCAGGTTGGTCTGCCAGTACATCTGGGTATAGGTGGATAAAGGCAGGCCGATGCGGGCCAGTTCGCGGGCGATGCCGTCACGGTCCTCGTCGATGGCGTTGCCGTCTTCATCGGCATTCAGCAAGTTGTGATAGGTGCTGAAATTGCGTTGGGCGTCTTCCTTCAGGATGCGCAGCACCTCGGCCGCCTGTTCGGCGGTCAGGGAATCGCCGCGGCCTTGCTTGTTGTCCTTGGACTGCACCGCCAACAGGTGCGGCTCGGGCATGTAGAATTCGTCGGGCAGGATGGAATAGCGGGCGGAATATTCGTTCAAGCTGGCGGTGCGGTGGCGCACCCATTGGCGCATGACGAAGATGGGCAGCTTGACGTGCAGCTTGATGACGCAGCCCTCGAACGGGCTGGTGTGCAGGTGGCGCATCAGATAGCGCAACAGCGCCCGGTCGTCGGATACCCCCTTGGTGCCCTTGCCATAGCTCATCCGCGCCATTTGCAGGATCGAGACGTCGTCGCCCATGTAATCCTTGACGGCGATGAAGCCGTGATCGAGCACCGGATGATAGACGTTGACGTGGCCTTCCATGCCCTCGGCCACCGGACGGAAGGTGGTGGCGCTTTCACGCGTCGGCGCGTCGGGGTGTTGGGGGAGCGGCTTGTCGGACATGGTCTTCTCCGGTGGTCAGGCGCCGTACAGGGCATTGGCCCGCTGGCGGAACTGGCTGACGATGCGGCGTTCTACCTCGGGCATGGCGAAACCGGCAAGGCCTTGCAGCAACGGGGACGCCAACGCGATCTGGTATTGGGCTTTAACATGGCCGTCGGCGAAGGTCCATTCCAGGCGAAAGGCCGTGAACGGGCCGTCATCGCCGGTGATGGTCAGGCATTCGGGGGCTTGGGCCACGGCTCGGGTGGTGAAGCGCAGATCGACGGGGCCGGCGCCGAAATGATTTTCCACCATTGTCGCGTCGCCATCCTGACCGATCACCCGGGCCGCGCGGCACCAGGGGATGAAATGGGGATAGCTTTCGATGTCGGCGGCGATGTCGAACAATTGTCGCGCGGTCAGATGCGGGAAATCCACGCGGAACCGACCGCTCAAGCCCATGATCAGCGGGTCAGGTTGCGGATATTGCGGACAAAGATGTTCAGCAGGCCACGGATGAAGGGGTCGGCCTTGGCCAGCTTCTCGCGGAAGGAATCGCGGCCGATGATGACGACGGAGACGTCGGTCAGCGCCTTGGCGGTGGCCATGCGCGGCTGGTCATCGACCAGGGCCATCTCGCCGAACAGCTCGCCTTTGTTGAGAGTGGCCAAAACCAGGCCGTGCTTGGAAATCTCGACCGATCCTTCCTGGATCAAATAGGCGCGATCCCCGGAATCACCCTCGCCGAAAACCTTCTGGCCCGCATAAAAAACTTTGCGTTCCAGGACTTTACCTTTTTCCATGGAAGCCCCCATGACCCACTATGGTTTTAAGATTAGGCACAGATGCTGTCCTTGTCACCCCCTGACGAGGGATTAATTCTTCGGCGCAATCGACAGTACCGCCCAGAACGGCCTAGACTGCCATCAAATCGTACGGAGTTTCGCCCTTGTCGGCTTCCTCGACCATAAAGGACAGCGTGCGCGACCGCTTGTTGCACCGGTTGCGGGCATTGATGGCCCGCACCGTCGCCAATGGTGCTTCGCCCGATGAGGAATTGGTGGCGGCGCGCATGGTGGCCAAATCCATCGCCCAATTGGACGGTACCGCCCCGCCGGCAGCGGAAGCGCCGCCGCCGCCCAATTGGGCTCAGGCCGAGCGGGATTCACGCGAGTACCAGCAATTGCTGGAGAAAAACACCACGGAAACCCTGTTGAAGAACGCGGTGCAGGAACTGGCGCTCGAGCAGATCAATCGGGTGGCACCGCCACGGCGGCGGCAGCCGGGGGAATATCTGGAGCGGGTCGGGATCCACGATCTGCTCGACGCCCATCTGGGCATGGCGCTGGCGGTGGGCGGCAACCGGCTGGCCCGCGACATCCTGGCCCGGACCATCGACGAACTGGTCTATGACGGCCAGTTGCCGTCGCACCTGGATATCCCCGCCGGGCGGTGAGGGATCAAAGCTTGACGCGGACGCGATAGCGCAGCACCGCCTCGCCCTTGGCCGGCACCTGCACGCTCCAACCGGCCCGATGGGCGTCGGTCTTGTCGTGGCGCTGGCTTTCCTCCAGCACCAGCCATTCACCGGCGAAGGTCTCGCGCACGAGCACCTTGACCGGATTGGCCCCGGCATTGGCCAGTTTGACTTCCCAGGCGGTTTCGCTGATCTCGGTCGCCACCTTCTGGCTGTCGGTCTGCACCCGCGTGGCGGTGACGTCGAAGGTTTTGCCCAGGCTCAGGCGGAACGGCGCCCCCGCCGGCACCATGGGCATCTGGTCGTCGCCGGCCAGGGCCAGCCCGCCATCGCCACCGCGCAGGAACAATCGGGCCGGGCCCGCCGGCAAGGGTTGGCCGGTGCTGTTGCGCAAGGCCAGGATGGTGTCGGGGTGCTGCTTTTGGGTCTCGGTGCCGAAGCGTCCGAGCCAGGCATGGGGCGGCAACGGCGGCAATTCCAGCAGGCGGTCGGCGCTGATGTGGGTCGGCGGCAGGAACGGCACCTGGGTGCTTTGGCCGTCACGCAGGGAAACCGGCTGGGCCAGGGTATAAAGGTGATGCGGCCCCAGGGCTTCGCGGCTGGGGGCGGCATCCAGGGAGGCCGCCATCATGGCCTTTTCCATCCGTGCCGGACGCGGCATGGGGGTGGGGGCGGCGCCCCGGTTGGGTTCGCCGGCCAACAGCCGGACTTGGGCGGCGGGGAAATCACCGCCGCTGCCGTTGGTCAGGGTGGCCCAGGACGACAACAGCGCTTTGCCGTTTTCTTCCAGCTCGATCACATAGGCGGGCTGCCACGATAGGCCGTGGGTGACGTACGACAGCTCCACCGCGCGTTTGCCGGCCTTGTCGGCGGCGATGTCGGCGCGATAGACCGGCACCGCGTGCAGGCCGGCGGGCAAGGTGTCGTAAAGCACCCGTTCCGGCTGGCCGCTGACCACCTTGCCGTCGACACCGAACACCGGGATGCCGTCGGCGGACAGTACGGTGGCGCGTTCTTCCCGCTCGGCCCCGCTGCCGGTGCGCCAGACGATGGTCACCTGCTTGCCGCGATGGGCGGCCAGCAAGGCCTGGGCATCAATCCCGTTCAGATCGAGATATTGGCTGCGCACACTGATGCCGGGGCCGGTCAGACCGCCGGCCTCCAACCGGGCCTGACGCGGCAGCGGTTCGATGATCAGGGCTTGCTCTCCAGCCTCCAAGGTGGCGCTGCGACGGTCGTGCACCAGGGCCGCACCGTCCTGGGCGATGGTCAGGATCAGGTTGGTGCGGGTATCGTCGCGCAAGACGGTGTCGGCCCAAACCCCGGCGGCCAACAGGGGCGACAGGGCGATGGTGGAGAAAAGGGCGGTGCGCCAGCGCATGATGATGCTCCGAAAATCCATGACGGCGCCAAAGCTATGCTATGAAAGCGGCCAGACGATGGCGAAAATGGGGAAAAGATGGTGGACCCGGTTTTGATCGGAGCAGCGGCGGCGGCGGCCTTGGCGGTGGTGATCGTCATCGTCGTGCTGGGGCAAAATGCGCGCGGACGTCAGGACGGCGCCATGTTGCGGGCGGTCGACGGCATGATGCAGGCGCAATCGTCCCTGGCCGGGCGGCTGGCGCAATTGGCGGAAACCCAGGCGGCGGCCCAGACGCAATTGGGTGAACGCCTGCAGGCGCAGGAACGCGCCCTGGCCAAGACGGTCGAGGAACGTCTGGCCGATATGGCCAAGCGCATGGATGACGGCTTGCAGCAATCGTCGCATCGTCAGGCCACCAGCCTGCACGATCTGCGCGAACGGCTGGCGGTGATCGACGCGGCGCAAAAGAACATCACCGAATTGTCGGCCCAGGTGGTGTCGTTGCAGGACATCTTGTCCAACAAGCAAACCCGTGGCGCCTTCGGCGAAATTCAACTGGCCGATCTGGTGCAGGCGGCGCTGCCGCCTTCGGCCTATGAGTTCCAGGCGACGCTTCCCGGCGGCAAGCGGGTGGATTGCCTGTTGAAGCTGCCCAATCCGCCCGGCCCTATCGGCGTCGATGCCAAGTTTCCGCTGGAAAGCTGGCACCTGATGCGCCGGGCCAAGGACGACGCGGAAAAGCTGGTTGCCGGTCGCGCCTTCGCCACCGACATCCTGAAGCATGTGCGCGATATCGCCGAGAAATACATCATCCCCGGCGAAACGGCGGAATCGGCGCTGATGTTCCTGCCGTCGGAAGCCATCTACGCCGAATTGCACGCCAATTTCCCCGAAGTGGTGGAAAAGTCCTACCGGGCCAAGGTGTGGATCGTCTCGCCCACCACCTTGATGGCGACCTTGAACACGGTGCGTGCGGTGCTGAAGGATGCCCGCATGCGCGAACAGGCCGGGTTGATCCAAAAGGAAGTGCGGCTGCTGCTGGACGATGTCGAGCGGCTGGACGGGCGGGTGGCGCAACTGGACAAGCATTTCGTCCAGGCGACGGAAGACATCCGCCAGATCCGCATTTCCACCGACAAGGTGGTCAAGCGCGCCGACCGCATCGAAGCGGTGCAGGTGGGCGACGACGCCGAGGCGGTCGAGGTGCAGGTGACGGCCAAGCTGCCGGGAAATTAACAATCTTCCTTGTCGATTTTTTCCAGCACCGGCCAGAATTCCAGGAACAAGGCGGCCTTGTCAGGATGTTCGCGCCCGCCCTGGTCGGGGTGGAAGGCGCGGGCGAAGGCGCGTTTGGCATCGCGGAAACGATGGTCGACGGCGGGCATGTTGCCATTGGCGGGGCGCGCCTTGGCCAAGGCGAGCGCGTCCTTCAGGACTTCGATCTTGTTGGCGGCCAGTTGCGCCTCGGCCTCGGCCCGCTGGGCGCGTTCCAGCGCATCGTTGACCCGGGCTTCCCAATCGATGCCGGGCTTGGTCTTGTGCAGCGGGATGATCTCGGCGGAGGGAGGAGGCTGCGGCTGACTTTCGCTCTGCGCCACCTGGCGTTCCAACTCGGCGATGCGGCGGCTGCTGTCCAGGCGCAGCCGGGCCAGTTCCCGATTATGGTCGGCGATGATCGCCGCCACGTCGGGCGGCGGCGGCGGCGGGGTTCCGTCCCGCAGCCGTTGGATTTCCGCCCGCAATTCCTCCAGCTTGCCGGTCTGTTCGTGCAAGACACGGCGTTCCGTTTCCAATTCGGCTTGCAGCCGCTGGGCCCGTTCACTGGCCAGCCGTTCGGCCGCCAGGGCATCGGCAAGGGTGCTGCCGGACTGGATTTCCAGCTGGCGGCGCGCCTCGCGTTCCGCCGCCAGTTGTTCGGCCAGTTGGTTTTCCCGGGCCTGCGCCCCTTCCAGACGATCGCCGTCCAGAATCTGTGCCTGACGCGTCTGCCCCAACTCGGTCGATAATTCGGCGATGCGGCCTTGCGCGCGAACCAGAGATTGCGCGGCGTGCTCGAACTTTTCGCGCAGGCTGGCCGTTGCCTCGGCGTGGGTTTCTTCCTGTTCGTTCAGGCGTCGGCGCAGATCGGTGATCTGGCGTTTGGCGTCGCCCAGCGCCCATTCGCCGTTGATGCGGGTTTCCGCCAGTTCCTCGGCATGGCGGGTGCGCAAGGCGGCCAGGGCGGCATCGTGGTGTTGCTGGGCCTGCCGCAACGCCGTTTCCTTGTCGAGTTCCGCCGCCGCCACCTGCTGACGCAGGGTTTCGCTCTCGCTCTCGGCCTGATCCAGGTATAGCTGGCGGCTCAGGCTCAGTTCCTTGGCCTGGTTGGCGTTCAAGGCCTTGATTTCGTCGCGCAGCACCGCCATGCCGGTTTCGGCGGCCTTGGCCGCCTCCTCGGAATAGTGGCGCAATTGTTCCTGATGGCGGCTGGCTTGGGCGGCCAATTCCTCTTCCAGGGCGGTGATGCGGTCCTGGGCGGCGTCCAGCGCATTCTGCCCCTCGCTCTGGCCGCGTTCCTGCGCTTTGGCCATCTCGGCCCTGTAGACGCGCTCGAGCTCTGCCGTGAGCTGCTCCAACTGCGTCACCCGCTGGCGTTCCCGCTCCAGATCCTGGCGCAGGTTCTGGCTAGCCGCTTCCGCCTCGGCCATGATGCCGGCGCGCATGGAGCCGAAGGATTGCAGGTGTGCGGCCTCGATTTCCTGGACGATAAGGTCATGGGCCTGCTTTTGCGCCGCCAGATCACGGTCGTGATTTTGGCGCAGCCGTTCCAGCTCCATGTCGTAATTGTCGAGGAGCTTGGAGACCTGTTCGGCGTTTTTGGCCTGGGTCAGCCGGCGGGCACCGGCTTTCCACAGCCAATAGCGCAGATTTTGACCGAAGCCGGGCTTGGCCGGTTCCACGCTGTCGTCACTCGACCCAAGCAGGCGCTGGGTCAAGGCGATGGCGGTGTTCAGATCGGCGTCGCGGGCTTTGTCGTCCATAGCCGTAACAATGCCAGGACGCGGGGCTTTCAGGAAGTCGGAGAGTATCCGTCAGAAGGCGGAAGGCTGTGCGTTTTCGTCCTTTCGCAGCGCAAGCTTGCCCGCGCCGCGCCAGGGTCTATACTGCTGCGTTCAATCTTTCCCATTTCCAGGGGCGTTTGCCATGAAGGGCGAAGTCAAGAAGGTCGTGCTGGCGTATTCCGGCGGCCTGGATACCTCGATCATCCTGCGCTGGTTGCAGGACCAATATCAATGCGAAGTGGTGACCTTCACCGCCGATCTGGGCCAGGGCGAAGAACTGGAGCCGGCGCGCAAGAAGGCCCAGCTGATGGGCATCAAGGACGAGAACATCTTCATCGACGATCTGCGTGAAGAATTCGTCCGCGATTTCGTCTTCCCCATGTTCCGCGCCAACGCCCTGTACGAAGGCGTCTATCTGCTGGGCACCTCCATCGCTAGGCCGCTGATTTCCAAGCGTCAGATCGAGATCGCCAATCAGGTCGGCGCCGACGCGGTGTCGCACGGCGCCACCGGCAAGGGCAACGATCAGGTCCGCTTCGAGTTGGGTTATTATGCCCTGAAGCCGGACATCAAGGTGATCGCGCCCTGGCGTCTGTGGGATCTGACCAGCCGCACCAAGCTGTTGGACTTCGCCGAGAAGCATCAGATTCCCATCGCCAAGGACAAGCGCGGCGAGGCGCCTTATTCCACCGACGCCAACCTGCTGCACATCTCGTACGAGGGCAAGGCGCTGGAAGACCCGTGGACCGAGCCGGACGAGGACATGTTCACCCGTTCGGTCAGCCCGGAAAAGGCCCCTGATAAGCCGACCTATGTGGAAATCCAGTTCGAGAAGGGCGACGCGGTGGCCGTCGACGGCGTGCGGCTGAGCCCGGCGCAATTGCTGACCAAGCTGAACGAACTGGGCGGCGCCAACGGCATCGGTCGTCTGGATCTGGTGGAAAACCGCTTCGTCGGCATGAAGAGCCGCGGCGTCTACGAGACCCCCGGCGGCTCGGTGCTGATCGTCGCCCATCGCGCCATCGAAAGCCTGACGCTGGATCGCGGCGAGTCGCACCTGAAGGACGACATCATGCCGCGCTATGCCGAGCTGATCTACAACGGCTTCTGGTTCAGCCCGGAACGCATCGCGTTGCAGCAGATGATCGACCATATCAGCCAGAACGTCTGCGGTGTGGTGCGGTTGAAGCTCTACAAGGGCAACGTCACCGTCGTCGGCCGCAAGTCGGAAAAGTCGCTCTATCGCATGGATTACGTCACCTTCGAGGAAGACAGCGTCTATGACCAGCGCGACGCCCAGGGCTTCATCAAGTTGAACGCTCTGCGCATGCGGCTGGCCAAGATGGCGCGCGGCTGATTTTTCCCGTGTTGATGACGAAAAGGCCCCGGAGCGATCCGGGGCCTTTTTGCTTCAGCGGATCTGACCGCTTTGGGCATCGACGCGGAACTTTTCCATCTGGCCGGCATCGTCGGCGGCTTTCACCTGCCAGGCCCCGTTTTTCAGCCCGATTTCGCGGACATCCCAATGGCCGGTGGCGGCCACCGTTTGCACCGCCTGGGCGGCGTCCACCGCTGGGGATTGATGGTTGTTGTTGCGGCTGTCGTTGAAATCGGCGGTCAATTCCGCATTGTGCGGATCGACGCCGACCTTGACCAGGGTGCCGTCACCGGCATCGACCCAGGCCTCGTAGACATTGTGTTCGGTCTCCAGTTTGCGCAACTGAACGCCGTCTTGAACCAGCTTGTAGACGATATAGGTGGGCGGCAGGTGGCCATTGTCGGGGGTGGCGGCAAAGGCTTGGGCCGACAGGATGGCGCCGCCCAGAACGGTGGCGATGATGGCAGTGGCGATGGTCTTCATGATGGTCTCCACAGTGGGGAATTCGTCTGTGAAGACAATGGCGGATTCTACAGTAACCAAGCCTGAACGGCTTGTTCAGCCGCCGTTCATCCGCGTCGCCATTCCAGCAGGCGCGCCATCACCTCCTTGCCGTCGGTGCAGCCGTGCAGCAACGGCCCGTTGGGGCTGGCCTTGATGTTGGGGCCGAGGGCGCAATGGCCCAGGCAGGGCGACAGGCGGATGTCCCAACCCAACCCGCGTGCCTCGATTTCGGTGCGCAGCACCGCCATCACCTCATAGGCACCGCCGCCCGAGCACGAGCCGGCGCCACGACGGCGATTGACGCAGATGAACAGGGTCGGTGTCATCTACCCCAGATGGGGACGCACCAGGCGTTCGGCAAGCTTGCGGATTTCATCCAGCACCAGCACCGATGATGCCACCGCCGTCGCCAAGGCCCAATCGGACCAGGACAGCGCCGTGGTATGGAAGATGGCCTGCGCCGGCCCCCAATGCACCGCCACCACCTGCAAGATCAGCACGCCCCCCAAGGCCAGCCACAGCTTGGCATTGTGGAACAGATGCGGGCCGAAGGCCGATTCCGATCCGACACGGGCGTTGAAGATGTTGAAGAACTGGAACAGCACAAAGGTGGTGAAGGCCAGCGTCCGGGCGCGCTCCAGGTCGCCTTGGCCTTGCGCCCACCACAACACCCCCAAGGTGCCGACCATCATGGTGGCGCCGTACGCCAAGAGCCGCCGCAGCCGGGCGGCGGGCAGGATGGGGGCGCTGCGCGGGCGCGGCTTTTCCGTCATCAGCCCGGCGCGGGCGGGGTCGAAGGCCAGGGCCATGGCCGGTGGGCCGTCCATGATGATGTTGACCCACAAGATCTGGATGGCGTGGAACGGGCTGATCAGACCGATGAAGGGGGCGACGAACACCGACAACAGCGCCCCCATGTTGGTGGACAATTGGAAACGCACGAACTTGACGATGTTGTCGGTGATGGTGCGGCCCTCACGCACGGCCCGCACCACCGAGGCGAAATCGTCGTCGGTCAGCACCATGGCGGCGGCCTCGCGCGTCACGTCGCTACCGGTGCGGCCCATGGCGACGCCGATATCGGCCCGCTTCAGCGCGGCGGCGTCGTTGACGCCGTCACCGGTCATGGCCGCCACGTGTCCCTTGGCCTGAAGGGCGGCGACGATGCGCACCTTGTGTTCGGGGGCGACGCGGGCGAACACGGCGATGTCCTCGACCCGGTCGGCCAATTGGGCATCGTCCATGCGGTCGAGCTCGGCCCCGGTCACCACCTCGCCGTCCAGTCCCAGCAGGCGGCCGATGGCGGCGGCGGTGACGCGGTGATCGCCGGTGATCATCTTGACGCCGATACCGGCGGCACGGCAGGCGGCGATGGCGTCGCGGGCGGCGGGGCGGGGCGGGTCCATCAGCCCGACCAGGGCGGTCAGGGTCAGGGCACGGGCGGCGGCCAACGGGTCGGCCAGGGCCGCTTCATCCACCCGCGCTTCCGCCAGGGCGAGAACGCGCAAGGCCTGACTAGCCATGTGTTCGTTCTCGGTCGCCAATTGGTCGTGCCATTGTTGGGTCAAGGCGTGGTCGCCATCGGCCAGGGCGACGAAACCGCAGCGTTCCATCACCACGTCGGGGGCGCCCTTGACCAGCAGGCGCAGGCCGTCGGGGGCGCGGTGAATGGTGACCATGAATTTATGGGCGGAATCGAAGGGCATCTCGGCCACTCGCGGCCATTGCTCGGTGATGCCGGCTTTCAGGGCCAGCGACAGCAGCGCGCCTTCGGTGGGGTCGCCGACCAGGGTGCCGTCGGCGCCCAGGTGGGAATCGTTGCATAATCCCGCCGCCAACAGGGCCGGGCGCAGGTCGGGCAACGTCTCGCCACTGATGGCGGTGATGGCGCCCTGGCCACCATAGCCGTCGCCGCTGACGGCGAAGCGTTGGCCCAAGGCCCAACCGGTCCGCGCGGTCATCTGGTTGAGCGTCAGCGTGCCGGTCTTGTCGGAACAGATGATGGTGGTCGAGCCCAGGGTCTCCACCGCCGCCAGCCGCTTGACGATGGCGCCGTGACGGGCCATGCGGTACATGCCGATGGCGAGCGTGACGGTGACCACCGCCGGTAGGCCTTCGGGGATGGCGGCGACCGCCAGGGCGACGGCGGTCAGCACCGATTCGCCCCAAGGCTGGCCGCGCAGCAGGCCCACCGCCAGGATGATGCCGACGACGACAGCGGCGATCAGGGCCAGACGACGACCCAGGCCGTCGAGCCGCTCCTGCAACGGCGTGCGGCTTTCCGGGGTGTCGGCCAGCATACCGGCGATGCGGCCCATCTCGGTGGTGGCGCCGGTCTGGGTGATCAGCATCTCGCCGCGTCCCCGGGTAACCACGGTGTTCATGAAGGCCAGGTTGGAACGTTCGGCCAGGGGGGTGTCGGCATCGTGCAGGTTGGAATGGTCCTTGCCGACCACCACCGATTCGCCGGTCAGGCTGCTTTCATCGATTTCCAGGCCATGGCTGGCCACCAGTCGGCCATCGGCGGGAACGCGGTCGCCGGCCTCGATCAGCACCAGATCGCCGGGCACCAGTTGTTCCGCCGGGATTTCCTGTTTGCTGCCGCCGCGCCGCACCCTGGATTGGGGGGCGAGCATGGATTTCAGCGTCTCCAGGATGCGTTCGGCCCGGTATTCCTGATGGAAGCCCAAGAGCGCGTTGAACACGACCACCGATAAGATGACCACCATGTCGGTGGTGTCGCCGATGATGCCGGCCAGGATGCCGGCGCCCAGCAACACCAGGGTGAGCAGGCTTTGAAACTGCTCGAGCAGCATGCGCGCCTTGGATTTGGCCTTTTTCTCGGGCAGGCGGTTGGGGCCGTGCGCGGCCAACCGGGCCGTGACCTGATCGGGTGGCAAGCCGTCATGAAGGTGCGATTGCAGGTGCGCGCACGCTGATTGCGCCGTCACACCGTGCCACGATGGCTGCCCGGTCATTGGCCTGTCTCCGATCCTTTATGCTGGCAACAGCATAGGCCCGGATGGTCGTGGTTCAAGCCGCCCGGTTGATTATTGCGGCGCCGAAGTCAGGCCCATTTGGGCGGCGGCGACCACCGCGCGGGTGCGGTTGTTGACGTTGAGCGCCTTCAAGATGGCGGTGACGTGCAGCTTCACCGTGCCTTCCGCCAGTTCCAGGATGCGGGCGATTTCCTTGTTGGACTTACCTTCGCCCAGCAGACCCAGAACCTCGCGCTGGCGCGGGGTCAGGATGGACATGGCCTGCTCGACCACCGCCGGGCTCAGGCCCTCGCCGCGCGGGGTCGACCGCTCGATCAGGGCCGGCGGCAGATAGACGCCGCCCGACAGCACCAGCTTCAAGGCTGACAGCATCACCCGGCTGGACGAGGTCTTGGGAATGAAGCCGGCGGCGCCGATCTCCACCGCCTGCAATACGCTGCGGCGATCGTCGGCGGCGGATAGCACCACCACCGGCACTTCTCCCGGCAAAATGGCGCGCAGACGGGTCAGGCCGTCATCCCATTGGGCGCCCGGCATGTTCAGGTCCAAGAGCACGATATCGGTGTCGGGGTGGCTTTCCGCCAGAGCGAAGGCTTGGGGGAAATCCCCCGCCTCGACAACCTCGACGTTGTCTTCCAATTGTCCCAAGACGTGGCGCAGTCCCTCACGGAACAACTCGTGGTCGTCGGCGATCAAAATCTTCATGGTACTCGGCAACCCCATCCTTCGCATCCGCGCGGATAATCCCCTGTCCGCCGCCGCTGATCCATATGCCTGCCTGCGGCGAGGGAATGACGGCACCACCATTCTCCCGACGGTAAAGGCATCCGTCCCCGCCGGGGATACTAGCACCAAACTCATACCTTTGTCGCAAACTTATCGGCGTTAATTATCGGCGATATACATTTTTTTCCGTCGCCCCGGTCAAATCGGGCGGGTGGCCCGTTCGTCATACCCACAGCGGTGGAATGTGGTCGCCAAGCGGGCGGCGGCGGTGACCCCCGATAGGGTGGGGTGGTCGGATTTTGCCCGTCGGGTCGGGACTTTGACACTTTCGGGACTGGATTCACCGAGGCGAGTATGCGATATGGTTCCCCGTCTGAATTCGCGCGGAGCCTTGGATTCCGCCGCTGAAATCCCACTGGAGGAAACGATGACTATCCGCGTCGGCATTAACGGCTTTGGTCGTATCGGTCGCATGGTGTTCCGGGCCGTGACGAAGGATTTTCCCGAAATCGAAATCGTCGGCATCAACGACCTGCTGGACCCCGAATATCTGGCCTATATGCTGAAGTACGATTCGGTGCATGGCCGCTTCCCCGGTGAGATCCGCGTTGAAGGCGACATCCTCAACGTCAACGGCAAGCCGGTCCTGCTGACCCAGGTCAAGGATCCGAGCGAGCTCAAGTGGGGCGAGTTGGACGTGGACGTGGTGATCGAAGCCACCGGCCTGTTCCTGACCAAGGAAGCCTGCGAAAAGCACCTGAAGGCCGGCGCCAAGAAGGTGGTGCAGTCGGCGCCGTCCAAGGACGACACGCCCATGTTCGTCTATGGCGTCAACCACACCAAGTATGCGGGCGAGGCCATTGTCTCCGCCGCGTCGTGCACCACCAACTGCCTGGCGCCCGTCGCCAAGGTTCTGCATGACACCTGGGGCGTCAAGCGCGGCCTGATGAGCACCGTGCATGCCGCCACCGCCACCCAGAAGACCGTGGACGGCCCGTCCTCCAAGGATTGGCGCGGCGGCCGCGGCATCCTGGAAAACATCATCCCCAGCTCGACCGGTGCCGCCAAGGCCGTGGGCAAGGTGATCCCGGAACTGAACAAGAAGCTGACCGGCATGTCCTTCCGCGTCCCCACCTCGGACGTGTCCGTGGTCGATCTGACGGTGGAACTGGAAAAGCCGGCCACCTATGAACAAATCTGCGCCGCCATGAAGGCCGCCTCGGAAGGCGCCTTGAAGGGCGTGCTGGGCTACACCAACGAAAAGGTGGTCTCCACCGATTTCCGCGGCTGCAACCTGCCGTCCATCTTCGATGCCGAGGCCGGCATCGCCCTTGACGACACCTTCGTCAAGGTGGTGGTCTGGTACGACAACGAATACGGCTATACCTGCAACATGCTGAAATTCGTTCAGCACGTCGCCAAGAACTAAGTTTCGCGATTGGGGCCTGTTTCGACTGTCGGAACAGGCCCTTATTCCATGTGCGTTTTGCGCCCGTGCCGGGCTCGCTCAGTCGCCGCGCGGGCTTGATCCCTTCTTCAGTGGAGACATCCCATGTTCCGCACCATCGACGCTTTCGACGTCAAGGGTAAGCGCGTTCTGGTCCGCGCCGATCTCAACGTGCCGTCCAAGGACGGCAAGGTCACCGACAGCACCCGCATCGACCGTTCCGCCGCCACCTTGAAGGAACTGGCCGAGCGCGGCGCCAAGGTCATCGTGCTGACCCATTTCGGTCGCCCCAAGGGCCGCGAGGACAAGTATTCACAAAAGTTGTTGCTGGAGCCCCTGGCCAAGGCCGTGGGTCAGGCCGTCGCCTGGGCCGACGATTGCATCGGCCCGGATGCCGAAGCGGCCATCGCCAAACTGAACAACGGCGATATCGCCCTGCTGGAAAACGTCCGCTTCCATCCGGAAGAAGAAAAGAACGATCCGGCCTTTGCCCAGGCCCTGGCCAAGTTGGGTGATCTTTACGTCAACGACGCTTTCTCCACCGCGCACCGGGCGCATGCCTCGACCGAAGGTCTGGCCCATCTGCTGCCGGCGGCTGCCGGTCGCCTGATGCAGGTGGAACTGGAAGCCCTGGCCAAGGCCCTGGGCACGCCGGAAAAGCCGGTGGCGGCGGTGGTCGGCGGTGCCAAGGTGTCGACAAAGCTGGACCTGCTGGGCAATCTGGTGTCGCGGGTCGATTACCTGATCATCGGCGGCGGCATGGCCAACACCTTCCTGTTCGCTCAGGGCAAGGCAGTGGGCAAGTCGTTGTGTGAAAAGGACATGGCCGACACCGCCCGTGAGATTCTGGAAAAGGCCAAGGCGGCCAAGTGCCACATCGTCCTGCCGGTGGACGCGGTGGTGGCGGCTGAATTCGCCGAGAACGCCGCCAACAAGGTGGTGTCGGTGGATGCGGTGCCCGACGACATGATGATCCTGGATGCCGGCCCGGCCAGCATCGAGGCGATCATCGACCGACTGGGCGGCTGCAAGACCCTGGTGTGGAACGGTCCGTTGGGCGCGTTCGAGATCAATCCCTTCGACAAGGCCACCAACGCCGTCGCCCAAGCCGCCGCCGAGCGGACCAAGCAAGGCAAGCTGCTGACCGTGGCCGGTGGGGGCGACACCGTCGCCGCCCTGGCCAAGGCCGGTGTGGACGAGGCTTTCTCCTATGTTTCCACCGCCGGCGGTGCCTTCCTGGAATGGCTGGAAGGCAAGACCCTGCCCGGCGTTGCCGCCCTGGAAATCAAGTCCGGCGGCGGTTGCGGCTGCGGCCACAGCCATTAAGGGCTAAATGATGCCGCCCCCGTGAGGGGGCGGCGTTTTCATGCTTTGCACTTTTCGCTTTGCAGATGCCGCCGATAGGGGGCTTGCGTGGTTTCGTCCCAGTCCAAGGACTTGGCGGCATCCAGCAGGCCGGCGGAAATGCGGCAATTCAATGCCGCTGTCGACAGGTTAGCATTGGCCTTGGCGATGGCTGGTCCCAGTAATGCCCCCAAGGCATCGACACTGGAGACCGTCACCGGGTCGCGTGTGAAGGCGAGATAGCCGCCCCCTGTTGCTTTCTTGTCTTCGATATAGGTGGTTTTGTAAACAGTGAGCGGACTGAACACGCTGTATTTCAGACTGGGCATATAGCGCACCTCGTGGACGCCGGCCATCTGGTTGCGCAGGTGTGGCGGCAGGCGCGGCAGCATGTCCATGGTTCGGCGCATGGTGTCGAAGAATGGCTGGTTCTCTCTTCCGGCATAACCGCGCAGGACGATGCCCTTATAGGTTTCCACCGGTGGGGGTGGTGCGGTCATTCGCACCATGCGGTCATTCACCAGTTCCCGTGCCGCAGGCATCAGCAGGCTGATCGCTTTGGCGGCAGGCATTTCCGCCAGGGCTGCGCTGACGACCAGCATATTGCCCTGCGGCGTGCGGGCGATGGCGGCATTGACATCGACGGAATCGGTGAAGTTGACGGAATCGACCGAGCGCAGATACGGTCCGGCGTCGACCTGACTGTGATGGGCGTTCTCGACCAGACGCATCCACCAGTCGTACAGGCGCTCCCGCTGCCCCATCAAGGCGGGAACCACGCTGAGCTGCACAGGGATGGAGCCGGGTTGGCATGTGGGGGACAAATTGGGGCGCCAACCATCTGCCCGCTCCTGCACGGCGATGATTTTGTCCATGGGCAGTCGGCTCTCCAGCGCGCGGATATCGCCATTAATTCCGGGCATTTCGCCTCGCCGGGCCAAGCGCAACCACAGCAATCCCGTTTCGTCATCCTGGGCTGTCCCCTGCCCGCCGATGACCATGCGTCCCATCAACCACTGTGCCGGCGCGAAACCGTTTTCGGCCAGGGGCCGCAAAATCGACAAGGCTTTAGCGTGATCGCCACTGTCAAAGGCCGCATGCCCGCGCTGCCATTCATTGGCTAGGTTCTGACCGGCGCAGAATACCGCATCCGCGTGGGCCGGCATGGTGGCGAAGACCACCAGGGCTGCCAGCGTCATGTTCCATAAGCGCATGATGCCCCCTCTATGGATAGACACGTAGAATGGACAATGATCCAAACGATGACAACCCTGAAGAGTACAAAAAAGCCCCCTTCCCACGGGGGGAAGGGGGCGATCCGGCAGCCATGAACCCGAAGGTGGGGTTAGACCACGGGCGCCAGCCGGTCGGCGGGCGGCTGCTCCGGTTTGTGTTGGTGGAAATAGCCCTCGGAATGAATCTGATCGGCCTTGGCCCCCAGGGCCTTCACCGCCGTCACGCAGGCCTCGACGAAATCGGGGCTGCCGGCGATGAAGATGGAATGGTTGGACAGATCCTGGAACAGGCCGGGCAGCACGGCGGGAATGCGCCCCATCAGCCCGTCATGCTTTTCCTGGGTCAGGGTGGGGACGAAGCGGAAGCGGCGGTTGCGCGCCTGCCACAGCGCCATGCTGCCCTGGCAATAGATGTCTTCCTTGGTCTTGCCGGAAAACACCAGGGTGACCGGCTGGTTGTAGCCGCGCCTAAGGGCGGCGTCGGCCAAGCTCATGATTGGGGCCAGACCGGAGCCGGCGGCCAGGCACAGCACCGGGGTATCCACCGACGGATCACCGATGAAGGTGCCATAGGCGCCCGACACCTTGATGAAATCGCCCACTTTCACGCTGTCGTGCAGCCAGCGGCTGGTGGCGCCGTCATCGACGCGGGTGATGTGCAGGTTGATCTCGCCGTCGGGCTTGGGGGCGTTGGCGATGGAATAGCACCGGGGCGGCACGCCCCGGCTTTCATCACCCAGCACCAGATACTGGCCGGGCCAGAAGCGCATGGGCTTGCCCACCGGCTTCAAGACGAATTCGGTGATGCGCGGGGTGCGCGGGAACTTGTCGACGACCACGAACAGCATGTTCTCGCGCGGGGGGAACAGCTTGGGCTTGGCGTCGTCGGTGCCCCACTCGATTTCCAGCAATTCCGACAACGGCTTGGCCATGCACATCAGGCCGAAGCCATCCTTGCGTTCGGCCTGGGACAGGGCCATGTCCAGCACCATGCCCTGGTCGAACTGACCCGAGGTCACCTTGACCTTGCATTCGCCGCAGGCGCCGGCGCGGCAATTGTTGGGCAGCGCATAGCCGGCCTTTTCCAGCGCCGACAGCACGGTTTCGCCGTCAGGGCATTCGACCTCGCGCCCCGAGGGCAGCAGACGGATACGACTCATTTCCCCACCTCGACGTCTTGTTTTTTTGGACAAAGGGCCGGTGAGGGTTTTCCCCCACCGGCTCTGGTCATATTTTGGTACTGAAGGGCCGGCTTAGAAGACCGGGATGATGTCCTTCATCTCGATATCGGTGACTTCCTGGCCGGAAATGCCCACTTCCGGGATGGCCGGGAAGGGGATGCCGTAGCGGTCGAGCACGCCCTTGAGGTTGAGCATGGCGTTCTTCCAGTTTTCCAGCTTGGCGTCGTAAGCCGGGATGTGGAAGCCGGCGCCGCGGGCGATTTCTTCGCCCTTGCGCTGGTTGGCGATGAAGTCTTCCGGCAAGTCCCAGAAATCGGCCGGCGGCTCGAACAGGACGGCGGACAGGAACAGATAGCCGGCGCGCACCTGCTTGGTGATGGTGGCGGCGTCTTCCTTGGGCAGGTTGGGGTAATCGCGTTCCATCAGCGCCATGCAGATGGCCATGTG
Organism: Magnetospirillum gryphiswaldense MSR-1 v2; assembly: GCF_000513295.1. Taxonomy (NCBI): domain Bacteria; kingdom Pseudomonadati; phylum Pseudomonadota; class Alphaproteobacteria; order Rhodospirillales; family Rhodospirillaceae; genus Magnetospirillum; species Magnetospirillum gryphiswaldense. Next base: position 3,604,772 of record NC_023065.1, read on the forward strand.
GCGGCCTTCGTCACGACCGATGTTGCGGAAGCCTTCCTTGAACACCGGCTCGGTGCAGCCGGCGGCCATCTGGTGGAAGATGGTGGCGGCGGCGATTTCGCCCATCAGGAAGGACGAGAACAGCACGGCCAGCGAGTACTTGGGCACCGCCTGCTTGTAGCCCGACCAGTAACGGCCACCGTTGTAATACAGCCACTTGGCGTTCTTTTGCAGGGCCTTGCCGATCTCGGTCTTGGGCTGATAGGTGATCGGATCGGGATGTTCCAACAGCTTGGTGATGGCCAGGCCGCACATCTGCTCGTGGTTCTGCTCGTCGCGGGTGACCGAGAAGAAGCAGCGGCGCACCGGGTCTTCTTCATGCATTTCATAGGTCTTGATGAAGGCCGAGGCGAAGACCGGCGGGGCCGACGCGTCGAACACCGACAGCAGCGTCCACCAATAGGCGATAGCTTCGCGTTCTTCCCAGGTATAGGTGGAAACGTCGAAGGTGTCCCACGGCAGCTTGGACGGATCCCAGGCTTCGCGCAGCGAGGCGGCCCACACTTCTTCCATCTTCTTGCTCTGGGCGTGCCAGGACAACGGATAGACGTTGGGCTGTTCCGTTTCCGGCGGGAATTCCATGGTGAGAGCAAGCTTCTCGTTCGAGGCGCTCATCTGACGCTCCTAAAGTGGTCCGGCAAGATTGGCCGGGGGTTGCCTCCGATGGCCGGTGGTTGTTCCACCGCCTTTGTGAGGATTAATATGATACATCATTTGTCATTAGTCAAAGAAAAATGTGTCGCTTTGTGAATTGGAAAATAACGGCGGAAATCCTTATGTTTTAGGCATTAAAAAAGCGCCTTGTCGCATGTTGTGATGCGGCAAGGCGCTTATAATTACAAAAAATGTGGGATTTATAGCCCCAGATAGGCCGCCTTGACCCGCTCGTCGCCCAGCAACACCTGGGCGTCGTCGGCCATGGTGATGTCGCCGGTTTCCATGACATAGCCGCGATCGGCGATGCCCAGGGCCTGAAAGGCGTTTTGTTCCACCAGCAAGATGGTCATGCCTTGGGCCTTCAGCCGCTCGACGGCGTTGAAGATTTCGCCCACCAGCAGCGGCGCCAGCCCCATGCTGGGCTCGTCCAGCAGCAGCAGGCGCGGGTTGCTCATCAGGGCGCGGGCCATGGCCAGCATCTGCTGCTGACCGCCCGACAGCAGGCCGGCGGCCTGTTTGCGCTTGGTCTTCAGGATGGGGAAGGTGTCGTACATGCGCTCCATGTCGTCCGCCGGCTTGGCGCCGCGACGGCGATAGGTGCCCATCAGCAGATTGTCCTCGACGCTCATGGGGCCGAACACCTGACGGCCTTCCGGCACCTGGGCGATGCCCAATTGCACCCGCTTGTGGGCGGGCAGGCGGGTGATGTCGTGGCCGTCGAAACGGATGCTGCCGGCGCTGATCGATTGCACCCCCGACAAGGCCCGCAGCAAGGTGGTCTTGCCGGCACCGTTGGCGCCGACCAGGGCGACCAGTTCGCCCGGCTTGACGGCGACGTCCACGCCCTTCAGCGCCTTGACCCGCCCGTAATGGCTTTCCAGCCCTTGGATTTCTAACAGCATCGGGGCCTCCTTAACCGACCGTGCCCAGATAGGCGGCGATGACGTCGGGGTTGGACCGGATTTCGGCGGGGGTTCCCTCGGCCAGCTTGGCGCCGTAATCCAGCACCAGGATGTGGTCGGAAATGCCCATCACCATCTTCATGTCGTGTTCCACCAGCACCACGGTGATGCCCTGGGCGGCGATGCGTTTGATCACCTCGTCCACCTCGCGCGTCTCGGTGTCGTTCAGGCCGGCGGCGGGTTCGTCCAGCAGCAGCAGCTTGGGCTTGGCCGCCAGGGCGCGAGCGATTTCGAGGCGCTTCAAGGCGCCATAGGACATGGCCGAGGCTTCGGTGTGGCGGTATTGGGCCAGACCGACGAAATCCATCAATTCCCAGCATTGTTCCCGGGTTTCGCGTTCCGACCGGGCCAGTGACGGCAGCCGCAGCATGGAATGCAGCAAACCCTTCTGCAGATGCAGATGGGCGCCGACCATGACGTTTTCCACCGCGCTCATGTTGTGGAAAATCTGCAGGTTCTGGAAGGTGCGGTTCATGCCCAGTTCGGCCAGCTTGTGCGGCTCGACCCCGCCCACTTCGCGGTCGTTGAAGCGCACCGACCCTGAACTGGGGGTGTAGACCCCGGTGATCAGGTTGAACAGCGTGGTCTTGCCGGCGCCGTTGGGGCCGATGATGGAATGGATGGTCCCGGCCTCGATGGTGAACGACAGGTCGCGGATGGCCGAGACACCGCCGAAGCTCTTGGTCAGGTTGGTGACTTTCAGCAGGCTCATGGGGCCTCCTTGCGGCGCAACAGCTTGGCGATGGTGGGAACCAGGCCCTTGGGCATGAAGATCATGGTGCCCATCATGATACCGCCCAGGATGATCGGCTCGAAATCCTCGAAGGCGGCCAGCGCATTGGGCAGCAGCGTCATGATGACGGCGCCGACCACCGAGCCCATGACCGAGGCCATGCCGCCGAACACCGCCATCACCACGAATTCCACCGATTTGATGAAGCCCAGGATCGACGGCGTCACCGTCGGCGTGTGGTGGGCGAACAGCGATCCGGCGAAGCTGGCGAACATGGCCGAGATGACGAAGATCAGCACCTTGTAGCGGGTGGTGTCGATGCCGACGACGCGGGCGCCGATCTCGGCCCCGTGCAAGGCGCGCAAAGCCCGGCCAATGGGCGAATCGATCAGGTTGGTGGACAGCCACACGGTCAGCAGCAAGGCGCCGCCGACCAGCCAGTACCAGGATTGCTCGGTGGCGAAGGTGTAGCCCAGCACGGTGAAGGGGGCCGCCGACATGCCGTCGGGGCCGCCGGTCACCTGCGCCTCGGTGTTGAGGACGATGGAGATGATGACACCGATACCCAAGGTGGCCATGGCCAGATAATGGCCCTTGAGGCGCAGGATGGGCCGGGCGATGACATAGGCCAGGATGCCGACGACGGCGATGCCGGCGGCCATGGCCCCCAGCGCCGGCCAGCCATAGGTGGTGGTCAGGATGGCCGAGGCATAGGCGCCCAGGCCGAAGAAGGCGGCATGGCCCAGGCTGATTTGGCCGGCATAGCCGATCAGCAGGTTGAGGCCGACGACGACGATGGCGTTGAGCCCGGCATTGATGACCACGTCATAGTGATAGTCATTGCGCAGCGCCAAGGGCAGCACGGCGATGACCGCCGCCAGCACGATCAGGCCGCGATGTCGTTGCAAAGCGGGGGGGAGCATGGAGGTCATACCCGGTCGATCCCTTTCTTGCCGAACAGGCCGTTGGGACGGAACACCAGCACCACCAGGATGATGATGAAGGCGATGGCATCCTTGTAGGCAGAGGACAGATAGCCGGCGCTGAGCGCCTCGACGATACCCAGGATCAGGCCGCCGGCGACGGCGCCGACGCCGTTGCCAAGGCCGCCCAGGACCGCCGCCGAAAAGCCCTTGAGCCCCAGCATGATGCCCGATTCATAGGAGACGAAGGTGATCGGGGTCACCACGATGCCGCCCACCGCGCCCAACAGCGCCGACAGGGCGAAGGCCGACAGCAGCACCCATTTGGTGTCCACCCCCATCAGCCGCGCGGCCAGCGCGTTATAGGCGGTGGCCAGCATGGCCTTGCCGGCCAAGGTGGCGTTGAAGAACCACGCGATCACCACGATCAGGGCCGAGCTGATGCCCATCACCCACAGGCTTTGCGGCATCAAGGTGGCACCCATCAGATTGAGCGGCGTTTCACCGGAAAAGGCCGGCAGCGAGTGGATGTCCTTGCCGAACACCAGTTGCACCACGCCGCGTAGGAAGATCGAGGCGCCGATGGTGATGATGATCAGGGCGACCACGTCGGCATCCTTGGCCGGCTGGATGGCGAATTTGGCCAAGGCCATGCCCACCAGCATGGTTACCAGGGTCGCCAGCACGATGGCCAAAGGCAGCGGCACGCCCGCCGCCAACAGCGCCACCGTGCTCATGCCGCCGATGACGATGAACTCGCCCTGGGCGAAATTGATGACGTGGCTGGCATTGTAGATGATGGAAAAGCCCAGGCCGACCAGCGCATAGATGGCGCCGCTGGTCAATCCGGCCAGGATGAACTGGATCATCGACTCGATCATGGGAAAGCCCCCGTTGCGGCCCGTCTTGCCGCCCTTAAGGCGGCGGCAAGACGGAGTCCCGGACGGTTAAAGTTCGCAACGCTTCAGGTCAGTCGACCATCTTCCAGTCGCCCTTGCTGATTTCCACCATGTGGAAGGCCGACAGGTTCAGACCCATGTGGTCGGTGGCCGACATGGAAACGATGCCGCCGGTACCCACATAGCCCGAAGTCTTCTCGATCTCGTCGCGGACCTTGGCCTTGTCGCTGGAGCCGGCGCGCAAGATCGCCGCCAGGGCGATCTGCAAACCGTCATAGGCATGACCGGCGAAGGTCGAGACCTCGGTCTTGAAGGCGGCTTCGTATTCGCTCTTGAAGGCGGTGACCACCGGCTTTTGCGGATCGGTGGCGGCCAGCTGGCTGGCGATGACCAGACCGGCGGCAGGCAGACGCACGCCTTCCGAGGCATCGCCGGCCAGACGGATGAAGTCCTTGGAGGCGACACCATGGGACTGGTACAGCGGCTGGGTGATGCCCAATTGCTTGTAGTTCTTGGTGACGATGGCCGGGCCCTGGCCGAAGCCGAAATTGAAGATGGCCTGCACGCCAGCGGTGTTCTTGATCTTGGTCAGCTGGGCGGTGACGTCGGGGTCTTTGGGCGAATAGACCTCGTCGGCGACGATCTCGATGCCGTATTGGGGCGCGACCAGCAGCGACTGGTCATGGCCCGACTTGCCGAAGCCGGCATTTTCCGAAATCAGCGCCACCTTGGTCAGGCCGCGCTTCTTCATGTCCGAGAACACCTTCTCAGCCGCCATGCGGTCGGTGTGCGGGGTCTTGAACACCCATTTCTTCACCGGGTCGACGATGTCGATGCCGCCGGCCAGGGAAATGAACGGAACCCCGGCCGGGTCGGCGATCTTGATCGCCGCCATGGAGGTACCGGTGGTGGTGCCGCCGATCAGGATGTCGACGTTGTCGCTTTGGATCAGGCGCTTGGCGAAGGTCGCCGCCTTGTCCGGGGCGCCGCCGTCGTCATAGACGGTCAGTTCGATCTTGCGACCCTGGACGCCGCCTTGCTTGTTCAGCCGGTCCACATACATTTCCAAGGTCTTCTTTTCCGGCTCGCCCAGAAACGACGCAGGGCCGGTCACCGACAGGAACGCACCGATCTTCACCGGATCGGCGGCCTGGGCGGTCCAGGATACGGCCAAGGCGCAGCCGGCAACAGCCAGACTCGCCAGAGTCTTCAATCCACGCATCTTTTTTCCTCCCTGTGGTCGATTATGACCATCATGTTTCCACTTTATCCGGCGACATTGGAAAATTTCGTAACGCAAGTGCGAAAGGAAAAATCCTGGCAATCAGCGGAGTAACGGACATCTTTGATTTTTATCGCATCTGATATGATGCTTTTTTAGAATATTTCCGAAGCATATTGTATCGGTTCCAGCCTGTCAACGGCACTGCGCCGACCGTGGTTATGAATAAAGAAACTTGTTACATGATGCAGAATATTGAATCGACTCTAATTTTGCAATGCTGCGGACCCGCGTGAAAAACTTCGGTTGCGCCGCCAAGCCGCTTGGCTAGGATGGGCGCACGCAGCCACACCGGTGACACTCAAGGCATGAGCGCCAAATCCCGCCTGGATGACATGGTCCAAGCCACCCTGGAACAGCTTCGCCCCAAGGCGAAATCGCTGATCGTCACCGTTTACGGCGATGCCATCCTGCCCCATGGCGGTTCCGCCTGGCTGGGCAGCCTGATCCGGCTGGTCGAACCCTTCGGCCTTAACGAGCGCATTGTCCGCACCTCGGTGTTCCGGCTGTCCAAGGAAGACTGGCTGACCTCGTCCCATGTGGGGCGGCGCAGTTATTACAGTCTGACCGAGACCGGACGGCGGCGGTTCGAGGCGGCGCATCGGCGCATCTACTCCTATGCGCGGCGGCCTTGGGACAAGCAATGGACCATGGTCTTCACCAATCTGACCGGCACCGAAGGCGAGCGGCGCGAGGCGCTGCGCCGTGATCTCGGCTGGCTAGGCTTCGGCCAGTTGTCGCCCGGTGTCATGCTCCATCCCGATCCCGATCAGGCCGCGGTGCGTCAGGCCCTGATCGACGCCGAGGCGGGCGAGCAGGCGGTGGTCATGCGCGCTTCCGCCGAAAGCTGGGTGGCGCCCGAGGCGCTGCGCGACGTCATCCGCACCTGCTGGGACCAGGACCGGTTGGCCCACGACTATCTGGGTTTCCTCGATATCTTCCGGCCCTTGTGGCGGGCGTTGGACGGCTTGAGCGAGCCCGACCCGGAAACCTGTTTCCTGGTGCGATCCTTGCTGATCCACGGCTATCGCCGGGCGCTGCTGCGCGATCCCATGCTGCCGGACGAATTGCTGGCCCCCGACTGGCCGGGGGCGGCGGCACGGCTGTTGTGCCGCAACCTGTACCGGCTGGTCCAGGCCCCGGCGGAGCGCCATCTGATGAGCGTGCTGGAAACCGCCGAAGGTCCGCTGCCCGAGGCCAATCCTGCCTTTTTCGCCCGTTTCGGCGGTCTGGCCTTGCCCGACGCCGCCGCCTGATCGATAGTTTCCCGGCCAGTTGTGGGCCAGGGGAACCATCATGCAGCGCGGACTTGCCTTCATCGCCGTTTCCATCGTGGCCGGGGCGGCTGCCCTGGGGGCCTGGGGCACCCATGATCTGCGTCCGGCGGTGCAGCCCGTCGTCGCCGCCATCGAGGCGCCGCCGCCGCGATCCGGTGACGTGGCGCCGCTGGCCTCGGTCAATCCCGGGCTCGATCAGGTCAAGCCCAGCCCTGGCGTGCTGACCTATCAACGCCTGATCACCAATGCCGAGAGCGACACGCCGGAAGCCTGTCTGGTGTTTTCCGCCCCGCTGGACCCAGGAATCGCCTATCAGGATTATCTGACCATCCCGACCCAGCCGCGCCCCGGCCTGCGGGTGGATCAGGCGCGGCTGTGCGTGAGCGGTCTTGCCTTTGGCCGCGAACACGCCGTCACCATGAAGGCCGGGCTGCCGGCTGCCGACGGCAGCAAGCTGGCCGCCGATACCAAGCTGTCGGTGAGTTTCGGCGACCGCCCGCCGCAGGTGGCTTTCGGCCCCGGCTTCATCCTGCCGCGCCACAGCGGCGACGGCCTGCCGGTGACCACCGTCAACGCGCCGCGGCTGGAGATGAAGCTGTACCGGGTGGGCGACCGCCTGCTCGCCCGCATGCGCCAGGATCTGGTGGACGAAAAAACCGTCTATCCCTATCAGGCCGGCGAGTACGCCGATGACGAAGGCCGGCTGGTGTGGTCGGGCGGCATGGACATCAAGGGCGAACGCAACGAAAGCACCATCAGCCTGTTCCCCCTGGCCCAGGCCATGGGCAAGCCCGAGCCGGGCGCCTATCTGCTGGTCGCCGCCTTGCCCAAGGTCGGCAAGGAAGACGTCAGTGACGAATATGATTACCGCCCCATCGCCGGCCAATGGGTGGTGCATTCCGATCTCGGCCTGACCTCGTTTCGCGGTGATGACGGCCTGACCGTGTCGGTGCGCTCCCTGGGCAGCGCCAAGGCCAAGCCGGGGGTGCGCCTGACCCTGATCGCCCGCAACAACGACGAGTTGGCCCAGGCGGTGACCGATGCCGAGGGCCGCGTCCATTTCGCCCCCGGCCTGCTGCGCGGCCAGGGCGGCATGGCCCCAGTGATGGTCATGGCCTATGACGGCGACGACTTCAATTTCCTCGATTTGCGCCGCCCCGATTTCGACCTGTCCGACCGTGGCGACCAGGGCCGCGACCCCGCCGGGCCGGTGGATGCCTTCCTCTATACCGAACGCGGTATCTATCGCCCCGGTGAAAGCATCGAGTTGGTGACCTTGCTGCGCGATCCCGATGTGCGCGCCATCGCCAATGCCACCCCCATCCTGTCGGTGCTGCGTCCCGACGGGCGCGAATATCGCCGTTTCACCGCCGCCGATCGCGGTGCCGGCTCGTATCACCTCACCATTCCCTTGCCGAAAAGCGCCAATCGCGGCCTGTGGCGCATCAATGCCCTGATGGACCCCAAGGGCGAGCCGGTGGGCACGGTGCAGATCGACGTGCAGGATTTCGTCCCCCAGCGTCTGGCGCTCGACATCGCCGCGCCGCCCGCGCTTTTGCGCCCCGGCCAGGACATCGCCTTGGATGTGGCCGGGCGCTTCCTCTATGGCGCCCCTGCCGCCCATCTGGGCGGCGAGGCCGAGCTGACGCTGGAAGCCGATCCCAATCCGTTCCCCCAACACAAGGGCTTCGTTTGGGGGGTGGATGGCGGCAAATATGCCGGCGAGCGGGTGACCCTGAAGCTGGCCGACACCGATGAAGCCGGCAAGACCCGGGTGACCGGGGCGTTGCCTGCGCGCATGGACAGCCCGGTGCCGGTGCGGGCGGTGCTGAACGTGGCCCTGCGCGAGCCGGGCGGGCGCACCACCTCGGATCAGGTGATGGCGCCGGTGGCGCTGGGGCCGCTGGCCCTGGGCCTGCGCCCGCATTTCGACGGTGTGGCGCCGCAAAATCAGGACAGTGTGTTCGATGTGCTGGCGGTGGACGAAACCGGCAAGCCAGTGGCCACCGATCAGGTCGAGTACCGCCTGTTCCGCGATGTCTCCACCTGGCAATGGTATCGCGCCAATGGTGAATGGCGCTATCAGCGCGTCGCCAAGGAAAGCCAGATCGCCGGCGGCACCCTGACGGTGGGTGCCGACAAGCCGGCACAGGTGCGGCAGACTCTGAGCTGGGGCAGCTATCGCCTCGAGATGCGCAAACAAGGCGTGCTCACCAGCAAGGCTTTTTATGTGGGCTGGTACGGCCAGGCCAGCGCCGACCGTCCCGACCGCCTGAAGGTGGGCGCCGACCGTCCCGGTTATGCGCCGGGCGACAAGGCGCGTGTGCGGGTGGAAACCGATCAGGGCGGCGAGGCCCTGCTGGTCATCGCTAATGAACGGGTCCAGCACGTGCAAAGCGTCACCCTGGCCCCTGGTGGTGGCGAGATCGCGGTGGAGATGAAGCCGGAATGGGGACCGGGCGCCTATGCCCTGGTCACCTTGTACCGCCCGTTGACCGACAAGGTCAGTCACGCGCCGGTGCGCGCCGTCGGCACCGTCTGGCTGGGGCTCGACCCGGCGCGGCGAACCTTGGCGGTGACGCTGGAGGCCCCCGACAAGATCATTCCGCGTCAGCGTCTGACCGTGCCGGTCAAGGTCTCGGGCGGCGACCAGGCGTTCGTCACCCTGGCGGCGGTGGATCAGGGCATCTTGCAACTGACCCGCTTCAAGACGCCGTCGCCCACCGGCCATTATCTGGTCCAGCGCCGTCTGGGCGTGGGCATGCGCGACGATTACGGTCGTCTGATCCGTGGCCTGCCCGGCCAGGGCGACGACCAGGGCGGCGATGCCATGGGCCGTGGCCTCGACGTGGTGCCGACGCGCACGGTGGCGCTGTTCTCCGGCGTGGTGCCGGTTAAGGACGGTATCGCCAGCATCGAGCTGGACATCCCCGATTTCCAGGGTGAATTGCGCCTGATGGCGGTGGCCTTCGACGGCACCAAGCTGGGCTCGACCGAGCGCCGGCTGACCGTGCGCGATCCGGTGGTGGCGGAAATGATCCTGCCGCGCTTCCTCGCCCCCGGCGACCGGGCCGCCGCCACCGTGCTGTTGCACAATCTGTCCGGGGCGGCGGGGGATTTCCGCCTGGATTTGACCAGCGACGGGCCGGTGCATCTGGCCGAACAGCGCACGGAAACGCTGGCGGCGGGGGAACGGCGCATTCTGTCTCTGCCCATCCGGGCGGATCAGCCGGGCATCGCCAATCTGGGCCTGATCGTCTCGGGCCCCGACAATTTCGCCGTCAGCCGCACCTGGCCCATCCAGGTGCGCCCGGCCCAGGCGCCGGTCAGCGTGCAGAACACCGTCTCGCTGGCCGCCGGAGCCCAGGAAAAGCTGGATGGGCAAATCCTCGACGCCTATCTGCCGGGCAGCGCCCAGGTGTCGCTCAGCCTGTCGCGCTGGCAGGGGCTGGATGTACCCGGCATGTTGCGCTGGCTCGACCGCTATCCCTATGGCTGCCTGGAACAGACCACCAGCCGCGCCTTACCGCTGCTTTATTTCAACGATCTGGCCGCCATGGCCGGCACGGCCCAGGATGCCAACGCCGATGCCCGCATCCAGCAGGCGGTGGACCGGGTGCTGACCATGCAGGGGGTGGATGGTTCCTTCCGCATGTGGGGGCCGTGGGGCGACGATGCCAATGCGTGGCTGTCGGCTTTCGCCCTCGACTTCCTCGACCGCGCCGCCGCCAAGGGCTTCGACGTCCCCGAGGCGCCGCGCGCCCTGGGCCGGCGCTGGCTGGCGGCGGACGCCTTCACCGATTCACGCCCCGAGGTCAAGGCCTATGCCGCCTTCCTGCTGGCCCGCGCCGGCAAGGCCAATGCCAGTGATCTGCGTTATTTCTTCGACAGTGCTCCACCCAAGGGGGCCATGGCCTGGGCCCATCTGGGCGCGGCTTTGGACAGTGTGGGTGAACGCGCCCGCGCGGCCCTGGCCTTCGACCGGGCCCGCCAAGCCCTGAACAGCAATCCCAGCGGCTATAAACCACTGCCCTATGGCAGCTATGTCCGCGACGTCTTCGCCGTCGCCGCTATCATGGCCGAGGCCGGACGATCGGCACAAATCCCCGATCTGCTGGCCATGGGCTTTCAGCAGAACGTTCAGGCCGAGCAGACCACCACTCAGGACAAGGCGTGGATTCTGATGGCTGCCGCCGCGCTCGGCAAGAATGCCGGCCAAGTGGCGGTGCAGGTGGACGGCAAGGCCGTGGGCAAGGGCGATCCGGTGGCCATGGCCCTGGATGTGGCCGCCCTGACCCGTGGGGTGAGCATCGACAATACCGGCAGCGGCGCCATCTTCCGCACCCTGTCGGTGGACGGCATCCCGGCGCAGGAAGTACCGGCCCAGGAAAACGGTGTCGGCTTGTCCAAGCAGGTGTTCAGCCTGGACGGTCAGCCCGTGGATCTGGCCCAGGTCAAGCGCAACGACCGGCTGGTGGTGGTGCTGGAAATGAACGCCCACGGCAAGCGGGCCGGCGATTATGCCCTGCTCGACCTGTTGCCGGCGGGGCTGGAGGCGGAAGGGGTGATCAAGGCGGATCAGCCCGGCTATCCCTGGCTGAGCGGCATCACCGACCCCAGCATGCGCGAACTGGGCGACGACCGTTTCATCGCCGTGCAAACCCTGCCGCGTTATGTCCGTGGCCCCGATCAGCCGGAATGGGAACAGGGTAATCCGGTCCATACGGTCAAGCTGGCCTATGTGGTGCGTGCGGTGGGCTTGGGTGAATTCGCCATGCCGGCGGCACTGGCCGAGCACATGTACGCGCCGGGCATCACCGCCCGCACCGCCATGGGCCGGCTCGGCATCGTGGAATGACCCGCCGCCGCCTGCTGGCGGTGGGTGGGGTGCTGCTGGCCCTGGTCTTGGGGCTGGGATTGGCCGATCTGCTGTTGCCGCCGGATTTGACCCGGCTGCACCGGCAATCGGCGGTGGTCGAGGACAGCAGCGGCACTTTGCTGCGCCCCTTCGCCCTGGCCGACGGCACCTGGCGGCTGGACAGCGACCCGGCACGGATCGCACCGCTTTATCTGGCCATGCTGCGCGAGATGGAGGATGGCCGTTTCGGCTGGCATCCCGGCATCGACCCGCTGGCCCTGACCCGTGCCGCCTTCCAGGCGGTGAGCCAAGGCCGGGTGGTGTCGGGCGGCTCGACCTTAAGCATGCAATTGGCCCGACTGCTTGACCCCAAGCCGCGCACTATGGCGGCCAAGCTGACCGAGATGGCCCGCGCCGTGCAATTGCAGATGCGCCTGGGGACAGCCGGGGTGCTGCGCGCCTATGTCACCTTGGCCCCGTTCGGTGGGCGGGTGGAAGGGGTCAGGGCCGCGTCGCTGGCCTGGTTCGGGATCGAGCCGGCCCATCTCGGCCCGGCCCAGGCGGCGTTGTTGGCGGCCTTGCCGCAATCGCCGGAACGCCTGCGCCCCGACCGTCATCCGCAGGCGGCGAAAGCGGCGCGCGACCGCGTGCTGGATCGCGCGGTGGGGGCCGGCTTGCTGTCCGCCGACGTGGCCCAGGCGGCCAAGGCCGAGGCCTTGCCCACCTTCCAGCGCGACCTGCCGATGTTGGCGCCGCATCTGGCCGAACGTCTGAGCGCCGAGGGTGACAAGCGGATCAGGACCACGATCGACGGCAATTTGCAGCGGGTGGTCGAGGGACTGGCCCGTGCCCTGTCCGCTGGCTGGGATGACGGGGCCGAACTGGCCTTGCTGGTGGTGGCCAATGACGGGCGGCGGGTGCTGGCCCATGTGGGCAGCGGCGATTGGCGGCGCTGTCAGGTCGATCTGACGCGGGCGTCACGCTCGCCCGGATCGACGCTCAAGCCGTTCATCTATGCCCTGGCCTTCGATGATCTGTCATTGCATCCCGGCACCTTGATCGAGGATGCGCCGCAACGCTTCGGCCTGTGGCTGCCACGCAATTTCGACCAGGACAGCCACGGGGTGATGACCGCGCGCGAGGCGTTGCAGCGGTCCTTGAACATCCCCGCCGTGCTGGTGCTGGATCAGGTGGGGCCGGTGCGGCTGGCGTCGCTGCTGCGGCAAGTGGGGGCGGAACTGGCCTTCCCCGCCTTGGCCGAGCCCAGCCTGCCCTTGGCCTTGGGCGGTGTCGGCATGCGACTGGTCGATCTGGTCATGCTTTATGCCGGTCTGGCCGAGGATGGTCTGGTGCGCCCGCTCGCCTTCGTCCACGGAGCGGAAACGCCCACCGGGCGGGCCTTGGTCGGCCAGCCGGCGGCCCGCGCCGTGGTGCAGGCCTTGGAAGGATCGCCGCCGCCACCGGGGGTGGCCTCGGCCCGGCTGACCCAGCGCGGTCGGGCCATCGCCTTCAAGACCGGCACCTCATACGGCTTCCGCGATGCCTGGAGCATCGGCGTGTCGCGCGACTACACCATCGGTGTCTGGGTCGGGCGCCCCGACGGCGCCCCGCGTCCGGGCCAATACGGATTGGCGGCGGCAGCGCCGATCCTGTTCCAGCTGTTCGACCTGTTGCCGCCCGACCAGGGCCGTCGCTCGCCGCCGGCCCAGCCCGACCATGCGCTGTATCACGCTCAGCCGCCCGCCGCCCTGGCCCGGCTGAGTGGGCGCGGTGAGGATACGGTGCTGTCCGGTCCGGGCCGTCCACGCATCCTGTTCCCCCCCGACGGCACCACCGTCGAAGCGCTGGCCGACGGCATCGCCTTGGCCGCCCAAGGCGGGGTGGCGCCGCTCAAATGGATCGTCGATGGCGTGCCGCTGGCTGACGACGTCCGCTTCTGGCGGCCCGAGGGCGACGGTTTTTCCCGGTTGGTGGTGGTGGACGGCAACGGCCAGCGGGCGGTCTCGACCATTCGGGTGGTGACGGGGCAATAGGGCGCTGATATGGTCTGGCCGTCCGTGAACCATATGGGCGTACGGCCTTGAAAATCCTGTTCCTGACCGAGAATTTCCCGCCTGAAACCAATGCCGCCGCCACCCGCGTCTACGAGCGCGCGCTTTACTGGGTCCGTGACGGCCATCAGGTGACCATCCTGACCTGTGCTCCCAATTTCCCCCAGGGCAAGCTGTTCGACGGCTGGGAAAACAAGTGGCGTCAGGTCCAGCATATGGATGGCCTGCGGGTGGTGCGGGTGAAGACCTATATTTCCGCCAATGAAGGCTTCGCCAAGCGCACGCTGGATTTCGTCAGCTTCATGGCCACCGCCTATGGCGCCGGCCTGTTCGAGGACCGGCCCGACGTGGTCATTTCCACCTCCCCGCAATTTTTCGCAGCTGTCGGCGGCTGGGCCTTGGCCGCCAGCCGCCGCGTGCCCTTCGTCTTCGAGTTGGGCGATCTGTGGCCGCGCTCGATCACCGCCGTCGGCGCCATGAAGCAAAGTCCGGTGATCCGGGCGTTGGAGCGGCTGGAACTGTTTCTGTATCGCCGCTCGGCGGCGGTCATCGCCCTGACCCGCGCTTTCAAGGATGATTTGACCCGCCGCGCCATCGATCTGCGCAAGGTGGCGGTGGTCATCAACGGCGTCGACCTGCCGCGCTATGCGCCGCGTCCGCGTGATGCCGAGTTGGCCGCCGCCTGGGGTCTGGCCGGCAAGTTCGTGCTGGGCTATGTCGGCACCCACGGCATGGCCCATGGCCTGATCAACGTGCTGGATGCGGCCGAACGGCTGAAGGATGACGACCGCATCCGCTTTTTGTTCGTCGGCGCCGGGGCCGAGCGGCAGATGCTGATGGATCAGGCGGCCCAGCGCGGCTTGACCAATGTGGTGTTCCAGGGCATGCAGCCGAAAGAGATGATGCCGCGCATCTGGTCCTTGTGCGACGTGGCGCTGGTGCATCTGAAGGACGACCCGGCCTTCGCCGAGGTCATCCCGTCGAAAATCTTCGAGGCCATGGGCATGGGCCTGCCGTTGTTGCTGGTGGCGCCCGAAGGCGAGGCCAGCCGCATCGTCATCGACGACCGGGCCGGGTTGTGGGTGCCCGCCGCCCAGCCCCGGAAACTGGCGGCGGCGGCGCAAGCCCTGGCCGGCGACGATGCCCATCGGGCTGAACTGGCCGCCGCCAGTCTGGCCGCCGCGCCGCGCCATTCGCGCGAGTATCAGGCCAAACGCTACATGGATGTGCTGGATCTGGTGGTGGCAGGGGCTGGTCCGACCCGCGCCGGCACCATCGAGACCTGACGCAATCCCTTGGACAGCGCCCACCCGTTACGATAACAGTTGCAGCCATGATGCCCCGATTGACATTGCACCGCGGACATATCGCCCTGGTCCATGACTTGGTCATGGCGGCGTTGTCGTTTCTGGTCGCCATTTTCCTGCGCATGGATGCGACCTGGGTGCCCGGCTGGGGGGCAGACATGCTGGTCATTGCCACCGCCTTGTTCACCGCCATCGCCTGCGTGTCGTTTCTGACCGCGCGCATGTACAAGGGGGTGTGGCGCTATGCCAGTGTCAACGATCTGCTGACCATCGCCCGCGGCGCCACCGTCACCGTGGTCGCCTTTTACCTGCTGATGTTTTTGGTTACCCGCTTGCAGGATCTGCCGCGTTCGGTGCTGATCATCAACTGGCTGGTGCTGCTGGCGCTGCTGGGCGGACCGCGTTTCATCTATCGCTCGTGGAAGGACCGCCGCCGCACCGCCAAGCAGGTGGCGGGGGCCGGGCGCATTCCGGTGCTACTGGCCGGGGCCGGTGACGAGGCCGAGCTGTTTTTGCGGGCCACCTCGGCCCCCGATGCCGAATATCGGGCGGTGGGGCTGATCAGCGAGGGCGCCGGTCGGGTCGGGCGCAATATCCATGGCGTCGACGTGCTGGGTGAAATCGGCGATTTCGCTGGAGTGGTCGAGCAATTGCGGGCCAAGGGCCAGGGACCGCAGCGGCTGATCGTCACCGATGACCGTCTGGACGGGTCGGTGGTGCGCCGGCTGTTGGATGAATGCGACCGCCTGGGCCTGACCCTGGCCCGTATCCCGCGCCTGACCGATTTGAAGGACGGGGTCGAGGACAAGCTGAGCCTTCGCCCCATCGCCGTCGAGGATTTGCTGGGCCGTCCACAAAACCTGCTGGACCGCGCCGGGGTCCAGGCCATGCTGACCGGCAAGCGGGTGCTGATCACCGGCGCCGGCGGCTCCATCGGTTCGGAACTGGTGCGTCAGGTCGCCGGTTATGCCCCCGAGATGCTCGCCCTGTTCGATGCTGGCGAGTTCAATCTTTACGCTATCGATCTGGAATTGGCGAAGACTCATCCGGATGTCCCCCGCCGGCCCATGCTGGGCGATGTGCGCGATGGCCAAAGGGTCCGCGCCACCATGGCCGAAATCCGCCCCGACGTGGTCTTCCACGCCGCCGCGCTGAAACATGTGCCGATGGTCGAATGCAACCCGGATGAAGGTCTGCTCACCAACGCCATCGGCACCCGCATCGTCGCCGATGCCTGCGTCGAGGCCGGGGTCAGGGTAATGGTGCAGATTTCCACCGACAAGGCGGTCAATCCCACCAATGTCATGGGGGCGAGCAAGCGGGTGGGCGAGATGTACGCCCAGGCGCTGGACATGGCCGGCGATGGGCACACCCGTTTCGTCACGGTTCGTTTCGGCAACGTATTGGGTTCCACCGGCTCGGTGGTGCCCCTGTTCCAGAAGCAACTGGCCGAAGGCGGACCGCTGACCGTCACCCACCCGGACATGACCCGCTATTTCATGACCGTGCGCGAGGCGGTGGAACTGGTGTTGCAGGCCTCGGCCTTCGGTCTGGCCCATCCCGATTATCGCGGCAAGATTTTCGTCCTCGACATGGGCGAGCCGGTGCGCATCGTCGATCTGGCCCGGCAAATGATCCGGCTGGCCGGCTTGCGCCCCGATGCCGATGTCAAGATCGCCTTCACCGGTCTGCGTCCGGGTGAGAAGCTGTTCGAGGAAATCTTCCACGGCTCCGAACCGCCCATGCCGACCGAGGCCAAGGGTATCTTGCTGGCCTCGCCGCGCTGGGTCGACCGGGCCGAGTTGGGCGGCGCCCTTGATGATCTGGATATCGCCTGCCGCAGCCACCAGGGTGACCGCGCGGTGGCCATCGTCAGCCGGCTGGTGCCGGAATACACCCTGTCGGCCGAGGCCTTGGCCCTGACCGGCGCCACCGAGGCGAAGTAATGTCAGCCCTGCACGCTTTGAAGGTTTTGGCCGCCATGGACCGCAAGGCGGCGGCGGCAAAGGTCGTTTCGGTGTTGGCGCGCCGGGTCAAACAACGCTTCATCGGCGCCCTGATGCGCAATCACTGCACCTATCCGCCGTCCTACGGCCAGGTGCCGCTGGCCCGCCGCCTGCCTGCCCTGGCGGTGACCGATGACGATGGCAGCTTGCGCCGCCGCGCCTTGCTGGCGGCGAGCCACACTTTCGACCTGCTGGGGTCGGGACCGCGAAAGGTGGTCCATCCGGCGGCGAAATATCCCGATTGGCGCGACATCATTGCCGCCGGTCACCATCGCGGCAACCGCAAGCGCGCCGCCAGCCTGCTGGCCATGATCACGACGCCGGGCTATGTGCCGGTGGATTGGCATGTGGATTTCCGCTCGGGCTATCGCTGGCCGGTGCGGGTATGGGGTGGGGCCACCGCCTATGGCCATCGCCACGGTGTCGACGTCAAGGTGCCGTGGGAACTGGGGCGGCTGCAACACCTGCCGCATCTGGCCCTGGCCTATGCCGCCCAGGCGGACGAGCGGCTGGCCACCGAGTTCCACGATCAGGTGTTGGACTTTTTGGGGGCTAATCCACCCGGTTGGGGGGTGCAATGGGCCTGCGCCATGGATGTGGCCATCCGTGCCGCCAATCTGGTGTTGGCCTGGGAAATTTTCACCGCCCATGGCGCCCGCTTCAGTCTGGAATTCGAGGAAGAGCTGGCCTCGTCGCTGTCCGCCCATGCCCGCCATATCGCCCATAATCTGGAATGGTCGCCCCAGCATCGCGGCAATCATTACCTTGCCGATATAGTTGGTCTGGCCTTTGCTGCCTGCGCCTTGCCGCGCGGAACCGAGAGCGATCTGTGGCTGGTCTTTGCCGCCCAGCAGCTGAACGCGGAAATCAAACATCAGTTCCTGGCCGATGGCGGCAATTTCGAGGCCTCCACCGCCTATCATCGCCTGTCGCTGGAAATGGCGCTCTATGCCGTCGCTCTGATCCTGGGGTTGGACGATGACCGTAAGGCGGTGTTCGCCGAATATGATGCCGCCGCCTGGGGTCTGATTCCCAAGGTCGCCCCCGGCCCCATGGCCTGGCCGCCGTTCAGCCCCGAGGTGGTGGAACGGTTGGCTCTAGCCCTGGGTTTCAGCCAGAACGTGACCAAGCCGTCGGGTGACATGGTTCAGGTGGGCGATAACGATTCCGGGCGTTTTTTCATTCTGGAACCGAACCAAAGCCCGCTGGCCTTGGGCTATCTGGTCGATGGTCGTTTGACCCAGGCCATGCTGACCGCCCTGTCCGGCGGTGCCTTGCCGGTGCCACCCCGGTTTGCTGCCACCGTCGCCATCGATGGCGCGATGCCGACGGAAAGCCCGTCGGTGCGGCTGCGGCTGGTTGCCGCCGATCCCACCGCGCTGGATGGACTGGAGACTTTCGCCTGCCCGGATTTCGGCCTTTATGGCTGGAAGAATGGGCGCAGCTTCATTTCCATCCGCTGTGGCCGTCTGCATGACGGTCGTGGAGCCCATGCCCATAACGACCAATTGGCGGTGGAAATCGAAATCGACGGCGTGGCCTGGGTGCGTGATCCGGGCAGCTTCGCCTATACCGGCGATCTCGCCGCCCGCAACGCCTATCGTTCCGCTCTGGCTCATTTCGTCCCCCGCTGCGGCCAAGCGGAACCGGCGGCCCTGAACCAGGGGCCGTTCCACCTGGACGACAGTGCCCAGGCGCGGGTGCTGCGGTTCAGCGGCCAGGATTTCGTCGGCAGCCACCAGGGCTTCGGCGACAGCGTCTGGCGCCGCCTGCGCATCGAGGACGGCGCCATCGTCATCGAGGACGGCCCCGGTGGCGGGGCGGACGAGGTGGTTGTCACCAGCCCCGACCAACTGGCCGTCCTTTGGCGGCTGACCGTGCCGTTTTCCCCCGCCTATGGGGTGCAGGTTTAAGCGGTACCCAACCGCAGGCGGCTTTTGACCTTGGTGAGCAGCGATCCCACTTCGCCGCGCGCGATCATGCGGACGACGATCCAGCCGCGCCGCAGCCAGACCAGGGCGGGATTGCCGCGGAAATCCAACTGATAGCGCCAGGCGGCCAGGATGTTGGCCAGCACGGCGAGGACCGGATTGTGGTGCTTGGCCAGCGACAGAGCCAGCCACCACACCAGCGGATTGCTCCACGGGATCAGATAGACGCAGTTCTCCAGGACTGTTTTTTCATCGAAACGACTTATCACCGGACGATAGACGAAATCGTACAAGGTGCGTTCGGCCACCACCTCTTCCGCCAGATCGGCCTGGGTGATGTGGCCGGCGGCCAAGGCCCGCTGGGTGAATGGGTAATGGGGGAAATACTGCATCTTGTAAGTGTTGAGCTTGAGCGGCTTGGGCATGTCGGCCAGCAGCAGGATGGTTTCGCGCAGAACCTGGGCGGTATCGAAAGGATTGCCCAAGATCAGATCGCATTGCACCTGCACGCCGGTCCCGGCCAGCATGCGGGCGGTTTCCAGCAATTCCACGTTCTTGCCCGGGCGATCCAGCACGGTGTTGCGGATTTCGTCCGATCCCGACTGGATGCCGAAATGCATTTCATACAGCCCGGCCTGGACCAGCGGGCGGATATTGCGTTCCTTGATCAGCTTGGGCACCAGCTCGCAATTGAAGCCGGGAAGCTTTTTCGCCGCATACTTCTCGGCGAATTCCAAGGTCCAGTCGTCGAAGACGCCGAAGACCTCGTCGTTGAAGGACACCAGGCGGGCGCCGGTTTGTCGGGCCAGGCGCTCTTCGACCTGGGCGATGACGTTATCGGGTGACCGCAGACGGATGAAGCGGCCATTGCCCTTGTTCATGGGAATCAGCAAGGCGTTGACGCAGTACGAGCAGACATAGACGCAGCCGCGCCCGGCCATCAGCAGGATTTCATCTTCATCCAACTCGGGGTCGCGGGTCTCCACCTTGTCGTGTTCGATGAACCACATCTTGGCTTCGCCATAAGCCTCGAACGGCAGCACGTCCAGGTTCTGGATCAGGCGGCGCTGACCGCGATCAACGATGGTTCCGTCCCCGTCATGGTGCCACAGACCGCCGATACCGCTGAAATCGCGGCTCCCGGCACCCAGGCGCTCGAAGACGTCAAGCAGCACCAACTCACCTTCGCCCTTACAGGCGTAATCGGCATAGGTCAGGGCTTCATCGGGGGAAATGGTCGGGTGCTTGCCGCCGGCGATGATGGGGGCGTCGCAAATCTCGCGCAGGGCCGCCACCACCCGCCGGGCCGCCGGCACATAGGGGGTCAGCACGCTGATGCCGATGAGGTCCGGGCGTATATCGCCGACCACCCGTTTCAGCAACTGGATTTCATGGTCGCTGATGGGCAGGTGCTGGTTGGTGAAGTTGTTCTTGAAGAACAAGGCGTGGGAATCGATGCCCGCCCGCTCGGCCAGGGCATGAAAGCCGCGCACCGGGAAAGATTTGTAGCAATAGAGCGAAATGAACAGAACCTTGGGTGCACCAGGGGAGACCGGCGTGGCGACGTCGGCCAGGGCGGCCAACTTGTCGAAGGAGGAATCTTCCTCGGTGTGCTTCAGGCTCATGCGGGTATCCTTGGTTGGGCCGAGACTTTAGCAGGCTCGAACATTTATTTCAGCCCTGGTCGGATTGGGGCTTTTCCGCCACCGCCAGACCGGGGCGGCTGTGGATGTTTCGCAAGCCGCATTGCTGAAGAAGGGCGGCGACGTCCGTATGTTTTTGCCGGATTTCGTGGCGGGGGCCGTACCAGTCGAAGGTGTCGAGCAAGGTCCAGGCATATTGCTGGTCGCGGCTGAGGCTGGCATCGTGGCTGGAACAGATGGGCAGGAAGTGGTTGATGATGCGCACCTTACGGATGCCCGACAAGGCTCGCGACAGCGGGAACAGGCCCGCGACCAGCCCCCGGCACAGGGCCAGGGTCCAGTCGGTGGGCAGATGCGGGGTGATCAGCCTGAGGGTGTATTTGACCACCTGCAATTTGGGCCAGAAATCCGCCTCATAGAAATTATAGGCCAGCCGCCCACCCGGTTTCATCTGTGCCGGTAGGGTGCGCATCAATCGTTCCGGGTCCGGGGTGTGCTGGATCACCCCCATGCAGAAGATGCCGTCGAAGGCATCCTTACGCAGCGGCAGATCAAACAGCGACGCTTGGATGGGCTGGACCCTGCCGTCCCACACCATGGTGTTGTCGCGGCAGGCATTGACCGCCGCCGACAGATCCACCGACACCACCCGCGCCCCGTGCTTGGCGGCGATATCGGTGAAGCGTCCGGCGCCGCAGCCGCAATCCAGGATCAGCTTGTCCCTGATCCATTCGGGTTCCCAGCCGGAATCGGCGAGGAAGCGGGTTTCGGACAGGCAATGACCGGACAGGCGGTCGATTTGCAGGCCTTTCCAGTGTTGCCACTGAAAACCGAAATTGCCGCAATAATCCTGGGCGGCACCGACGAAGCGGGGAACACCGTCGCGCACCGGCCACTTGGCCCGACAATGCGGGCATTCCAGGCTGCCATCGATGATCTCGTCGTCCATGGCCCAGTCGACGGCCAGTGTCAGCGCCTGTTCGCCCACGCAATGGGGGCAGACCAGCAGGTCCAGCAGCCAGCGTCTCATGCCTCGTCTCCCAAGATGATGTTTACCGCTGCCGGCAAGTCGGCGACCACGTGATCGGCCTTGCTGGTGGCTGCGTATTTCTCGCCATGGCCGGTCCGCACCAGGAAGGTGGCGGCGCCGATGGCTTTGCCCAATTCCACGTCCACTTCCTTGTCACCGATCACCGTGGATAGTTTGGGATCGAAACCATGCTCCTTCATGGCCTGTTCGGCCATGCCGGGCAGGGGCTTGCGGCAATCGCAATCGTCGTCGGGACCGTGCGGGCAGATATAGATGCCGTCCACAACCACCCCTTCCGCCGCCAGCAGCTGGCCCAGGCGATCATGGATTTCCGCCAGTCGTTCCAGGCTGAAATAGCCGCGCGCGATCCCCGATTGGTTGGTGATGATTGCGATGCCGTAACCGGCACGCCCGAGCCGCGCCAAGGCCGGGCCGACCCCAGGGATCAAGGCCAGATCCGCCGGATCGGACAGGTAATGTTTTTCCACGTTGATGGTGCCATCGCGGTCGATGAGCACGAAACGGCGGGGGCTCGGCACTTTCTACTCCTTCAGGAATTCCATGGCCTGATTCAGCTGGCTCATGCGGTCGTGGCTGCCGTAATTGCTGTCCGGATGGTGGATGGTGGCCAGCATGCGGAAGCGGGCGCGGACCATACGGCGGTCGGGGCGGGCGGTGGGCGGGAAACCCAGGACATGCAAGGCTTCCGCCCGAGAGTTGACGCCGCCGGGCAGGGGGTCGAACGCCAATACGTTGACGATGGCCTGCAAGCGTTCCAATTCCTCGTTCACCGCCGCCAGCGCCTGATGATCGGGGGCGGCGGCCATGGGTTCTGGCTTGGGCTCGGGTTTGATTTCGGGTTCGGGCGGCGGTGGCGCGGCGTTGGGATCTTCCAGTTTCAGCGTCATGTCGCCGCGATCCAGGGTCAGAGCCAGACCCAGGGCGCGACGGATGGCCACCGGATCGTAGCCGGGGACCATGCGCACCTGCAAACGTGGTTTGCGCCGCCAGGGGCGGCCCTGGGACGGGCCCGATTTCAGGATTACCGTTTCGCGGTCGCCGGCCTCGGGGTCGCCGGGATCGGGAAAGCCTTGGATTGCCGAGGGTGGCATCACCAGCAGCACCGAGCGGGCGATATCGCCCACATTGACGTGCCGGCGCGCGGCCAAGGCCTCGATAGAGTCGCGGAAAGCACTGGAGCAGGGGATGGTATAGGAATGCTTGACCACGGAGACGCCACGCGCCCCACCTTGTTCTTGTTTCGTGCCGTCCATGACCGGAGGACTTTCCTCTATCCCTTACAGTGACGAAACGAATAGGCGGGGTTTGGGGTGGCCGTCAACTACAAATGCGGTGACAGCAACTTCTTTTGCAGATTTACGGGGCGGTGCCGCTATTGCGCGGGGCCGGGCCGAAGTGCAGACACTTGCCATCGGCGAGCATCTGGCCCATTTCCGTCGCCGGCAGGGGGCGCGAGAACAGGTAGCCCTGCATCTGGTCGCAGCCCAAGGCGCGAAGAAAATCAAGGTGTTGGGTGTGCTCGACGCCTTCGGCCACCACCTTCATCTTCAACGCCTTGGCCATGGCGACGATGGCATCGACGATAGCCGCGTCGTTAGGATCGGTGATGACATCCATGACGAAGGAGCGATCGATCTTCAGTTTGGTGATGGGAAAGCGCTTCAACACCGACAGCGACGAATAGCCGGTGCCGAAATCGTCGATGGAACAGGAAATCCCCATGTCCTTCAGGGTCTGGACCACGGCAATGGCGCTGTCGGCATCGCGCATGGCCGAGCTTTCGGTCAGCTCGATTTCCAAATAGCGCGGGTCCAGGCCCGATTCCCCCAGACTGGTTTCCAGCGCGGTGATCAGGCGGCGGGCATATTGAAACTGGCGGCCCGACACGTTGACGGCCACCGGAATGGGGCGAAAGCCGGAATCCTGCCATTGCTTGTTCTGCCGCGCGCATTGGGCCAGCATGGATTCGCAGATGCCGTCGATCAGTCCCGATTCCTCGGCGACGGGAATGAATTCACCGGGGCTGACCATGCCCAGTTCCGGATTGTTCCAGCGCACCAGGGCTTCCATGCCGACGATGGCGCCGGTGACCAGATCCACCTGGGGCTGGTAATAGGGGACGAACTCGCCATGCTCCAGGCCGCGGCGCAGCTTGTTTTGCAGCGACAGGGTCTTGGCCGCGCGTGAGCTCATTTCCTTGGTGAAGAATTGCAGCGTCGCCGGACCCTGGCTCTTGGCCCGCTGCAACGCCGCCTCGGCATTCTTGATCAGGGTTTCGGCGTCCTCGCCGTCGCGCGGGAACAAGGCGACGCCGACCGAGGTCGAGACCTCGAACTCGTCGCCGGCCACATGCACCGCCGATTGGGCCAGGCCGTGGATACGCTCCACCATCTCGGTCAGCTCGCGGCGCGAGGTGTGGCCGGACAGCAGCACCAGGAAGCGGTCACCCGAGGCCCTGGCCATGATGTCGTTGCGGCTGAGTCCGGATTGGACGATGTCGGCGGACGCGGTCAGCACCTGATCGCCGACCGAATGGCCCATGGTGGCATTGATGATGCCGAAGCGGTCGATGCCCAAGGACAGCACCGCCAGCAATTGATGCGAGCGGGCGGCGTTCTCGCGGGCACCGGCGAAGCGTTCAAGGAAAGCGGTGCGGTTGGGCAGCCGGGTCAGTGGATCGTAATAGGCCAGGAAGGATAGCCGTTGTTCGGCTGTCTTCCTTTCGGTGACGTCCAGCATGACGCCGTCCCATACCACCGAGCCATTGGGGCGCCGATTGGGGCGCGACTGGCCGCGCAGCCAGCGCCGGCGTCTGCCGGCGCCGAACACCGCCATTTCCTCGTCCAACGGTTCCAGCGTCTCCGCCGACCGGGCCAAGGCCGCCAGGAACAATTTTTGCTCGTCGGCGGTCATGCATTGCAAGAACAGTTCCGGGTCTTCCAGCAATTCTTCCGGCTCGACGCCCAGGAAGGTGCGGCAACCTTCGCTGACATAGGTGAAGCGCATGGTGCCATCGGGGCCAAGGACGCGCTGGAACACCATGCCCGGCATGTTGCCGGCGATGGCGCGCAGGCGCTGCTCGCTTTCCAACAGAGCGTTTTCCGTCGCCTTGCGCTGGGTAATGTCGCGCCCGATGCCGACGAACAGCCGATGGCCTTCCATGCGCACTTCGCTGGTGGTCAGTTCCAGCGGAAACTGGTCGCCGTTCTTGCGGATGCCGGTCAGCTCGCGCGGGCGACCGTCGCTGACGGCAGCCAGGAAGCCGCCGTTGCCCCCGCCGTTTTCGGCCAGCAGATCATCCATGGCCCGTCCGGCCAGATCGCTGGCGGCCCAGCCGAACAGAGCTTCGGCGGCGGTATTGGCGCTGTCGATCATCCCGGCTTCGTCGAGGATGAGAATGGAATCGGCGGCATGCTCCATCAGCATGTCCAGGCGGAACTCGGCGCGGCGCCCGTCGGTGACGTCGATCAGCACGCCGTCCCACACCACCTGACCGTTTTCCAGCCGGGGGGTAGAGGCGCCGCGCAGCCAGCGCACCTGACCGCCCTGGGTAATGGCGCGGAATTCCTCGTCGCAGGGGCGCATATTGGCCGCCGAGTGGCGGATGGCATCCAGATGGCGGTCGCGGTCGGCCCAATGGATGACGTGCAGGCAGCCGTTGCTGTTGACGCCCATGTCTTTGGGGGCGAAGCCCAGAATCTTGGTGACGTTGTCGCTGAACCACGGATAAGCGATGGTGCCGTCGGCATTGAGGCGCCGCAAAAAGCCGAAACCGGGCAGGCTGGCGGTTAGCCCCGCGAACCGCGCGGCCAACGCTTCCGGCGAGGACAGGCCCTCACCGGCGGAATTCGTATCCCAAGCGTTGTTGTTACCGCTCAACGACTCGCCCCCCGTTGTCCAGCGGCTTCTGCCGGTGGACGCAATCGGGATGGTATCGGCGAAGACGGGCCAAGGCAACGGCAACTCGCTTAGGCGTTCAAACGGGCGCGGAAATAATCGATGGTGCGGTGTAGGCCGTCCTCCAGCGCCACCTTGGGTTCCCAGCCCAATTTTTCCCGGGCTTTGGCGATGTTGGGCTGGCGTTGCAACGGATCGTCGGCGGGCAAGGGTTTGATCACCAGCTCGGATTTGGCTCCGGTCAGCTTGATCACCGCCTCGGCCAGTTCGCGGATGGTCATTTCCCGCGGGTTGCCCAGGTTGATGGGGCCGGTGACGTCGTCGGCGCTGTTCATCAGGCGGATGAAACCCTCGATCAGGTCGTCGACGAAGCAGAACGACCGGGTCTGGCTGCCGTCGCCATAAAGGGTGATGGGCCGGCCTTCCAGCGCCTGGACGATGAAGTTGGACACCACCCGACCGTCGTCGGGATGCATGCGCGGACCATAGGTGTTGAAGATGCGGGCGACCTTGATGCGCAAGCCATGCTGGCGGTGATAATCGAAGAACAGGGTTTCGGCGCAGCGCTTGCCCTCGTCATAACAGGCGCGCGGGCCGATGGGGTTGACCGAACCGCGATAATCCTCGGTCTGCGGATGGACTTCCGGGTCGCCATAGACCTCCGAGGTGGAGGCCTGGAAAATCTTGGCATTGATGCGTTTGGCCAGGCCCAGCATGTTGATGGCGCCGTGGACCGAGGTCTTGGTGGTCTGCACCGGGTCGCGCTGGTAATGCACCGGGCTGGCCGGGCAAGCCAAGTTGAAGATCTCGTCCACTTCCAGATAAAGCGGAAAGGTGACGTCGTGGCGGATCAGCTCGAAATAGGGGTTGCCGATCAGGTGGGCGATGTTGTCCTTACTGCCGGTATAGAAATTATCAACGCACAGCACGTCGTGACCATCGGCCAGCAGGCGCTCGCACAGATGCGATCCCAGGAAGCCCGCGCCACCCGTCACCAAAACCCGCTTGCGTGCATATTTCATGATCAGCCCCGGAATACGAAGTCAGCCGTTCTTAAGCCTGAATCCGTTCGCAGGCAAGCCGGGCTTGACTCGGTCGCCGGGAAAGGCGTAAAAAACCAGCCTCTTCAGAGTCTCTGGAGAAATCCGTCACCACGGTGACCCGTCAGTCCGCGAATGTACGCGCACTGGCGCGTTTTCGTTTGGGGCGAATCATAGGAAGGCCGATGTTCGAAAGTCTTAGCCAGCGCCTGTCAGGGGTATTCGACAAACTCACCGGTCGCGGTGCGTTGTCGGAGGCCGATGTCACGGAAGCCCTGCGCGAAGTGCGCGTGGCGCTGCTGGAAGCCGATGTCGCCCTTTCCGTGGTCAAGGATTTCGTCGGTCGGGTCAAGGCCCGCGCAATCGGCCAGGACGTTATCAAGTCGGTGACCCCCGGTCAGCTGGTGGTCAAGATCGTCCATGACGAACTGATTGCCACCCTGGGTACCGATGGTGTCGAGCTGAACCTGAACGCGGTGCCGCCTGCCGTCATTCTGATGGTCGGTTTGCAAGGCTCGGGCAAGACCACCACCTCGGGCAAGCTGGCGGTGCGTCTCAAGAAGGACAAGAAGAAGGTCCTGCTGGCCTCCCTCGACGTCTATCGCCCCGCCGCCCAGCAGCAGTTGGAGATTTTGGCCCGTCAGGCCGATGTCGGTTCGCTTCCCATCATCATGGGTGAGATGCCGGTGGCCATCACCAGGCGCGCCCTGGATGTGGGCCGCAAGGAAGGCTACGACGTCGTCATCCTCGACACCGCCGGTCGCCTGCATATCGACCAGGAACTGATGGCCGAGGTCGCCGCCGTGCGCGACGTGGCCAAGCCGGTGGAAACCCTGCTGGTCGTCGATGCGATGATCGGTCAGGACGCCGTCACCCTGGCCCATGAATTCAACGAGAAAGTCGGCGTCACCGGTATGGTGCTGACCCGCGTCGATGGCGATTCCAGGGGTGGTGCGGCGTTGTCCATGCGCGCCGTCACCGGTCGTCCGATCAAGTTTTTGGGTATGGGCGAAAAGCTCGAGGCGCTGGAGCCTTTCCACCCCGACCGTCTGGCCGGCCGTATCCTCGGCATGGGCGATGTGGTCTCCCTGGTCGAAAAGGCCATGGAGAACATCGAGCAGGACGAGGCGGAAAAGCTCGCCAAGCGCATCGAAAAGGGCAAGTTCGATTTGAACGATATGCTGTCGCAGTTCAAGCAGGTCGAAAAGATGGGTGATCTCAAGGGCATCATCGGCATGCTGCCGGGCCTGGGCAAGATGGCCAACCAACTGAAAGACGCCAAGATCGACGACAAGATGGTGGGCCGGCAAAAGGCCGTCATCCTGTCCATGACCTTGGCCGAGCGCAAGAACCCCGACCTGATCAAGGCGTCGCGCAAGAAGCGCATCGCCGCCGGTTCGGGGGTTTCGGTGCAGGATGTGAACAAGCTTCTGAAGCAGTACCAGCAGATGGCCGACGTCATGAAGAAGGTCGGCAAGCTGGGGCAGAAGGGGCTGATGCGACATGGCCTGGGCGGTTTGATGCCGCCGGGCATGAAAGGGTTCGGTCGCTGATCGGCGACCGGTGAGTTCAAGTTTGTAAGCTAAAGGGAATAGATATGGCTCTGAAGATTCGTCTCGCCCGCGGCGGCGCCAAGAAGCGTCCGTTCTACCGCATCGTGGTGGCCGACGCCCGTTGCCCCCGTGATGGCCGTTTCATCGAGAAGGTGGGCACCTACAACCCGCTGCTGCCGACCGACCACGCCGAGCGCATCCTGCTGAACGTCGAAGCCATCCAAAAGTGGCTGGCCGTCGGCGCCCAGCCGACCGACCGTCTGGTCCGCGTTTTCGCCGACAAGGGCCTGATCGCCGCTCCGGTCCGGGCCGAGCAGACCAAGAAGAGCCAGCCCAAGGCCAAGGCCCAGCAGCGCGCCAAGGAAGAGGCCGAGCGCGCCGCTGCCGCCGCCGCTGAAGCCGAATCGGCCGCCGAGTAATTGGCGGTGTCGGCCCGCGTGTGCATCGGCGCCATCGTTGGCGCACACGGGGTCCGCGGTGCGGTCCGCGTCAAAAGCTTCACCGCCGATCCCTTGGACGTGGTCGCCTATGGCCCGGTCGAGGACGAGGCGGGGAAACGCCGGTTCAAGCTGAAGGTGACCGGCGAAGCCAAGGGCTTCGTCCTCGCCACGCTGGACGGGGTCAATGATCGCGACGCGGCCGAGGCGTTGAAGGGAACGGGGCTTTATGTGCCCCGCGACCGCCTGCCGGAGGTGGAAGAGGACGAGTTCCTCTATACCGATCTGGTGGGGTTGAGCGCTTTGGGGCTGGATGGTCAGGTGATCGGCACGGTCAAGGGTGTGGCCAATTTCGGCGCGGGTGATCTGTTGGATATCATCCGTCCGGGCCAAGGCAGTTTGCTGGTTCCCTTTACCAAAGTGGCGGTGCCGGTGGTGGACATGGTGAAGCGCCAGGTGGTCGTCGACCCCCCGGTCTTCGCCGAGGACGAAGAGAAAGAGGGCGAGGGTGGAAGAGCGGATTGATCCGTGGCATGCCACGGTGTTGACCATCTTCCCCGAGATGTTTCCCGGACCGCTGGGCCTGTCCTTGGCCGGGCGGGCGTTGGCCAAGGGGACTTGGCGGTTGGATGCGGTCAATATTCGCGATTACGCGACCGACAAGCATCGATCCGTCGATGATGTGCCCTTTGGTGGCGGGGCCGGCATGGTCATGCGTCCGGATGTGCTGGACGCGGCCATCAAGGCCAATCGGGGGGCGGGCCCCTTGGTGTACATGACCCCGCGCGGGCGGCTGTTGGATCAGCCGCTGGTGCGGGAACTGGCGGCGGGGCCGGGGGCGACCATCCTGTGTGGTCGCTTCGAAGGCGTCGACCAACGGGTTTTAGAGGCCAACGAGGCCGTCGAGATATCCCTCGGCGATTTCGTCCTGTCGGGTGGCGAGTTGCCCGCCTTGGTGCTTCTGGACGCGGTGGTACGCCTGTTGCCCGGGGTTCTGGGCAACCAGGAGACGCTGGCCGAGGAAAGTTTCGAGTGGGGTTTGCTGGAATATCCCCACTATACCCGTCCCGCCGAGTGGCAGGGCCGGGCGGTGCCCGAGGTTTTGATTTCGGGTCACCACGAGAAGATACGCGATTGGCGCCATCGCCAGTCGGAAGAAGCAACGCGGACACGCCGACCGGATCTTTGGGACCGGTATGCCTCTGCCCGGCGGCGGACGGAAACACCCTGAGGGGTTTCAGCCGTCGCATGGTCTAACAATGCGTCCACCCGGGGTGGCGCAGGACAAGGAAGTGAAGAGATGAACATCATTGAGCAGCTCGAGAAGGAGCAGATCTCCAAGCTCGTCGAAGGCAAGACCATCCCGGAATTCGCCGCCGGCGATACCGTCAAGGTCAACGTCAAGGTGGTTGAAGGCAACCGCGAGCGCGTGCAGGCCTATGAAGGCGTGGTGATCGCCCGTCGCAACGACGGCCTGAACTCGTCCTTCGTCGTCCGCAAGATCTCCTACGGCGAAGGCGTCGAGCGTATCTTCCCGCTGTACTCGCCCAACATCGCTTCCATCGAAGTGCTGCGCCGCGGCGACGTGCGTCGCGCCAAGCTGTACTACCTGCGCGACCGTCGCGGCAAGTCGGCCCGTATCGCCGAGCAGACCACCGGCTATTCGGCCAAGGTCAGCGCCGGCGAGCGTGAAGCCGTTGCCGCCGCCAAGGCCGATGCCTTGAAGGCCGCCGCCGCCGCCAAGGCCGAAGCCGCTTCGGCTGCCAGCGAAGAATAAGCTTTCCGCCGTCGCCGTCGCTCCTCTCGGGGGGCGGCGGGATGCGTCTGGAAATCTTGCTGTCCCGTCTCCGTCACCCTGGGGGATTCCCAGGGGGGCGGAGGATCGGGACTTTGCTATATCCGGTGTAGTGATGGCTAAATTAAGCCATCGGCGAATCACTCGTTTCTTGAGGAAGGCCCATGTCCAAGCCGCGCACGTTGTTCGACAAGATCTGGGACGCCCATCTGGTGGACGTTCAAGACGACGGCACCTGCCTGATCTATATCGATCGCCACATGGTGCATGAAGTCACCAGCCCGCAGGCGTTCGAAGGTCTGCGTCTGGCCGGCCGCAAGGTCCGCCACCCGGAACTGACCCTGGCGGTGGCCGATCACAACGTGCCGACCACCGACCGGTCCAAGGGCATCGAGAACGAGGAAAGCCGCATCCAGGTGGAAACCCTGGAAGCCAACGCCCGTGATTTCGCCGTCGAATATCTGCGCATGGACGATATCCGCCAGGGCGTGGTCCACATCGTCGGCCCCGAACAGGGCTTCACCCTGCCCGGCACCACCATCGTCTGCGGCGACAGCCACACCGCCACCCATGGCGCCTTTGGCTCGCTCGCCTTCGGCATCGGCACCTCGGAGGTCGAGCACGTTCTGGCCACCCAGACCCTGGTGCAGAAGCCGGCCAAGAACATGCGCATCACCGTCAACGGCACCGCTCCGGCTGGCGTCACCGCCAAGGACATCGTGCTGGCCATCATCGGCAAGATCGGCACCGCCGGCGGCACCGGCTATGTGGTGGAATTCGCCGGTGAAGCCATCACCAGCCTGTCCATGGAAGGCCGTATGACGGTCTGCAACATGACCATCGAAGCCGGTGCCCGCGCCGGTCTGATTGCCCCTGACCAGACCACCTTCGACTACATCATGGGCAAGCCGCGCGCCCCCAAGGCCGCCGCCTTCGAAGCCGCCGTGTCGTACTGGAAGACCCTGTTCACCGATCCGGGCGCCAAGTTCGACGCTGAAATCGAACTGGACGCCAGCACCCTGGTGCCGCAGATCACCTGGGGCACCAGCCCGGAAGACGTCATCGCCATCACCGGCACCGTGCCCAACCCCGCCGATATCGCCGATGAAAACAAGCGCCGCGCCGTCGAGCGTTCGCTCGAATACATGGGCCTGACCGCAGGCATGAAGGCCACCGACATCGCCGTCGACGTTGTCTTCATCGGTTCGTGCACCAATGGCCGCATCGAGGATTTCCGCGCTGCCGCCGAAGTGTTCAAGGGCCGCAAGGTCGCCGCCGGCGTCCAGGCGTTGATCGTGCCGGGCTCGGGTCTGGTCAAGGAACAGGCGGAAGCCGAAGGCTTGGACAAGGTGTTCATCGAAGCCGGCGCCGAGTGGCGCGAACCCGGTTGCTCCATGTGTCTGGCCATGAACGCCGACCAGTTGAAGCCGGGCCAGCGTTCGGCGTCGACCTCGAACCGCAATTTCGAGGGCCGCCAGGGCCGCGGCGGTCGCACCCATCTGGTCAGCCCGGCCATGGCCGCCGCCGCTGCCATCACCGGCAAGCTGACCGACGTGCGTTCGCTGTAAGGGGAGATCGTTTCATGGAAAAGTTCACCGTTCTCACCGGCGTCGCCGCGCCGATGCCGATGATCAATATCGACACCGACATGATCATCCCCAAGCAGTTCCTGAAGACCATCAAGCGCACCGGTCTGGGTAAGAATCTGTTCGACGAGATGCGCTATACCGCCGACGGCAAGGAAGTGGACGGTTTCGTCCTCAACCAGCCGGCCTACCGCGCCGCCAAGGTTTTGATCGCCGGCAACAATTTCGGCTGCGGCTCGTCGCGCGAACATGCGCCGTGGGCCATCGCCGATTTCGGCATCCGCTGCGTCATCGCGCCTTCCTTCGCCGACATCTTCTTCAACAATTGCTTCAAGAACGGCATCCTGCCCATCCGTCTGCCGCAAGACGTGGTCGACCAGCTGTCCAAGCAGGCCGAAAACGGCGCCAACGCCACCTTCACCATCGATCTGGCGGCGCAGGAAATCACCGCTCCCGACGGCTCCAAGGTCGCCTTCGACGTCGATCCCTTCCGCAAGCATTGCCTGTTGAACGGTCTGGACGATATCGGCCTGACCCTGATGAAGGACGACAAGATCGCCGCCTTCGAGACCGCCCGCAAGACCTCCAGCCCCTGGCTGTAACCGGAGTACCCGCATATGACCGCCAAGAAGCTTCTCATCCTCCCCGGCGACGGTATCGGCCAGGAAGTGATGGTTCAGGTTCGCCGCATCATCGATTGGATGGGCAAGAAGCGGAACATTTCCTTCGACATCACCGAAGGCCTGATCGGCGGTTCGGCCTATGACGTGCACGGCACCCCGCTCGCCGACGAGACCCTGGCCGATGCCATGTCCGCCGACGCCGTGCTGCTGGGTGCCGTCGGTGGCCCCAAGTGGGATGACCTGCCGTTCGACAAGAAGCCGGAACGCGGCCTGCTGAAGATCCGCAAGGAAATGGGCCTGTTCGCCAATTTGCGCCCGGCCACCGTGTTCGATGCCCTGGTCGATGCCTCGACCCTGAAGGCCGATGTGGTCCAGGGTCTGGACATCATGATCGTGCGTGAACTGACCGGCGGTCTGTATTTCGGCCAGCCGCGCGGCATCGAGACCCTGCCCAACGGTGAGCGCAAGGGCGTCAACACCCTGACCTACACCACCAGCGAAATCCAGCGCATCGGCCGCGCCGCCTTCGATCTGGCCCGGAAGCGCAACAAGAAGCTCTGTTCGGTCGACAAGGCCAACGTGCTGGAATGCACCGTGCTGTGGCGCGAAGAGATGATCAAGCTGCAACAGACCGAATACCAAGACGTGGAACTGACCCACATGTACGTGGACAACGCCGCCATGCAATTGGTGCGCAACCCCAAGCAGTTCGACGTCATGGTCACCGAGAACATGTTCGGCGACATCCTGTCCGATTGCGCCGCCATGCTGACCGGTTCGCTCGGCATGCTGCCGTCGGCGTCCTTGGGCGCTGCCGATGCCAATGGCAACCGCAAGGCGCTGTACGAGCCGGTGCACGGTTCCGCCCCCGACATCCAGGGCAAGGACATCGCCAATCCGCTGGCCACCATCCTGTCCTTCTCCATGTGCCTGCGCTATTCGTTCAACATGGATGCCGAGGCCGACATGATTGAAAATGCGGTCAAGGCGGTGTTGAAGGGCGGCTTGCGCACCGCCGACATCATGGCCCCCGGCAAGGCCAAGGTCTCGACCTCGGTCATGGGTGAATCCATCATCCGCGAGTTGGAAAAGCTGGCCTGATATCCATCGGTCGGTAAACGAAAAACCCGCCGCAAGCGATTGCGGCGGGTTTTGTCTTTTGCGGCGCCGGATCGTTCAGGCGTTGGACAGGCCGCTGCCGTGCTGGCCCTGGACCAGGGACATGAATTCCTTGCGGGTCGGCGGGTGATCGCGGAACACGCCCAGCATGCGGCTGGTGACCATGGTGACGCCGGGCTTGTGGATGCCCCGGGTGGTCATGCATTGGTGCGCCGCCTCGATGATCACCGCCACTCCCTTGGGCTGCAACACCTCGTTGATGGTGTTGGCGATCTGGGCGGTCAGCTTTTCCTGGATTTGCAGACGCTTGGAAAACACCTCGACGACGCGGGCCAGCTTGCTGATGCCCACCACCCGGCGGTCGGGCAGATAGGCCACATGGGCCTTGCCGATGATCGGCACCATGTGATGCTCGCAATGGGATTCCAGGCGGATGTCGCGCAGGATGACCATTTCGTCGTAGCCGTCGGTTTCCTCGAAGGTCCGCTTCAGCATTTCCACCGGGTCCAGGTCGTAGCCGGCGAAAAATTCCTCGTACGACCGCACCACCCGGTCGGGGGTACCGACCAGACCCTCGCGGTCCGGGTCGTCGCCGGCCCATTGGATCAGGGTGCGCACCGCCGCTTCCGCCTCTTCGCGGCTGGGGCGATGGCTGCTCTGGGCCTCGGTGTGGCGGGACGACAAGGGGCTATGGCTGTTCACATCGGGCTCCTGGCTCATGGACACGATCCTCCATGTGGCGTCGCCCCACCGGCAATGCAAGGTCGCCCGGTCAATTCAACCGTACGGGCTGATGCGGGCTGTCCAGCGAGAAGGCGGGGATGGAAACGTCGAAGATGCTGCCATCCGGCCCCTGCATCTGATAGGTGCCGACCATGATGCCCGACGGCGTCGACAGTGGCGTGCCGCTGGTATACTCGAACGATTCACCCGGCCCCAGCACCGGCTGTTCGCCGACCACGCCGGCGCCTTGCACCTCTTGCCGGCGACCCAGGGCGTCGGTGATCTTCCAGTGCCGGCTTTTCAGTTGCACGGTGTCGGCGCCCTGGTTCTCGATGCGGACGTGATAGGCCCAGACGTAATGATTTTCCGCCGGCGCCGATTGGTCGTCCAGGTAATCGGGGCGTACCGTCACCACGATGCCGCGGGTGGTTTGCGAATACATGCTCAGGCTTCCCGCCCAGGTTATTCCTTGTTCGCCATCATAGGACCTTTTCCAAGGCCAAGGCCAGATCGTCGATCAGGTCATCGGCATCTTCCAGGCCCACCGACAGCCGGATCAGGCCTTCGGTGATGCCCTGGGCCTGCTTGGCCTCGGGGCTCAGGCGCTGGTGGGTGGTGGTCCAGGGGTGACAGGCCAGCGATTTGGCATCGCCCAGATTGTTGGAAATGTCGATGACGTCCAAACCGTTGAGCAGGGTGTAGGCGGCATCCTTGCCGCCCTTCAGGGCAAAGGCGACGATGCCGCCGAAGCCCGTCATCTGCCGCTTGGCCAGATCGTGCTGCGGGTGGCTGGTCAGGCCGGGATAGAGCACGCGGGCGATTTCGGGCCGCGATTCCAGGAAGGTTGCGACCTTAAGGGCATTGGCGCAATGGCGCTCGATGCGCAAATCCAGGGTTTCCAGACCCTTCAGCAAGGTCCAGGCGTTGAACGGCGACAGCGCCGGGCCGGTATGGCGGAGATACGGCCCCAGCACGTCGTTGCAGAATTCGGCGCTACCCAGGATGGCGCCGCCCAGGCAGCGGCCCTGGCCGTCGATGTGCTTGGTGGCCGAATAGACCACCACGTCGGCGCCTAAGTGCAGCGGGCTTTGCAAAATAGGGGTGGCGAAGACGTTGTCGACCACCACTTTCGCTCCGGCCTTGTGGGCCAGTTCCGCCACCGCCGACAGGTCGATGATTTCCAAGGTGGGGTTGGACGGCGTCTCCAGGAACACGACCGCTGTCGGCTGCGCCAGGGCCGCCCGCCACTGATCCAGGTCGGTGCCGTCGACGAATACCGGCAGCACGCCGAAGCGCGGCAGCAGATCGTTGATGATCCAGGTGCACGAGCCGAACAGGGCGCGCGGCGCCACCACCCGGTCGCCGGCCTTCAGTTGACAGAGGATGGCGGCGTGGACGGCGGCCATGCCCGAAGCGGTGGCGCGGCAGGCCTCGGCCCCTTCGATGGCGGCCAGACGGTCCTCGAACATGGCGACGGTGGGATTCTTGAAACGGGAATAGACCATGCGGTCCAAGGTGCCGTCGAAACTTTGCTCGGCTTCCTCGGCGGTGGCGTAGACGAAGCCGGAATTCATGAAGATGGCTTCGCTGGTCTCGGAAAAGCCGGTGCGCGCGGTGCCGGCGCGGACGGACAGGGTGCGCGGGCGCAAGGTGCGGGTGGTGGTCTTGGTCATGATGGCCCCTTCGGCACGAAGTACCCGACCAGGGCGGGCACGGAAGGATACTTCCGCGTCCATTGCCTCTTTAGCGTTTGTTTAATGTGGCCGCAAGCCGGTCGGACAAATCACCACAGGGCGTTATACATAGCGGTCCGGGCGGGCCAAGGTCAAGCACAGTGCTATCACAGGGGATTAAGTGTGAATAACCCCATGACGTTTCCGGGAAATCGGCGGCTGCCCCCTTGAGTTCAGGGGGATTCTACCGATATGTTGCATTGCAGCGAAACACAGGAGCACGCGTGCCATGGATGCGACCAGCAAACCCTATCAACTGATCCAGACCTTGTCCTTGCAGGGCAAGAAGGGCCTGGTCATCGGTATCGCCAATGACCAGAGCATCGCCTATGGCTGCGCGCTACATTGCCGGGCCAACGGCGCCGAACTGGCCGTCACCTACCTGAATGACAAGTCGGAAAAGTACGTGCGCCCGCTGGCCGAGGGCCTGGACTCGTCGATCATCATGCCGTGCGACGTGCGCGAGGAAGGCCAGCTTGAAGCGGTTTTCGCCGAAATCGAAAAGACCTGGGGCCGCCTGGATTTCGTCATCCACTCCATCGCTTTCGCCAATCGTGAAGACCTGCATGGCCGCGTCACCGATTGTTCGCGCGACGGTTTCATGTTGGCCATGGACGTGTCGTGCCATTCCTTCATGCGGGTGGCCAAGCTGGCCGAACCGCTGATGACCAATGGCGGCTGTCTGATCACCGTGTCGTTCTACGGCGGTCGCAAGGTGGTCGAGCATTACAACGTCATGGGTCCGGTCAAGGCGGCGCTGGAAGCCTCGACCAAGTACATGGCCGCCGAACTCGGCCCCAAGGGCATCCGCGTCGTCGCCCTGTCGCCCGGCCCGCTGAAGACCCGCGCCGCCTCCGGCATCGACCGCTTCGACGAGTTGATGGAAGCCGCCGCCGCCAAGGCGCCGACCCATCATCTCGCCGATATCGACGATTGCGGGTCGTTCGCCGCCTATCTGGTCAGCGATCAGGCCAAGTCGGTGACCGGCACCACCTTGTTCATCGACGGCGGTTACCACATCGTCGGCTGATCCACGTCCCGGCAAGCCCCGATCCACGGGGCTTGCCGGGATCGATTACTTTTCCGCCTGATAGGATTGAACCCGCTCGGCATGAAGCGGTGTCGCCTTGATGTCGCGGATCGCACTCCAGAAGCATTCAGCCACGCCCTGGTGACGGGTATGGAATGCCTTGGACAGCATGACATAGCCGAACTTGTCCTCGATCGGCGGTTCACGCCGCGTCAGTGCCGCCGCCAAGTCGGGAGCGTCAGCCAGGACGGCGTCGGCGACCGACGTGATGATGGCGGCAGCGGATACCCGCCCGCCGGCGACCATGCGCAGCATGGTGACGGTGTCGTTGATTTCCACATGGGAAAAACCCTGCTCGACCAGCCGGGGAATGATGGACGAGCCGCGCTCGGCGGCGACACGGCCATCCCAGGCCTGGGCCGGATGGCGGGGGACGTACAGACTGTAGCTGTAGCCTTTGAGCGCGCGGCTGGAATCGGGTTTGCCATTGATCATGGGATAGACGCCATAGGTCGCCCGCTCGTCGTCGTAGCTGGAGGAGAACGCGCCGTCGGCATCGCCGTTCTTGACCTGCAGCAAGGCCCGTTGCCAGGGGACGAAGCGAAATTCGACGGCGGCGCCGCATTGCTTGCCGGCCTCGACCATCAGCTCGGCGTGGTGACCGGGGCGGTTGGCGGCGATGGTGCCATCGACCACCCGTATCTCATCGGTGTATTTCGGTGTCGTCACCAATACCATTGGCACCAGAGGCGAGCTCGCCCAGGAATTTCCTGCCAGCAGGCCGAATGTTGCCAAAGCCCAAAACCCAATCGCCTTCATGGTCCCCGTATCCCTTCCCCCAGAGATTATGCGTTCGTTACGCACAGTTTTAGAGGGGTGGGGGAGAAGCGCAAGTGAAGCTTGGGGGGCAGAAGTATAGGGTTTATCCGGCCAGAAATTCCAACTGCCAGATCATCTCGTCGCCGGTCAGCGGAAAGACGCCGTCGCGACCACGCAACACCCGAGGGGCGGGCAGGCGCAGCAATTTGGCCTGCAATTGCTCGGCCAGGGTCACCGACAAGCCGGCCTTCCAGGTGATGGCGGTGATACCCTTGGCGCTTTGCGTGGCCACCGTCTTGCGCACCACTGAAACCGGCAACTCGGCCAGTACCGCCAGGGCGCAGACGACGAAATTGGGGTCGTTGCCGGCCAGCGCGGTGTCGATGGTGCTTTCGTCCAACTGCCCCTTTTCCCGCAATTGGCGGGCGCGGACCAGGGCGGCGGCTTCATCCGACGCCTTACGCGCCTCGGCCCGCTCGGGGCCGGTGGCTTCCATTTCGTCCAGGCGCTTGGCCACCACGGCGGCCACCGCCACCGCCGCCTCGCGGTCGAGATCCTGACGCGCCGCCAGGGCCTGCAACAGGCTGGAGGCGACGAAACGGGCCAGTTTGGCGGCGGTCTTGGCCGGCAGCAGCGGGCGGTGGCACAGGGGTTGGTGCCAGGCTTCGATATCGGTGGCGCGGTCGGCCAGGCGGTCCAGGGTTTCCTCGCGGATTTGCGCCGATGGATTGCCCAGCAGGATGGCGATGGCGTCGACGTCGTCGGTGGCGGCGATGGCATCGGCCACCCGCACATTGACGGTGGAACGCTTGGAAATCGCCGCCAGCGCACCGGGAATGGGGCCGCCGCCGATGACTTCCAGCAAATCCTCGTCGGTGAGCACGGGTGAGAATTGCAGGATCGGCGCCGCCACCGCGATTTCGGCGTCGCGGGCCAGCCGGCGGATGACGTCGGGCGGCGCATTGGCCACGTCCTTCAGCGCCTCGGCCAGGATTTCGCGCACCTTGGGGATGCGGTCGCGAGCCAGCAATTCCAGCGCGTCATAGGTGGCGCGGCGCAGGCGGTCCTGTTCATGGGCGGTCAGGCCGGGGGCTAGCCGGGCGATCTTCATGGCCAATTGGGCGCGCACCTGATCGTCGTCATCGGCGGCCAGGGTGGGATGCGCCTGGGGCGGGGTGGCCGGATTGGCGGCCAGATGGCGCCGCACCTCGGCGCTGGGGTCCTCGACCAGGAAATACAGGATTTCCGGCCGCACTTCCGGATGAGCGGCCAGTTTGGCGCGGATTGCGCTGTCTTCGTGCGCGGCCAATTCGCGCGCTTCCTCGTAGGTGAACTTGCGATCACCGCCGCCGAACAGACGTTTGATCAATCCAACGACCATGACGCTAGTCCCGCTTTCCAGTGGGCGCGGGCGCCAGCCGCCATGCCCCCTTGCCGTCACGCTTGACCTCGTACATGGCGGTGTCGGCGCGGGCCACCAACTCGTCCAGGGATTCGGCACTGGGGCCGGCATGGACGGCGACGCCCAGCGACATATGCAGGGGCTTGTCGGCGCTGCCGGAGAAATGCGCCAGTTCGGCGCTGGCCGCCAGCATGCCTTCACAGCGGCGGATGGCGATCTGTTCTTCCGCCGCTTCCAGCCAGATGGCGAATTCGTCGCCGCCCAGGCGCGCCACCAGATCGGTGGGCCGGGTGTGCTTCAGCAGCAGGTCGCGCACTGCCAGCAAGGCCATGTCGCCGGTGTGGTGGCCGTGCACGTCGTTGACCGCCTTGAAATTGTCCAGGTCCACATAGATCAGGGCGGCGGGCTTGTGTTCGCGGCTCAGGCGGTTGAAGCGCCGCGCGATTTCCTCGAAGAAGGCGCGGCGGTTGAACAGGCCGGTCAACGAATCGGTACGCGACAGCCGCAAGATGCGTTCGTGATTGGTGATTTGTTCGTTGGCCAAGCCCACCTGATTGGCGACGTCGTCGATCAGCAGGCGGTCGTCGTCGCTCCAGCCCGGGCGGCTGTCGTCGCGCCACAGCAGCACGGCGCCGTTGATGGAATGGCGATAGCGGCTGACCGTGGCCAGAACATGCCAGGCGGCGATCTTGTCCTCGAAATGGTCGCTGCCGATAAAGGAATCGAGCACGTCCTTTTCCTCGCCGCCCTCGCCGAACTGGGCGGCCAAGGCGAAGTCGGAGGCTTCCGGCAACAGGCGGAAAATCTGACAGCCGGTGGCGCCCAGGGCGCGCGCCGTGGCCTCGGCGGCGGCACGCAGCATGTCGGCGGGATCGACCTCGTCACGGATGGTCCGCACGATATAGGACAGCAGCCGCTCGCGGTTGTTGGCGCGCGACAGCGCCGCGTCGCGCAGCCGTTCCTGGGTGATGTCGCGGCAGATGCCGCGCGCGCCCTGCCATTGCCCGTCGTCGGAACGCACCGGCGTGCTTGACGCCAGCACGCAGGCTTGGCTGCCGTCGGCCTGATTCATCCACACTTCCACGTCTTCCATGGCCAAGGCGCTGGCGAACGGGGTCTCGCCCTCGTCCATGGGAGTCTCGGCGATGAAATCGGCGGGATTGCGGCCAACCAATTCGTCGGCCAGATAGCCTAGCGCGCCTTTGGGGCTGACAAAGACGAAGCGACCGTCGGCGCCCACTTCCCAGGCGAAGTCGGACGAGATATCCACCAGATCCTTGTAGCGCTGGCGCGATTCGACCAGGGCGGACCGCAGGTTGCGTTCCAGCGTGATGTCGCGGCCCAGCAGCAGAAAATGACCGTTATCGGCGGGCAGGGCGATCAATTCGACGATGATCGAGCCGCTACCGGCGGGCAGGGTGGCGACACTGGGACGGGCGCTGTTGAGCAGGCTGGCGATGTCGGGTAGAAGACCGCCCTCCAGGGCGTGTTGCACGACTTCGCCGCGACCGTTGCTGGCGATGACGCGACCGTCACTGGTCACGACCAAGGCGGCGCCGGGATAGGCGGCCAAGGCGGCGGCGCCCAAGCCCACGGGGGCCGATCCACCACCGGACCCAGGACGATGCTGCTGATCGAAAGCCAAGTTCATCCCCACCCACACTCAAAAATCCTATGCTTCAGGTGTTAGCATATCGGCCAAGGTTTAACGACCCCAAAACCCTAAGGTTGCCTTTTGCCGCGCCCGGGCGTAGCACAGGGGGCATGAACCAAGACCATCATCCCCGCCCGCCCGTGGACCAGTTGGAAACCTGGGTTTTCGATCTGGACAACACGCTTTATCCGGCCAGCAGCAGCCTGTTTCCGCAGATCGACGTGCGCATGCGCCAGTTCATCGCCGACCGCCTGGGGTTGGGGTTGGACGAGGCCTTCGCCCTGCAAAAGCGCTATTACCGCGAAT
Source organism: Magnetospirillum gryphiswaldense MSR-1 v2 (assembly GCF_000513295.1). Lineage (NCBI taxonomy): Bacteria > Pseudomonadati > Pseudomonadota > Alphaproteobacteria > Rhodospirillales > Rhodospirillaceae > Magnetospirillum > Magnetospirillum gryphiswaldense. Next base: position 3,646,108 of record NC_023065.1, read on the forward strand.
TCGGTACCACCTTGCGCGGGCTGATGACCGTGCACGGCATGGAACCCGCCGATTTCCTGGCTTATGTCCACGACATCGACCATTCGGTGCTGGAGGCGGCGCCGCGCCTGGATGCCGCCTTGGCGGCCTTGCCGGGGCGCAAGCTGATCTTCACCAACGGCTCGGAACGCCACGCCGAAAAGGTGTTGGCGCAATTGGGGCTGGAGCGCCATTTCGCCGGCATCTTCGACATCGCCGCCGCCCGCTTCATCCCCAAGCCGCAGTCGGAATGCTATGACCTGATGGTGCGGCGCTTCGATTTCGACCCGCGGAACGCAGCCATGGTCGAGGATCTGCAGCGCAACTTGGCGCCGGCGGCGGCCTTGGGCATGACCACCGTGTGGGTGCGCCAGGACGACCACCCCGATGCCCGGGTGGTGATGGACGACCATGACCATATGGGCCATGTCCACCACATCACCGACGACCTGTCCCACTGGCTCGAGCAGGTGGTTGCCACCCCAAAGGCGCCTCCTTCGGTGCGTTGACTTGGGGGGTAAACGCGCTATGTTTCCGCCAACTCCAATCATTGCCTGAACAAGGATACCGGCCATGAGCTTCGCCGACCTGCAAAAAGCCATCGAGGACGCCTGGGAAGTCCGCGACACCATCAATGCCAAGACCGATTCCAAGATCCGCGATGCGGTGGAGATGGCCTTGGGCATGCTCGATACCGGCCATATGCGCGTCGCCGAGAAGCTGGATGGCGAGTGGGTGGTCAATCAGTGGCTGAAGAAGGCGGTGCTGCTGTCCTTCCGTCTCAACGATTCGCGCCCGGTTTCCGGTGCGCCTAACGGCTCGCATTGGTTCGACAAGGTGCCGACCAAGTTCGAGGGTTGGGATGAAGGCATGTTCCAGGCCCATGGCTTCCGCGCCGTTCCCGGCGCCGTGGTCCGTCGTCCGGCCTATATCGCCCCCGGCGTGGTGCTGATGCCCAGCTTCGTCAATGTGGGCGCCTATGTGGACAGCGGCACCATGGTCGATACCTGGGCCACCGTCGGCTCGTGCGCCCAGATCGGCCGCAACGTCCATATCTCTGGCGGCGCCGGTATCGGCGGCGTGCTGGAACCGTTGCAGGCCGGCCCGGTGATCCTGGAAGACAACGTCTTCATCGGTGCGCGGGCCGAAGTGGCCGAAGGCGTCATCGTCGAGGAAGGCGCGGTGCTGTCCATGGGCGTCTATATCGGCAAGTCGACCAAGATCGTCGACCGTGCCACCGGCGAGGTGTTCTATGGCCGCGTCCCGGCCTATTCGGTGGTGGTGTCGGGGACCATGCCGGGCAAGCCCCTGCCCAACGGCGAACCCGGTCCCAATCTCTATTGCGCCGTCATCGTCAAGCGCGTGGACGAACAGACCCGCTCCAAGGTCTCCATCAACGAATTGCTGCGCGACTGATGAACCTGTCCGACCCCGTCGGCCTGACCGCCGAACTGATCAAATGCGCCAGCGTCACCCCTGAGGATGCCGGCGCCCGCGACCTGTTGGCCGGTTGGCTGCGGGAACTGGGTTTTGATTGCCATGCGGTGGATTCCGCCACCGGTGGGCCGCTGATCCGCAATCTTTACGCCCGCCGGGGTTCGGACGGCATCAATTTCTGTTTTGCCGGACACACCGACGTGGTGCCGGTGGGGGCGTCGGGCTGGAGCGTCGAGCCCTTCGCCGGCACCATCTTGAACAATCGCCTGTACGGGCGCGGCGCCACCGACATGAAGGGTGCCATCGCCTGTTTCGTCGCCGCCGTTTCGCGCTTCGTCGCCAAGGGCCAGCCGGCCGGCTCCATCAGCCTGCTGATCACCGGCGACGAGGAAGGCCCGGCGGTGGACGGCACCGTCAAGGTGCTGGACTGGCTGAAGGTGCGCGGCGAACGCCTGGATATGTGTCTGGTGGGCGAGCCCACCAATCCGGGCCGGCTGGGCGAGATGATGAAGATCGGGCGCCGGGGCTCGCTCAATTGCCGTATCACCGTGTTCGGCACCCAGGGCCATTCCGCCTATCCGCATCTGGCCGACAATCCCATCCCCCGGCTGCTGGCCATGCTGAACGCCCTGACCGCCGAGCCGTTGGACCACGGCTCGCCGCATTTTCAGGCCTCGACCCTGGCCTTGACCACGGTGGATGTGGGCAATGCCGCCACCAACGTCATTCCGGCCCAGGCGCGGGCCGGCTTCAACATCCGCTTCAACGATCTGCACAGCGGAAAATCGCTGGAACAGTGGATCAGGCACACCTTGGACAGCGTCGGCGGCGATTATGAGTGCAAGATCGAGGTCTCGGGCGAAAGCTTTCTGACCGAGCCGGGGGTCTTGTCCGAGGCGGTGGCCGAATGCGCCCGGGCGGTGACCGGCCTGACGCCGGAATTGTCGACCACGGGGGGCACCTCGGATGCCCGCTTCATCAAGAATCATTGCCCGGTGCTGGAATTCGGGCTGGTCAGCCAGACCATGCACAAGGTGGATGAATACGTGGCCGTCGATGACCTGGAGGCGTTGACGCAAATCTATCTGGGCGTGCTGGAACGCTTGGTGGGATCACAGTGATCGACCGCACCGAAATGCATGCCGGTATCTACGGCGCCTGGCGGTTGGCCCGGCGCGATCCCGGCGGCATGGTGTGGATCAATCCGACGCCGCAAGGCATGTGGAATTCGTTTTGGGCCGCCATCCTGGTGCTGCCTGGGGCCATGGCCCTGGAAATCCTGTCCGGCGGTTTCGGCGACGATCCCGGTTTGCGCGATGTCGCGGTCAAGCTGATCGCCTACACCATTCGCTGGGTGTCCTATCCGCTGCTGATGATCTATGTCGCCGACAGCCTGGGCTGTTTCGACCGCTATTGGCGCTATATCGCCGCCAATAACTGGGCCAGCGTCGTGCAGGTGGGGTTATTGCTGCCCTTGGTGTCGGTGGCGGTATTGTCGCAGATGCCGGCCCTGTTGTTTGTGGTGCAGATCTTCGTCTTTCTGCTGCTGGTCTATCACGGCTATGTCGCCTATGTGGCGCTGGGGGTGAGGATCAGCGCCGCCATCGGCATCACCGTCATGGATTTGCTGCTGGCCCTGTTGGTGGACAACATCGCCACCCGGGTGGCCGAGGGCGTCTGGTAAAGGGGACACGCATGGACAAGCAGACCTGGACCGCCGTCGATGCGTATTTCGCCCAGGCGCTGATGCCCGCCGACCCGGTGCTCGACGCCGCCCTGGCCGCCAGCCGTGACGCTGCCCTGCCGGCCATCAATGTCGCTCCCAACCAGGGCAAGCTGTTGCACCTGCTGGCCCGCATGATGGCGGCGCGCAACATTCTGGAAATCGGCACCCTGGCCGCCTATTCCACCCTGTGGCTGGCCCGCGCCCTGCCCGCCGGCGGGCGGCTGGTGACGCTGGAGGCCGATCCGGCCCATGCTGTCGTCGCCCGCGCCAACATCGCCCGCGCCGGTCTGGATTCGGTTATCGATCTGCGCGAGGGCAAGGCGCTGGATATCCTGCCCGGCCTGACCGGTCCGTTCGACTTCGTCTTCATCGATGCCGACAAGACCAACAATGTCCATTACTTCGAATGGGCGCTGAAGCTCTCCCGCCCCGGCGCGGTGATCATCGTCGACAACGTGGTGCGCGACGGCAAGGTACTGGACGCGCAGGTCGAGGAAAAAGTCCAAGGTGTGCGCCGTCTGGCCGAAAGGCTGACCGGCGATAGCCGGGTCAGCGCCACCGCCTTGCAAACCGTCGGCGGCAAGGGCTGGGACGGCTTCATCCTGGCGGTGGTGAATTAGCGTTTCTGCGCCGCTTCGGCGGCGGCGAACATGGTGGTGACGAAATCGGCGATGGTCTTCAACTCGCTGGACTGGCTGATATCGGCAGCCTTGGCCCGTTCCACCATCTTGCCGACATAATCGGGCCGCCCCGGCAGGCCGAAGGCCTTATTGAAACGGTCATCGCCCAGCGCCCCATGGGCGGCCATGACGAACACCGCCAATTGGTCGGTGCGGAACCCCAACTCGCCCACCAGCATCTTGCCGACCAGACCGTTGACCGCACCCAGAATGCCGGTGACCCGCACCGTCTGTTCGGCGTTGGGCAGCAGGGCGCGCACCTTGGGGTCCAGCAGGGTCATGGTGAAGGCGTTGGCTTTCAGACGCTTGCCATCGGCGGTCAGAATGTCGGACAGGCGGGCGCGCCGGTCCTTGTCGTCGGTCTTGACGATGTCGGTCAGCAATGGCGCCATGCCGTCGCTGACCCGTTTGTCGGCGGTGCTGATCGGGGTGGGCTTGCCCTTGCGCCCGCTGTCCAGCACGTCAGGCAATTGATAACCGGGGCGGCCTTGGGCGTTTTCGTTCACCTCGACCACCGGGGTCGGCGGCGGCGGGTTGTCGGGGTCGGCGCGCAGGCGGCGGATGTCTTCGGCCAGCCGGTAATCCAGCAGACGCGGTCCCAGGCGACGGACCATGCCGGGACTCATCAGGCAATATTCGGGGATGATCGGCACCTGCCAGTCATGGCGCAGGTAATCTTGAAAGGCGATATACAGAATCTCGCCCCGGCTTTTTGGGCGGGTGCCGGCGGATTGGGTTTCGGCCAGTGACAAAAGTGCCCGCAACCGGGCCAACAGGCCGCGTTGGGCCTGACGGCGCGGGCGTTGGCGCAAGGTCTTGGCGGTGCCGTCCAGGCGGCTGCGGAAATGGCGTTTGGCGGCGGTACGCACCACCATGGCCACCACCTGATCCAGGCTGCGCCCGCATTCCAGCAAGGCTTCGGCATCGTCCACCGCCACCTTGCGGCGGTCGATCAGCAGATGGCGAAACTGTTCCGGATTGCTGCGAAAGGCCTGGAAACAACGATCCAGCAGCTCGACATCGTCGAGGATGGCTTCCAGCGCATTGCGCTTGGGCAGGTGACGCACCTCGGGGACCAGTTCGGCCAAAACCTCGACCACCGGCCCTTGCAGGGTGGCGTTGATCTTGCGGACGACCGCCGCATGGTCGATGGCGGTCGTCGATCGCATGGAATTCCCCATAAAACCATTGCCCTCGGCACAGGCGTATACGACCGATCATCGGCGCAAGGGGTTAGCAAAGTCCTAAACCTCAGGTCGGGTCGGCACGTTTGAACAATTGGCGGACAAAGCTTGCGCATTCGTTCAGGTCCGAGGCCTGGGTCAGACCGGCTTGACGTGCCCGCTGAGTCAGGCGGATGACGATGGCGGCATCGGCATTGGGACCGAAAAAGCGGGCGAAGGAATCCGGACCGATGGTTTCATGGGCGACCAGCAGCACGGTAGCCACCTGATCCAGCCGCAATCCCAGTTCCGCCACCAGCAGCTTGGCCGCCATGGTCCCGGTTTCGCGCAAAGGAGCGCTTAGGGGCTGGTCGGCCGAGCGCGGGCGCAACTGGGCGCGCAAATCCGTGTTTTGCAGCACCTTGGCGAAGGCTTCCAGCTTCAGGCCGCCGCCGGGGGCCAAGATGTCGGACAGCCGGGCGCGTTCGTCACGGCGCGGGCCGGGCGCGCGGGCGGATTGTTGCTGCTCGGGGGTTTCAAACAGCTTGGCTGCTTCCTCGGGGTCGTCGACCACCTTGCGCAACTGTGCGATATCTTTCAGCTCCAGCAGCTTTTCCCCCAGCGAGCGGGCCAGATTGGGTGACATCTCGGCATAGGTGGGAACCAGCGGCACCTGCCATTCATGCAGCAGATGGGCCTTGAGCGCGTCGTACAATTCCTCGGCCCGCCCGCGCAAGGGGGTGGCGTGCAGGCTGGAGGACAGCGGCGGTGTCTTGAACAATTTGGTCAGGCGCTGATGCAGGCGCTGATGCGCTGCCTGGGCCTGTGGGCGATGTGGGGTATGGCGGCGGCGGAAGTGGCGTTTGGCGGCGGTACGGACGATCATCGCCACCACCTGTTCCAGCGACCGGCCGCAGGCCAACTGGGTGCAATCGTCGTTGACCGGGCGCTGCGCCGCGTCGACCAGGATGGATTGGAACTTGTCGCGCTTGGCGCGAAAGACCTGGAAACAACGGTCCAGCAAGCCGATATCGTCCAGCGTCCGCTCATAGGCGCGGTCCGCCGGCAGCTTTTTCAGCTCGGGCAGGAACTGGCACAAGACAGCCAGCACCGAACCCTGCAAGGCTTCGTTGACTTGCCTGACGGCGTTGCCGCCGCCTCCCGCAATCTCGCCTGACACCATTGGCACCCGGACCCTTCCCGACGCGCCCATCCCCCCATGCCGGAGCAAATTATCGTTTTGCGACTCGGCGTGATAATTAGGGCGGCCAATCGGGGGGTGATGTCAACAGGTCGTAAACGAAACCCTACTCATAGGGAGGGCAGTGCCACCCCTTCGGGGAGGCGGTGAAGATCTCGCAGCCGGTGGCGGTGACGCCGATGGAATGCTCGAACTGGGCCGACAGCGATTTATCCTTGGTCACCGCCGTCCAGCCATCGGCCAGAATCTTGGTTTCATAGCGTCCGGCGTTGATCATCGGCTCGATGGTGAAGAACATGCCTTCCTCCAGCACCATGCCCTGACCGGGCTTGCCGAAATGCATGACGTTGGGCGGCTCGTGGAAGATGCGGCCCAGGCCGTGACCGCAGAAATCGCGGACGATGGAAAAACGGTGCTTTTCGGCGAAGCTTTGGATGGCCCAGCCGATATCGCCCAAGGTGGCGCCGGGCTTGACCACCTCGATGCCGCGCATCAGCGCCTCATAGGTCACTTCCACCAGCTTGCGCGCCTTGATCCCCACCTTGCCGACATAATACATGCGGCTGGAATCGCCGTGCCAGCCGTCGAAGATGGGGGTGACATCGATATTGACGATGTCGCCGTCCAACAGAACCTTGTCGCCGGGGATGCCGTGGCAGACCACGTGGTTGACCGAGGTGCAGATGGATTTGGGAAAGCCGCGATAATTGTAAGGCGCCGAGATGCCGCCGTTTTCAATGATGAAACGGGCGCACAGCTGGTCCAGCTCCGAGGTGGTGACGCCGGGCTGAACATAGGGGGTGATGTAGTCCAAGGTCTCGGCGGCCAGCCGCCCGGCCTTGTGCATGGCCTGGAAATCGGCGGGTCCGTGCAGGGTCACCCGGTTGGTATCGCGGTCGCTCAAGTCGTTGTCCTCATTCGGCAATGGGCAGCATCGGGCCGATATGGATGCCGTCCAGGCTCATATGGCATGTATGACACAGGGCTTCCACCCCATCCTTGCGGGCTTGGGCCAGACCGGCGGCATAGACCGGGTCGATATGGGCGGCGGGGCGAAAGCCGGTGCAGTCCTGGCGCTGCACCAGATACAGCATCACCGCGCGGGCGCCTTGGGCGACCATGGCCCGCAATTCGGTCAGGTGTTTGGTTCCGCGCACGGTCACCGCGTCGGGGAATTCCGCCCAGTCGCCGCGCTTCAAATGCACGTTCTTGACCTCGACATAGCAGGGCGGGCGCCCGTCCGCTTCCAGCAGCAGGTCGATACGGGAATTGATTCCGTACTTCACCTCGCGCCGGAGTGTGGTGTAGCCGGTCAATTGGGGGATGGCGCCATCCTTGATGGCTTCCGCGGCGATGGCGTTGGGGTGGGCGGTGTTGACGCCGACCAGATGGCCGTCGACGCGCACCAGTTCCCACGAATATTTCAGCTTGCGATCCGGGTTGGCGGCGGGCGACAGCCACACCTCCATGCCGGGATCGGCGGTACCCAGCATGGCCCCCGAATTGGCCAGATGGGCGGTGATCACCTGACCGTCATCCAAGCTGACATCGGCCATGAAGCGCTTATAGCGCTTGATCAGGGTGCCGCGGATCAGGGGGGCGTGAAACTTCATCCTCAGTCCTTGACCGGCGCAAGGACACCGCAGCCGCCGCTCAACACATCGGCCAACGGCACATGGCCGGAACCGGGGGGCAGCGGTTGAGGCTGGCTGGGATGGGGTTTCCAGCCGGTCAGGGTAAGGATGTGGAAATCCACCGGAAAGCGACCGTCGGCATCGGCGAATTTCTGCTGATACAGGTTCAGCGCGTGCAGCAAGGTGGTGCGCCGGCTCAGGCTCTTGCGCCGTTCGACCACCGCGTTGGTTTCGCCCATGCCGCGCAGATCGGCCAACAGTCGCATGGGATCGCCGTAAGACACCGATACCTGATCGGCATCGGCCACCGGCAGGGCGAAGCCGGCCCGTTGCAGCAGGTGCCCCATGTCGCGGATGTCGGCCATGGGCGATACCCGTGGACTGATGCCGCCTTCTTCGGCCAGTTCGGCTTCATGCAGGCAGTGGCGCAGATCGGCCAAGGTTTCGCCGCCCAGCATGGCGGCCAGGAACAGCCCGTCGGGCTTGAGCACCCGCCTGATCTGCACCAGGGCGCCGGGCAAATCGTTGACCCAATGCAGCGACAGGCACGACAGCACCAGATCGAAGGAATTGTCGGCGAAGGGCAACCATTCCTCGTCGGCGGCGAGGGTGGCGTGGCCGTTGGCCGCCGCCTTGGCCGCCATGGCCGGCGACAGGTCGCATTGCACCAGGGTCTTGATGCCGCCGCGCCCGCCCAAGGTATCGGCCATCTCACCGGTATGGCAGCCCAGGTCCAGGGCCAGCGGAAAGACGCGGGTAACGTCGCTGAGGCGGTCGGCCAGCCGTTCGGCCACCTCACGCACCAAAAAGTCGTGGGCGGCGAAACCGCGGGCGGCGCGGTCGCGGTGCTTGCGCAAGGTGGCGCGGTCGAAGATGCTGACGGGGTCGGTCATGCTTCTTCTATGGCATGGCCGGGGGGTAGGGGGGAAGAGGGCAGATGACAGCCATACGCCATTGGGGGCGCAAGCTGCTGGATGCGGTCCTGCCGCCGCTTTGCTTGTGCTGCGGCGCCATCGTCGCCGAGCCCGGTGCCCTGTGCGCCCAATGCTGGAGCGGCTTGCGCTTTGTCGCCGCCCCGCTTTGCCCGGTCTGCGGCCAGCCCTTCGACACCGATCCCGGCGGGGCCGACATGATGTGCGGTCGCTGTCTGGCCGAGCCGCCGCCGTGGGCGCGGGCGCGGGCGGTGTTTTGCTATGACGACGCCTCCAAACCGCTGATCCTGCGTTTCAAGCATGCCGACCGGCTTGAGGGCGCCCCCGCCTTCGGTCGCTGGCTGGCCCGCGCCGGGGCGGAATTGCTGATCGATTGCCACCTGATCGTGCCGGTGCCGCTCAACCGCTGGAAATTGCTGGCCCGCCGCTATAACCAGGCGGCCTTGCTGGCCCAGGCCCTGGGGCGGGAAAGCAAGGTGGCGGTGGCCGCCGACGGTCTGCTGCGCCTGCGCCGGACGCCGCCGCAGGGGCATTTCAGCCGGGCGGAACGTCAGCGCAACGTGCGCGGCGCCTTCGCCCCCCATCCACGTCTGGATGTCTGCGGCAAGAATGTGCTGCTGGTGGACGATGTGCTGACCACCGGGGCGACCTTGGGCGAATGCAGTCGCGTGTTGTTGCGCCAAGGCGCTGCCCGCGTCGATGTGCTGACTTTGGGTCGTGTGCTGTTGTCGCCGGCCTGAGGCTTGCTATATTGGGGGGATCGTGCAGACGGAGTATTTCATGGCCCAGGTTGAAATCTATACCACCCAGACCTGCCCCTATTGCATCCGCGCCAAGCGGCTGCTGACCACCAAGGGGGTGGCATTCCAGGAATACGACGTCTCCAGCGACCCGGATTTGCGCGCCGCCATGACCGCGCGCGCCCATGGCGGTCGCACCGTGCCGCAAATCTTCATCAACGGCGAACATGTGGGCGGCTGCGACGACCTGCATTCGCTCGATGGCGCCGGCGAGCTGGATGTCCTGCTGGCGAAAGAACCCGCGTGATGATCGGCGACACCTTCAAGGCCGCCTGTCTGCAGGTCAATGCCGGCACCGACATGACCCAGAACATCGATGCCGCCGCCCGGCTGGCGGTGGAGGCCCGCGCCGCCGGGGCCGAGTTGATCCTGATGCCGGAAAACGTCGCCATGATGGAATGGGGGCGCACCAACATCGTCATGAAGGCGCAGGCCGAGGCCGAGCATCAGGCCCTGGCCGCTTTCCGCGAAATCGCCAAGGAACTGGGCTGCTTCCTGCATACCGGCACCTTGCATGTGCTGCTCGACGGCGGCATGGTCGCCAACCGCTCCTATGTCATCGACAAGAACGGCCTGATCCTGGGCCGCTACGACAAGATCCATATGTTCGATGTCGATCTGGGCGGCGGCGAAAGCTATCGCGAATCGGCCACCTTCACTCCGGGCGACCGCGCCACCATGGTGCGGCTGCCCTGGGGCCGGCTGGGACTATCGGTGTGCTATGATCTGCGCTTCCCGCACCTTTACCGCGCCTATGCCAATGCCGGTGCCCATTTCCTGGCGGTGCCGGCGGCGTTCACCCGCACCACCGGGCGGGCCCATTGGCATGTGCTGCTGCGGGCGCGGGCGATCGAGACCGGCTGCTACGTCTTTGCTCCGGCGCAATGCGGCACCCATGCCAACAACCGCGAAACCTATGGTCACGCCCTGATCGTGTCGCCGTGGGGGGAAATCCTGGCCGATGGCTTGGAACAGCCCGGTTTCGTCATGGCCGAGATCGATGTGCGCAAGGTCGACGACGCCCGCAAGAAAATCCCCTGCCTCGATCACGACCGCGCCTTCATCGCCCCGGTCAGGGATTAAGCGGGCGCGGATTGGGGGCGTTGGTGGCGCAGATACGCTGGATCACCGACGCCCCGTCGATGCCGTGTTCATAGGCGATGACGGTCAGTTCGGCGCAGGCATGCAATAACTCGCCCGCTTGCAGCAGGTGGTCGGGATTGCGCGGACGGCCAAAGGCCTCGTTGCCCTGGGCGAAGGTTTCATAGATCAGTACGCCGCCGGGTTCGAGGGCGGCGAGCAGCGGCGCGAACAGGGGCCGCCACAGGTAATTGGTGACGACGATGCCGGCGAACACCCGGCCCGCCAACGGCCAGGGGCTGCCGTCTTCCAGATCGGCGCTGATCAACTCGGCCCCGTGGGCGAGATGGGCCTGGGTGATGTCGCGGTCGAGGGCGGTGACCGCATGGCCCCGATCCAGCAACAGCCGGGCATGGCGCCCGCCGCCCGAGGCCAGGTCCAGCACCGCGCCGCCGGGCGCGATCAGCGGGGCGAAACGGGCAACCCAGGATGAAGGCTTGGCAATGGCCGGATTGTTGCCCATATAGTCGGTCCTGTTGCAAGGTTGGACGACCATGATCCTGTTTCAGTTGCGCTGCTGCAAGGACCATCATTTCGACGGCTGGTTCCGCGATAACGCTGCCTTTGACGCCCAGCGCGCCGCCGGCCACATCACCTGCCCGATCTGCGGTGACGCAGAGGTGGAAAAAGCGATCATGGCGCCGCGCTTGAACCGGGCCACCGGGCAGGCGCTGGACGTCCCCGACATGGCGCGGGCCATGCGCCAAGCCTTGGGCGAATTGCGCAAATCGGTGGAAGAGAATTGCGATTACGTCGGCGAACGTTTCCCCGAGGAAGCGCGCAAGATCCATTACGGCGAAACCGAAACCCGCGCCATTTATGGCGAGGCGAGCAGCGAACAGGCCGACGAACTGGCCGAGGAAGGCATCACCTTCCAGCGCATCCCCTGGGTGCCGGGGGAAAATTAGAGCATTTTCGCGCGAAGCGTGGATATGCCATAAGCCGGAGCGGCCCGTCACGGGCCACTTTTGAAATCTAGACCAGTTTCCGCTTTAGCTGAAACCGGTCTAGAGCTTAAGCCCCCACCAGTTCGGTCTCCAGCCGCTGTTGCAGCAAGGCGGCTTCCTGCTGCTTGCGCCACATATCGGCATAGCGGCCATCCATCGCGATCAGCTCGGCGTGGCGACCGCGTTCGGCGATGTGGCCTTTATCGAGGACGATGATCTCGTCGGCATCGACTACCGTGGACAGGCGGTGGGCGATGACGATGGTGGTGCGGTCCTTGGACACGTCGCGCAAACTGGCCTGGATTTCTTTTTCCGTGTGGGTATCAAGCGCGCTGGTGGCCTCGTCGAACAGCAAGATGGCCGGCGCCTTCAAGATGGTGCGGGCGATGGCGACGCGTTGCTTTTCGCCGCCCGACAGTTTCAAACCGCGTTCGCCGACGCGGGTGTCATAGCCCTCGGGCAGCGAGATGACGAAATCGTGGATACGGGCCAGCCTGGCCGCCTGCTCGATTTCGTCCTGGCTGGCGCCGGGGCGACCATAGGCGATGTTGTAGCGGATGGTGTCGTTGAACAGCACGGTATCTTGGGGGACGATGCCGATGGCGGCGCGCAAAGATGATTGCGTCACTGTGCGGATGTCCTGGCCGTCGATGGCGATGCCCCCACCGGTGACATCGTAGAAGCGGAACAGCAGGCGCGAGATGGTGCTTTTGCCGGCGCCCGACGGCCCGACGATGGCCACACTTTTGCCCGCCGGCACGGTGAAGCCGATGCCGTTCAGGATCGGACGCGCGGGGTCGTAGGCGAAATGGACGTCGTCGAAACGCACTTCGCCGCCCGTCACCCGCAGCTCTTGGGCGTCGTCATTGTCCTTGATCTCGGCGTTTTCGCCCAGCAGGCGGAACATGGCTTCCATGTCGGTCAGCGATTGCTTGATCTCGCGGTAGACGAAGCCCAGGAAGTTCAAGGGCAGGTAAAGCTGCACCAGATAGGCGTTGACCAGGACGAAATCGCCCAAGGTCAGACTGCCTTTCACCACGCCATCGGCGGCCATCAGCATCACCGCGGTCAGGCCGACGGCGATGATGGCGCCCTGGCCCATGTTCAGCATGGCCAGGCTGACCTTGCTTTTCACTGCCGCCTGTTCATAGCGGGCCAGCGACTGGTCGTAGCGTGCTGCCTCGTGCGCTTCGTTGCCGAAATATTTGACCGTCTCGAAGTTCAACAGCGAATCGACGGCCTTGGTGCTGGCCTGCTGGTCGGTTTCGTTCATGGCACGGCGGAATTTGGTCCGCCATTCCGTCACCCCCAGCGTATAGGCGATGTAGATGGCGATGGTGCCGAAGGTGACCAGGGCGAAGCGGGAATCGTACAGGCTCCACAACACCACGGTGACCATGCCGATTTCCAGCAATGTCGGCAGGATGTTGAACAGCATGAAGTTGAGCAGGAACTCGATGCCCTTGGTGCCGCGTTCGATGGACCGCGATACCCCGCCGGTCTGGCGGTCCAGGTGGAAACGCAGCGCCAATCCGTGCAGATGGCGGAACACGCGCAGGCCGACGGCGCGGATGGCGCCCTGGCCGACGCGGGCGAAGGCGATGTCGCGGGCTTCGGAAAATACCCCCGACAGGATGCGGGCGCCGCCATAGGCCAGCAGCAGCAGGACCGGCACGGCGATCATGGCCTGCTGGGGGGTGATGGTCAGGGCGTCCACCGTCTGCTTGTAGATCAACGGCACCAACACGGTGATGACCTTGGCCAGGGCGAGAAAGCCCAAGGCGGCGACCACGCGGGCGCGCAGGCCGGTTTCCCCCGGCGGCCACAGATAGGGCAGCAGGGCGCGGATGGTGGACAGGTCGTTCCGCCGGCCCGATTGGGGATTGCGGAAGTAATTGGAGGGGTCTCGGCGTCGCATGGCCTTTAAGATGGGGCATGAAAAAAATTGTGCAACAGCGCACTAACGCACAGGGGCCGCCATTGCCCCCGGTTTTCCCCATGTTTATTGTGGGCGCATGCGTCACCCCACCATGCTCCATAGCGGCGATATCGACTGGAAGACCGTGCGCGTGCTGTTGTTCAGCCGCGACGACGGGTTTCGGTTCCTGGTGCGCCAGACCTTCCGCAAGTTGAACGTGCGCGAGATACTGTCCACCAGTGTCTCCGCCGACGCCACGCCGATGATGGGGCAGGGGCCGGACATCGCCCTGTTGGACCCCGAAGGCGATCTGGATATGGCGCAAGCCTTCCTGCAACGGGTGCGCGCCGCCGATGCCGACATGCCGGTCTTGCTGATCGGGGCCAATACCGACAAGGAGATGCTGGCCCGCTTCCTGCCCCTGGGGCTGGAAGGGGTGGTGCCCAGGCGGGTGTCGGGGCATGAACTGACCCACCGGGTCAGCGACGCCATGAAGAATCCCACACGCATGCCGGTGCCGGCGATCAAGCCGGTGGCCGCCCTGGACCGACCGGTGACCCCGCCGCCGCCGCCGGTTCCAACGGTGATGGCGGGACCGGCGGCCAGGGTCGCCGCCCCGGCCCAGCCACGCCCGGTCGCCGAACCCAAACAAGCACCGCCGCCACGTCCGTCCGCTTACGTGCCGCCGCAACCACAGGCGGCCAGGATCGGCGGTCGTCTCGACGATGACGACATCCTGGTAACGCAAGCCGTGGCCAAGCGCGATTACGCCCTGGTCGACGATGCCGACGACGAAGCCCGAAGACTGGCGGAAAAGCGCAAGAAACGCTGGCTGGAAGAGTTGGCGCGCGAAGGCAAGAAGCCGAAAAAAGGCAAGGATGTCGCCACCCTCGACGTGACCGCCATCGTTGCCGCCCATGCCTTGTGGCTGCACTCCAAAGGGGCCGAGGGTCAACGGGCGGTGTTCAACAAGATGGATCTGGGCGGAGCCGATCTGTCGGGGGCCATCCTGGCCAATGCCTCCTTCCGCGAGGCCGACCTGTCCGACGCCTTCATGGCCGAATCACGGTTGGACGGTGCCGATTTCCGCTATGCCGTGCTGGGTGCCGCGCAATTGGGCGGCGCCAATCTGGGGGTGGCGCAACTGCGCCATGCCGATATGCGCCTCGCCAATCTGGAAGGGGCGCAATTGCGTGGCGCCGACCTGTCCGGGGCCCGCCTGTCCGGGGCCAAGTTGTCCGGCGCCGATTTCGCCGGTGCCACCTTGATGGGGTGCGACCTGTCCCAGGCTGACCTGTCCAAGGTGGAAAACCTGACCCAGAGCCAGGTGGAAAAAACCCTGTGCTCGCTGGAAACTCGTTTACCACCCGGCCTGTCGCGCCCGGTCAAGGATAGTTGATATAACAGTCATATAAGTGTGCAAAAGCCGTCCGGTTGCGGCTATGCTGCGCAGGGAGAGGCATACAGGGGGAGTTTCCGTGGCACCAGTGGACGCCTTGCGTCTGCGACGGGTGATTGTGACCTATGCCATCCTGGCCATGGTCACCGTCGGTATCGTCGTCGCCATTCTGGCCATCACGCCTTTGGCCTTGCGCCTGCGGGAAGACGCGCTGGCGGCGTTGCGGCACGAACTGACGCTCAAGGTCATGGCCGGCGGCGAGGTGGTGGCGCGGGCGGTCAATCTGGCGCAGCAGGTGACCAGTCGCACGGTGATCCGGCAGAAGCTGGAAAGCTATAACCAGGGCGAAACCGGCCTGGACGAATTGCGGACCTTCACCGCCGACAAGCTGGGCGATGCCCTGAACCTGTCCCCCGATCTGCTGGGTATCATCCGTTTCGCCGCCGACGGCGAGAAAGTGGCGGTGTTGGGCAAGGTCGCGGGGGCGGAAAACATGAGGCCGCTGACGGCGGCACGCTTGCATCTTTCCCTGGCCCAAGGGGGCGACGGCCCGGTCCTGGTGGTGGCGGCGCCCATCATGGGACGCGGCGGCGTGCTGGTCGGGACCGATCTGGTGGTGGTGTCCGGCCAATCCCTGCATGCGGTGGTGGACGAAGTGCGGGCCTTGCGCGGACGCACCAAGGCGGCGCTGGTCGATCCGACGGCGTCCACACGGGTGATCCTGACGTCCCATGATGATTTTGCCCTGGATACCGCCGGGACAGGTCTGGTCGGTCTGGCCCTGGAGCGCGGGCAGGTGCAGATGGAGGAACACGACGGTGTGGTCCTGGCCGCCGCAGCCTTGCCCGGTACCCGTTGGGTGCTGCTGCTGCGGTTGCCGGCGGGGGAAGCCACCGCGGCGGTGGACACCTTGCTGCTGTGGGTGATGGTCGCCGCCGGAATCGTCATCGCCTTGGGGGTGTGGGGGTTGCGCTGGCTGTTGCAGCCCTTGACCGGCGCCTTCATCGTCCATTCCGCCGATATGACCCGGCAGATCGCCGAATTGCGGCAGGCACAAAGCGAATTGGCGGCGAAAAGCCACGATCTGGCCCTGTCCAACGCCGAATTGCAGGAATACGCCTATGCGGCGTCGCACGATTTGCAAGAACCGGTGCGCACCATCATCGGCTTCGCCCAGTTGCTGGAGCGGCGCTATCGCGGCCAGATGGGGCCGGAAGCCGACGAGTTCATCGCCTTTATCGTCGAGGGGGCGGAACGCATGCGCCGCCAGATCAACGATCTGTTGTCCTATGCCCGCCTGGGCCGGGGCGAGCCGGTGCAGGAAATCGTCGACATGGACAAGGTGGCAGCCGAGGCGGTTCAGGCCTTGGCGGCGGCTATCGCCAGCAGCGGCGCAATGGTCGAGATCGAGCCTTTGCCCATGGTCAAGGGTGGGCGCGATGCTCTGTCCCGCTTATTGCAAAACCTGATGGCCAATGGCCTGAAATTCACCAAGCCCGGTGAGGTGGCGCATATCCGGGTCAGCGCCATGGAGGGCAGCGATCCCAACTGGGCCGAATTTATCGTCCGGGATCACGGTATCGGCATTGCCCCCGAATATCACGATCGTATTTTCCGTATGTTCGAGCGCCTACACCCACGCGGCCAATACGAAGGCAGCGGTATCGGGCTGGCCATTTGCCGCAAGGTGGTGGAAATGCATGGCGGGCGCATCTGGGTCGAGTCACAATTGGGCGAAGGCACCGCCTTCCACTTCCTGCTGCCCAAGGCCTAGCCTTACGGCTCTAGCAGATCGGTGCTGTCGCCCATTGCAACCATGCCCGCACGTCGTCCTCGACCAAGGGGGCGATGTCGTCATACACGCGGGCGTGATAGGTATCGATCCAGGCCTGTTCGGTCGTATCCAGCAACGCCACATCCATGAGACGACGATCGATGGGGACCAGGGTCAAGGTCTCGAAGCCCAGCAACGGGCGTTCGCCGCCCGTCGGCACCGGGCGCTCCTCTACCGCCACCAGGGCTTCGATGCGGATGCCGTAGGCGCCGGTCTTGTAATAACCGGGCTCGTTCGACACGATCATGCCGGCGCGCAGCGGCACCGCCCCGGTTCCCACCTTGGAAATACGCTGCGGCCCTTCATGCACCGACAGATACGAGCCGACGCCGTGGCCGGTGCCGTGGTCGTAATCCAGGCCATGGCGCCACAAGGCCTGGCGGGCCAGCACGTCCAATTGGCTGCCGGTGGTGCCTTCGGGGAAAATGGCGGTGGCGATGGCGATGTGCCCTTTCAGCACCAGGGTGAAGCGGGTTCGCTGCTCGGCCGATGGCGTACCCACGGCGATGGTGCGGGTGACATCGGTGGTGCCATCCTGATACTGGGCACCGGAATCCAGCAGGAACAACTGGCCGGGCAGCAATCGGCGGTTGGTGGCCGGGGAGGAGCGATAGTGAACGATGGCCCCATTGGGGCCGGCCCCGGCGATAGTGGGAAACGATAGGCCGCGAAACCGGTCGCCCCGAGCGCGAAACGCGTACAGGCGCTCGGCGGCCTGCACTTCATCCATTTCGTCCTGGCCATCGAGCCAGGCGAGAAAGCGCACCATGGCGACACCGTCGCGCAGATGGGCGGCACGGCTGCCGGCCAGTTCCACCGGATTCTTGCAGGCCTTGGCCAAGGCGCAGGGGTCAAGGCCCATGTCGACACTGGCGCCGCTGTCCCGCAATGCCTGTACGACCGCCGCCGGCACCGTTGATTTATCAACGCGGATACGTCCCCGCGTCCGCCCCAGACACGGCAGGAAATCCGCCGGTCGCATCAGTCGCATCCCGTCGCCCAAATGGGCGACCAGCGCATCATCGGTCTTGGCCGGTTCCATGAACAGATCGACCGTACCGTCGGCCTGGACAAGAGCGAACGACAGGGGCAGCGGCACATAAGCGACGTCGTCACCGCGAATGTTCAACAGCCAGGCGACCGAGGCCGGGTCGGACAGAACTGCCCCGTCCAGCCGCTCGGCCCGCAGCGAATCGGACAGCGCCAACCGCTTTTCCGCCGAATTCCGTCCGGCGAAAGCCAGCGGTTGCGCCACCACCGGGCGGCACGGCGGCGGCGGACGGTCGCGCCATACCGCGTCCAGTGGATTGGTGTCGCAGCCCACCAACTCAGCCCCGGTGCGCTCGCACACCAGACGCAGCGCCTCGGCCTGATCGGCGGTGTGCAGCCAGGGATCAAAGCCCAGACGGTCGCCCCGATTCAGCGCCTCGTCCAGCCATCGGGTCATGGGCTGATCGACCATGTGGCGGATTTCAAACGAGGCTTTGTCGACCTCGTGCTCCACCTGCAAGGTATAGCGGCCGTCGACGAAAATGGCGGCACGGTCCGCCAGCACCACCGCCATGCCGGCAGAACCGGTGAAGCCGGTCAGCCAGGCCAGACGCTGGGCCGAGGCCGGCACGTATTCCCCCTGGTGCTCGTCGGCGCGTGGAATGATGAAACCGGTCAGCCCGCGCGCTGCCAGTTCGGCCCGAAGCGCCTGAATACGCTCCGGCCCTGCCGGACCGGCGATCATCTCTTCGGGGGCCATATTCATGCGTTCTCCTGCAAATTCACCACCTCGGCCGCGTGCCCGGTATGGGTCAGGAAGCGGCGCAAGCCATCGCTGGTGATGGTGGTGGTCATATGGTTACGCAAGGGGTGATAATTCAAAAGCGGCTGGGCCATCATCCAGGCATCCAGAACCGGGGTGACGCGGCGCTCGCAATCGTTGATCAGGGCGAACGGCGTCACCGAACCGGGTTCCACCCCCAGCACCTGCTCCAGCAATTCGCCGGAACCGAAGGACAGCCGGGCGGCGCCGATGCGCTTGGGCAGGCTTTTCAGATCGACGCGCACATGGGCGGGGGCGACCACCAGCCACAATCTGCCCTTGCCGTCCTTCAAGAACAGGTTCTTGCAATGGATGCCGGGAATGTCGCCCCAGACCTCGTTGCCCTGCTCGACGGTGAAGGCGGGGGCGTGATGGTGGGTGGTGACCGCGATTTCCAGGCGGTCGAAGCAGGCGAACAGATCGTCAGGGCTGGCGGGCACGGCGGGGCAAGTCCCTTGTTGGTCCTGCCCCGCCTTTTACCACGGTCTTAGGCCGCCCGCACCTCCGACAGGAAGCGGTCGACGGCGCAGGTCAACTGGCCGGCTTCATCCGACAGGTTTTGCGCCTGATCCAGCAGATTGCCGGCCGAGCGACCGGTTTCGCCGGCCCCCTGGCGAACGCCGACCACATTGTCGGACACGTGTTGGGTGCCTTGGGCCGCCTGCTGGGTATTGCGCGAGATTTCCTGGGTGGCGGCACCCTGTTGCTCGATGGCGGCGGCGATGGAACCGGAAATTTCGTTGATCTCGGCGATCACATGGCCGATTTCACCGATGGCCTTGACGGCGTCGCCGGTGGCCACCTGCACCGCCTGCACCTGCGAGACGATTTCCTCGGTCGCCTTGGCGGTCTGGTTGGCCAGATTTTTGACCTCGCCGGCCACCACGGCGAAGCCTTTACCGGCGTCACCGGCCCGTGCCGCCTCGATGGTGGCGTTCAAGGCCAACAGATTGGTCTGGCTGGCGATGGTGTTGATCATGCCGACCACCTGACCGATGCGACCGGCGGCTTCCGACAGGCCGCGGACGATGTCGTTGGTGCGCTGGGCCGCTTCCACCGCATTTTGCGCGATGGAGGCGGAACGATGCACCTGACCGGAAATTTCCTGGATCGAGGCCGACAATTCCTCGGTGGCGACGGCGACGGTCTGCACGTTGGAGGTGGCCTGCTCGGCGGCGGCGGCCACCGCCTGCGACTTCTCCGCGGTGTCCTCGGCATTGTCGCTCATGGCCTGGGCCGTGCCTTTCAGCGCCTGGGCCGATTGGCCGACCATGTTGACCACATGTTTGACCGAGGTCTCGAAATCGCTGGCCATCTTCAAGCGCATGGCCCGACGCTCGTCCTCGGTCCGGCGCTCGGTCTCGGCCCGTTCCTCTTCCATGCGGCGCATGGATTGGGCGTTTTCCTTGAACACCTGGATGGAATGGGCCATGGCGCCGATTTCCGCCCCTTTGTCCAGATCGGGAATGGTGACGTCGAGGCGGCCATGGGTCAGTTCGTTCATGGTGGCGGTCAGCCGCTTCAGCGGATTGCTGATGGAGCGGGCGATCAGCACCACCGCCGCAATCAGCAGCACGATGCCGATGGCGGTCTGCACGCCGCGCGCGATGGCGCGATCACGCACCGCCAGGGCGACGTCGTCCACATAGACGCCCGAGCCGATCAGCCAGTTCCAGCCGGGCACCCCCTTGACGTAGGAAACCTTGGGCACCGGGGTTTCGGAACCGGGTTTGGGCCACATGTACTCGACCACGCCTTCGCCCTTGGCGCGAACCACGTCGACCATCTCCTTGAAGAACAGCTTGCCGGTGGGATCCTTGAGGCCGAACAGCTCCTTACCGTCCAGCTTGGGATTGGTCGGATGCATGACCATCAAACCGTCCAGACTGTTGATCCACACATATTCGGTGCCGTCGTAACGCATTGCCTTGATGGCGCCGATTGCCGCCGCCTGCGCCTGCTCGCGGGTCATCTCCCCCTTATCCGCCAGCGCGGAGAAATTGGCCACCACGCCGCTAGCCGCTTCGATGACGCTGCGCACCTTGGCCTGACGCGCCTGCATGGTGTCAGTGGAAAGCTGGCTGATCTCGGTGAGGAAGGCGATACCGAAACCGACCATGGTCAGCCCAACGATCACCCACAGCCGGACCGCGATGGTGAGGGAATGAAGCAATTTAGACATGGCGGCCCCCGCGCTGACATACCTTGGTACTAATTATCTTAACCATACTCTTTGACTGGATTTTTGCCATAACTCAGAGGGATATCCGCTCTGCACTGTTGCTCAGGCAGGCATGCGACAAAGGGCGCAAGCACCTTTCGTCTCGGTTGAAGCTGGGGTAGCATCACCCTTCTTGGTCAAGGAGTTCCCATGGGCGGCTGGCAATTCTGGATCGACCGCGGCGGCACGTTCACCGACATCGTCGCCCGTGATCCCGAAGGCACGCTGTCGACGCTGAAACTGTTGTCGGAAAATCCAGGCCATTATGCCGACGCCGCCATCGCCGGCATCCGCCGCCTGTTGGGGGTGGCGGACGGCGAGACCATTCCGGCCGACCGGGTGGCGGCGGTGAAGATGGGCACCACGGTGGCCACCAACGCTTTGTTGGAGCGCAAGGGCGAGCCCACCGCCCTGGTCATCACCAAGGGCTTTGCCGATGCTCTGCGCATCGGCCAGCAGAACCGCCCTGATCTGTTCGCCCGCGCCATCCGTTTGCCCGAGATGCTGTACAGCCGCATCCTTGAGGTGGACGAACGGGTGAGCGCGCAAGGTCAGGTGCTCCGCCCGCTGGACGAGGCGGGCGCCCTGGCCGGCCTGAGCGCCCTGCATGAAGCTGGCTTTCGCTCGGTCGCCATCGTGTTGTTGCACGGCTATCGCTTCACCGACCATGAACGGCTGCTAGGCCGCATGGCCCGCGATATCGGCTTCACCCAGATCAGCCTGTCGCACGAGGCCAGCCCGTTGATGAAGCTGGTCGGGCGTGGCGACACCACCGTCGCCGATGCCTATCTGTCGCCGATCCTGCGCCGCTATGTCGACCGGGTGGCTTCAGAACTGGAATGCAGCCGGTTGATGTTCATGCAAAGCTCGGGCGGGCTGGCCAATGCCCAGCGCTTCCAGGGCAAGGATGCCATCTTGTCGGGGCCGGCGGGCGGTGTGGTCGGCGGCGTCGTCACCAGCGCCGAGGCCGGCTTCGACCGCCTGATCGGCTTCGACATGGGCGGTACCTCCACCGATGTCTGGCATTATGACGGCGCCTATGAACGCAGTTTCGACACCATGGTCGCCGGTATCCGGGTGCGGGCGCCGATCATGGACATCCACACCGTTGCCGCCGGTGGCGGCTCGATCCTGAGCTATGACGGCACCCGTTGCCGTGTCGGCCCCCATTCCGCCGGCGCCGATCCCGGCCCCGCCTGTTATCGTAAGGGCGGGCCACTGACCGTCACCGATTGCAACGTGCTGCTGGGCAAGATCCAGCCCGACCACTTCCCCCATGTCTTCGGCTCTGGCGGCAACCAGCCCTTGGATGTGCAGGCGGTGCGAGACGGTTTTGCCCGTCTTGCCGCCCGCATGGGCTGCGGTCCCGAACAGGTGGCCGAAGGTTTCCTGGCCATCGCCGTCGCCAACATGGCCAATGCGGTCAAGCAGGTCAGCGTGGCGCGCGGCCACGATGTCGGTCGCCATGCCCTGGCCTGTTTCGGCGGTGCCGGCGGCCAGCACGCCTGTCTGGTCGCCGATGCGCTGGCCATGGACCATGTCGTCCTGCACCCGCTGGCCGGGGTGCTGTCGGCCTATGGCATGGGGTTGGCCGATCTGCGGGTGCTGAAGGAAAAGGCGCTGGAAATCGGCTTGGACGAGGCGGCCATGCCGACGCTCAACCGGGCCATGGCCGACATCGAGGCCATGGCCCGCTGCGAGTTGGAACGCCAAGGAATCGAGCGCCTGGACATGAGCGCCAGCCGCAGCGTCAAGATCAAATACCAAGGCTCGGATACCGCCCTTGAGGTCGCCTTCGGCGATCTGGACGGCTTGCGGCAAGACTTTGCCGCCGCCCATCGCGCCCGCTTCGGCTTTGATCAACCGGGCCGGGCCCTGGTGGCGGAATCGGTATCCATCGAAGTGGCCGGCGGCGGCGAACCTGCGGCCCTGCCCGATCTGCCCACCGCCATCGGCCCCGCCCCGGTTGGGGAAAGCGTGCGTCTGTACAGCCAAGGCCGATGGTGCGAGGCCGGCGTCTACCAACGCCACGACCTGCGCCCCGGTCACCGGATCGACGGCCCGGCCGTCATCGTCGAGAGCACCGCCACCACGGTGGTGGAACCGGGCTGGCAGGGCCATATCCGGCCCCAGGGCCATCTGGTGCTGCACCGGGTGGCGCCGCGCCCGCAAGCTTTTGCTGCCGGTACTCGCGCCGACCCGGTGATGCTGGAAATCTTCAACAACCTGTTCATGAGCGTGGCCGAGCAGATGGGGGCGGTGCTGGCCAACACCGCGCACTCGGTCAATATCAAAGAGCGGCTGGATTTTTCTTGCGCCGTTTTCGACGCGGATGGCGGGCTGGTGGCCAATGCGCCGCATATCCCGGTGCATCTGGGCTCCATGGGTGATTCGGTGCGCACCATCTTGCGCGCGCGCGGCGCCAGCATGCGGGCCGGCGATGCCTTCGTCCTCAATTCCCCCTATAACGGCGGCACCCACCTGCCCGATATCACCGTCATCACGCCGGTCTTCGTCGACGGCCAGCCTTTGTTCTTCGTCGCCTCGCGC
This sequence comes from Magnetospirillum gryphiswaldense MSR-1 v2, assembly GCF_000513295.1. Lineage (NCBI taxonomy): Bacteria > Pseudomonadati > Pseudomonadota > Alphaproteobacteria > Rhodospirillales > Rhodospirillaceae > Magnetospirillum > Magnetospirillum gryphiswaldense. The sequence goes on from NC_023065.1 coordinate 3,669,521, forward strand.
GGGCATCACGCCGATATCGGCGGCATCACGCCGGGCTCCATGCCGCCCAATTCCACCTCCATCCATGACGAAGGCGTGCTGATCGACGATTTCGTCCTGGTCGAGCAAGGCCGCTTCCGCCAAGTGGAAATCGAGGATTTGCTGCGCTCGGGTCCGCATCCGGCCCGCAACATTGCCCAGAACATCGCCGATCTCCAGGCTCAGCTTGCCGCCAACGAAAAGGGGACGACCGAACTGGTCCGCCTGTGCCGCCAATACGGTACCGACACCGTGCGCGCCTATATGGGCCATGTGCAGGCCAATGCGGAAGAGGCGGTGCGCGGCGCCGTCGCCAGCTTGCACGACGGCGGTTTCCAGGTGGAAATGGACGATGGCGCCATCATCCGCGTCGCCATCACCATCGACCGGACGACGCGCTCGGCCCGCATCGACTTCACCGGCACCAGTCCCCAGCGCCGCGGTAATGCCAACGCCCCCAAATCCATCACCATGGCGGCGGTGCTTTACGTGTTCCGCTCGATCGTTGACGATTCCATTCCGCTCAACCAGGGCTGCCTGAAGCCCCTGGACATCATCATTCCCGAAGGCTCGCTGCTGGCACCCTTGCCGCCGGCGGCGGTGGTCGCCGGCAACGTGGAAACCAGTCAGGCCCTGGTCGATTGCCTGATGGCGGCGTTGGGGGTGATGGCGGCCAGCCAGGGCACCATGAACAACCTGACCTTTGGCGACGATGCCCGCCAATATTATGAAACCATCTGCGGCGGTGCCGGTGCCGGTCCGGGCTTTGACGGGGCCAGCGCGGTGCAGACCCACATGACCAATTCACGCCTAACCGACCCCGAGGTGCTGGAATGGCGCTTCCCGGTTCTGGTGGACGGCTTCGCCATCCGCCGTGGTTCGGGCGGGGCGGGGCAATGGCACGGCGGTGACGGCGTGGTCCGGCGGCTGAAATTCCTGGAACCGATGAGTGCCGCCATCCTGTCCAACCGCCGCCGCATTGCCCCCTTCGGCCTGCAGGGCGGCGGCGACGGCCAGCGCGGGCTCAACCGGGTGGAGCGGGCGGACGGGTCGGTGGAAGACCTGCCCGGCACGGCTCAAATCCAGGTCGAGGCCGGCGACGTGCTGGTGGTGGAAACCCCTGGCGGCGGCGGGTTCAATCCGTTACCCGTGAAAAAGTCCCTCGCTTCGCTCAGTGTACTTTTTCCCGTTGATTTAAAAGGAGAAAAATAGGCTTGGGACGGCCCTGCGCCTATTTTTCGCTTTTACGTTTTACCGCCTTTGCCGGGCAAAGGCGGGAGAAAGACTGAAACCCGCGCGGAAAGCTTGCTTGAGCACGAGTTTTCCCTGTTCAAATCGGGGAAAAGTACACCGAGGCAAAGCCGAGGGACTTTTTCACGGTCAACTCAATCCACCGTGATCGATGCCGCCTGTTCGGCATCGCCCAGACGCAGGAACAAATCATGGGCGTGCTTGCGATGCGCGCGGGCCTTGCCCGGGTCGATCGCCGCCATGTCCTCGGCCAGTTCCAGCCGGGTTTCCGCCTCGGCTTTCAGATGGCCCATGGCGGCATAAAGATGACGGGCGGCATCCAAGGCTTTGACCGCGCCGTCATGGTCGCCCAATTGCCGCAACAGATGCCCCAGGCCCCGGCAGGCCGCCGCCTCGCCCAGCACGTCGCCGGCCTGGGCGTAAAGATCGCGGGCGGCGTCGAAATCGTTGTGCGCCTTGTCGCCGTGACCCAATCGGCGGTGCAGCATGGCCAGTCCCTTCAACACATGCGCTTGCCCCAAGGTGTCGCCGGCGCGGCGGTACAGGTCCAAGGCGTGGTGATAGTGGTCGAGGGCGAAATCGTGGCGGCCCTGGTCGCGGGCCAGATGGCCACGGCGCTTGGCCACATGGGCCATACCCGACTGATCGCCGGCGGCGGCGAAGACCTCGTGCGCCGATTGATAATAGTGCTCGGCCTCGGTCACCCGGGCGCGGGATTGCGACAACCGCCCCAATCGCACCAGCGCGCCGCCTTGGCCGTGCTGATCGCCCAGGCGATTATAAAGGGCGCGGGCATCGGCGAAGCTGGCGGCGGCGTCATCCCAACGATCATGCTCGGCCTCGAAATCACCCAACAGGATCAAGGCGTGGGCCTCCGACGCCGGATCGGCGGCCTGATGAAACAACATGCGGGCACGGCGAAAGCCTTCGCGCGCCTGCTGGGCTTCGCCAGCCAGCCAATGGGCCTCGGCCCGAGCCAGTACGGTATCTGCGGCGGTATCGGTCATGGTTGGGCAATCCTGATCATGGGACCGTCATCACAGCCTACGCCTGTGCGGGGCGCAGGTAAACCTTGCGGCCCATACCCAAATAGTGCTTCCGCCGAGAGCCGGGGGCGTCTAAAAAAGAGAAATGCGACAAACCCTTCTTCTTTCCGTCATGGCGGTCCTGCTGGTTGCCACCGGTGCCGCCTCGGCGGCGGATTGCACCGCCCCGGGGGAACCCAAGGTGGATTGGCAGCGTTGCTATGTGGATGGACGCGATCTGTCCGGCCACGATCTGTCAGGGGCGCGCCTGCGCGAGACCAGCTTTCAGCGCAGCCTGATGGCCAAGGTGCGGCTGATTGGTGCCGACGCCTATCGTGCCCGCTTCGTCAGTGCCACTCTGGCGGGGGCCAATCTGGACGGCGCCATTTTGGTGGAAGCGGATTTCACCAAGACCGATCTTTCCGGCGCCTCGCTGAAACAGGCTGATCTGCGTCGGGCCAAATTCTTCCGCGCCAATCTGCAAGGTGCCGATTTGACCGGTGCCCGCATGCTGGGCGCCGACCTTCTGAATGCCGATCTGTCGGGGGCGCGCTGGATCGACGGCCAACGCATCTGCGCCCCCGGCTCCATCGGGCAATGCAATTAGGACCAGTGCCATGATCACCTTTACCGATCCGGTCGATATCGCCGCCCACTGCGCCCGCGCCGCCATGGGCATGATGGATCGTTATGGCGTCGCCGCCCATCCCAACAACTTCATCGTCTGGTACGCCTTCGTCGCCGACCGCGACCCGGAACTGTCCAAGGCCATCAACGGCATCTTGCGGTCGGGGCAGAAATTCACCGATACCGTCTGCAACGATCTGTACGAACGCTTTTTCGGCATGTCCCAGCACGAGGCCGAGTTGCGCGCGGTGGGCAAGCGTATCGAGGACGCGGTGGCGCGAGTGATGGATTATCTGTCCACCGCCAACCAAGGGGCCATTCAATACGGCAGCGCCCTGGAAAACTTCAGCGGCGAGTTGACGACCCCGCAGCCTTCCGCCGATCTGGGCAATCTGGTCAAGTCCATCCTGGATGAAACCAAGGTGATGATCGAGGTCAACCGCCAACTGGAAGAACGCCTGGAAACCAGTTCCGGCGAAATCGCCCGCCTGCGCGAGGATCTCGACCAGTTGAAGCGCGAGGCCACCACCGACGCCCTGACCGGGCTGGCCAACCGCAAGCTGTTCGACGTTTCTTTGCGCGAAGCCGCCTTGGAATCCGAGGAAGACCGTAAGTTCCTGTCATTGTTGATGATCGACATCGACTTCTTCAAGCAGTTCAACGATACCCACGGCCATATGCTGGGGGATCAGGTGCTGAAGTTGGTGGCCCGTACCATCCAGGATTGTATCAAGGGCAAGGACACCGCGGCACGCTATGGCGGCGAGGAATTCGCCATCATCCTGCCCGACACCCGCCTGAAGGACGGGGTGGCGGTGGCCGAGACCGTGCGCCGCCAGGTGGCCGGACGCAAGGTGCTGAACCGCCGCACCGGTCAGGTTCTGGGTCAGGTGACCCTGTCGGTGGGGGTGGCCGAATACGAGTTCGGCGAAACCCTGGGCGCCTTCATCCACCGTGCCGACGAGGCGCTGTATCTGGCCAAGCGCCAGGGCCGCAACCACGTGGCCAGCCAGGACGACCTGACCAGCAGCAATACCATCGAGTTCGAAGATATCTGATGGATTTCATCGCCCTTGATTTCGAGACCGCCGATAATGGCCGTGACAGCGCCTGTTCGCTGGCCCTGGCGGTAGTGAAGAACGGCACAGTGGCGGAAACCTGGCATCGGTTGATCCGGCCGCCGCGCGCTTCGCAGATGTTCACCCATATCCACGGCATCACCTGGGACATGGTCAAGGATCAGCCGGATTTTGGCCATTTCTGGCCGGAAATCCGTGATCTGATCGACGCAGCACCGTTCCTGGCCGCCCACAACGCCCCCTTCGACAAGGGCGTGCTGGCCGAATGCTGCCGCGCCCATGGCCATGGCGCCCCCTTGACCCCGTTCGTCTGCACCGTACGGGTGGCGCGCGACACCTGGAACCTGCGCCCGACCAAGCTGCCCGATGTCTGCCGCTTCCTGGCCCAGCCGCTCAACCACCACGACGCCCTGTCCGACGCGGTCGCCTGCGCCGAGATCATGCTGGCGGCCCTGCGCGACGGCTATGACCCAACACGTCAGCTCGGGCCGCACCAATAAAACCAAGGGCTGTACTTTGTGCGCGACCGATCGCATAGTTCCCCGATTGAATTCATAGGGGGAACAAGATGCTTTTGCGCGCCATCACCATCGTCGCCCTGGCCTGGATCAGTTGGGCCACCCCGGCCCTGGCCGATACCAAATCTGATAAGATCCGCGCCCTGATCCGTGAGACCGGCACCGAGGCAGCCATACGGGACTCCATGACGCAGATGACCGGCAACATCATACCGATGATCCGTCAAAGCCTGAAGGACGCCCCGCCGGCCCTGGTCGCCATGGTCGAGGAGGAACTGAACGCCGGGTTCCGTAACGCCATTGGTGATTTCATCGCCAGCACCATCCCCCTGTACAGCGATACCTTCAGCGAGGGGGAAATCGACGACATGCGCACATTCTACGGCACTCCGACCGGGCAGAAAATGGCCGCCCAGCAAGGGCCGCTGCTGCAACGGAGCATGAGTGCCGGTGCCGTCATCGGTCGACGTGTCGCCCAGGAGGCGATGGAAAAAGCCATGCAGCGCTATCAGGCCACCCAGCCGCCGAAATAATCTACCATCCCATCCAGCCGCCCAGCAAAAGCCAGCCCGAGGCCACCGCCAGCGAGGCGAGGGTCATGGGGATACCGGCGCGGGCGAAATCGGTGAAGGTCAACTTGACCCCCGAGGCCGCCGCCCGCTCGGCGACGATGATGTTGGCCAGCGACCCCACCAGCAGCAGATTGCCGGCCAAGGTGGACAACAACGCCAGACCATAGACCGGACCGTCGCCTTCAATGGGCCACATGGACAGGATCAGCATGACCGCCGGCACGTTGCCGATGGTGTTGGAAGCGACGGTCAAAAGCGGCGTCATCACGGTGATGCGGTCGGGCAGCCATTGCCGCTCCGCCAGCCATTCCACCCCCAAGGCCGCCCACGGGCTGGCGGCGAAAGCATCGGTGATCACGAACAGACAGGCGAACAGCAGCAGCAGGTGCCAGTCCACCGCACCGATCATGTCGCGGCTGGCCAAGCGCCGCGACAGCAACAGGGGGGCGGCCACCGCCAGGGCACCGACCTCACGCGGCAAGTCGGTGGCGAACAAAACCATCAGCCCCAGCACCGCCGCCACCCCCTTGACGGTCTGCCAGTAGTCCAAGGGGGGCACCAGCCCTTCCGCCGCCGGCACTGGCGGGATGGCCAGTTGATGACGCCACAACAGCCGGATGCAGCCATAGACCAGCAGCATGGACACCAGTCCCGGCACCCCGCACACCAGCAGAAAATGCCAGAAATCCAGCCCGCCCACCTGACCGATCAGGATGTTTTGCGGATTGCCGATGATGGTCATGGCGCTGCCGGCATTGGCGCCGCCGGCCAACCCCAGCAGGAACGGGCGTGGGTCCATTCCCCGCCCGCGGATGCCCTCCACCAGCATGGGGGCCATGGCGAAGACGACGATGTCGTTGGCCAGCACCGCCGACAGCAGCCCGGCGGATAGGATGGTCAGGAACAGCAGGCGATGGGCGCTGCCCACCGACACCGCCACCTTGCCGGCGACGACGCGATAAAGCCCGGCTTCCTGGAACTGGGCCGAGACCAGCATCAGGGCGAACAAAAGCAGCAAGGTGGGCATGTCGATGGCGGCGCCGGCATCCTCGACCTTCACCTGGCCCGAGGCCAGCAAGACCACGGCGGCGATCAAGGCGATGCCGGTACGATCCAGGGTCAGTCCTGGCACCCGTCCCAAGGCCATGCCCACATAGGTCAGGGTGAAGACGATGGCGATCAGATGTTCCATGACCCAGTCCGTGTTTCGCCCCCGATGGCTTACACCATATCCCGCTGATCGTGACCGATCAGCGACGCCCTCAAGCGGCGGGCGGGTTGCTCCGCAACCCTTGCCTCCCGCGGCATAAGCCGCGCGGCCCCTTGGGCCTAGCCAAATCCCGATCGAGCGACCTCATCGGGATCTGGTCTTACACGTTATAGCACGCTCATACCTTCGTACCGTCAAAATCAACCCTCGCTTTGTGGTATAAGGGTGGATCGGGATTTTGTGCGCAAAGGGAAGCATGTCATGGACGTGACCGGCATGACCGAATTGTCCCTGGCCGGATGGAAAGGCCATCAGGGCCATGATCTGGGTGTACGCATGCTGCGCCACGCGGCACAGCAGGATGCTGCCGTCGCCCAGTTGGTGGCCGCCGCCGTCGAGGGTCAGCCGCCCGCCCAATCCCCTACCCAGAACGGTCTGGGCAAACTGGTCGATGTCAGTATTTAAGTCGCCTTCGGCGTCGGTTAGTCAGGTCGCCTTCGGCGACCAGCGCCGCACGCTGACCAGGGCGCTGCGGCCCTTGACCTTGTTGTCTTCCGCCGCCGAATAATCGGCATCGGACAGGCCCGAGCGGCGCAACGCCATCTCGTCGACCACCAATTGTCCGTCCTCGGCCAAAGAGCACAGCCGCGCCGCCAGATTGACGCTATCGCCGATGACGGTGAAATCCTGGCGTTCCTTCGGCCCGATGGCCCCCAAGATGGCCTCGCCGTCATAGATGCCGATGCCGATGCCGCGCGCCATGGGCTGCGCCGCCAGATCCGCCAGAATTTCCTGAGCGGCCATTAGGGCGCGGGCCTCGCGGTCGGCGCCCTCGAAGCGCACCAGAAGCGCGTCGCCGATCATCTTGTCGACGTCGCCGCCGTGCCGGCTGACCACCTCGACCTGCCGGGTCATCAATTCGTTGAGGAAATCCACCGTTGCCTTGGGCGGATGAAATTCTGCCAGGCTGGAGAAATCGCGCACGTCGGAATAGAACAAAGTCATGCCGGCACGGGTGATCGGCACAGAGCCGTCGGGCGACAGCCGCGCCGCCGCGCCGGCGCTTTGCGAGACGAAACGTTCCAACTGCCGGCGCAAGCTTTGCTGGACACTGACGCGGGCATCGATATCCGCCTGGGCACTGCGGACGATGCGGGCCAGCCACAGGCCCAGGGCCAGCAGGATGGCCACCGGCAGCGCCGCGAACTGGATGAAGCTGTCGGCGATGATCTCGTCCAGTACGCTGGCCGGTTCATAGACCTCAAAAGCGATGCGCTGGCCGGCGGTTTCCACCGGGATATAAATTTCATAAAGGGTTTCCGCCGACCGCCGGGCAATCTCGATGGCCGGCTTGTTGTCGGTCAATACCTGTCGCAGCAGGGCGTTTTCCTCGCGCACGCCGATATCGGCGGTGTCGGTGGCGTACAAGGTGGTGCCGCGACGGTCGAAAATCTTCAGTTGCAGGGCGTGGCCGTCCTTGGCCACCGCCTCCAGCATGGCCGCCGCCCGTGCGCTGGCCGGATCGGCGAAAACGCTGGCCGGGCTTTCCCCCGATAACAGCCGCATCCACACCTGCGGTTCCGCCTGCTCCGCCAAATCCACCGTGGTCTCCACCCGCCGCTGGGTGGTTTCCAGATAGACATGGCGTTCCAGCGAGTTGACCGCCACCCAACCACCACCCAACAAGACCATGGCCGACAGAACCAAGGCCGGGACCACCCTTCTATAAAACAGGCGGCGTATGGGATAGGGCTGATCGCTGATATGGGCGGCTTCGGTCATGTCTTCCCCCTGACGACGGCAAACCTGGGACTTACCCTATCCAGCCACACATGAACAGGGCCTGAACCATATGCGGCGGCGGCGGCGCCTCCGCCCTGATCCAATCCTTGCCCGTCGACAGGGGCGGCACGCCGATGGCGTGGGATTGCAGGTGCAAGCCCAACTCGCTTTCAGGGTCGGGGCCGTAATAGACGTCGCCGCGCACCGGGCAGCCCAGATGTTTCATGTGCACCCGGATCTGGTGGGTGCGTCCGGTCAAGGGGGTGCATTCGATCCAAGACAGCCCGTCGCCGCGCCCCAGCACCCGCCACCGTGTCACCGCCGGTTGGCCGGCGGCATCGATGATGATGCGCCAGCCGCCCTTGCCGGTGACTTTGTGGATGGGGGCGGATATCTCGCCCGTATCCTCGGGCGGCGTACCATGGACCACGGTCCAATAGGATTTTTCCACCCGGCCTTGCATGAACATCTTGCCCAGCCGTTTGATGGATTTGTCGTGCCGGCCCAACAGCAGGCAACCCGACGTGTCACGGTCGAGGCGATGGGCCAGACGCGGCGCCATGGACCAGCCGAATTTCAGCGCATCCAGATAAAGTTCCAGATGGTCGAGGGAATTGGGGCCGGCATGCACCGCCAGCCCCGCCGGCTTGTCCAGGACGATGACGTCCTGGTCCTTGAAGAGGATGCGGGCCTTGATCTCGTCCTCGGTCACTCCACCAGTTCCGGCACTTTCTCTGCCTTGCCCGGCGTCGATTCGATGATGAAGGTCAGCTTGCCGTCATCATCCACGCCCACCTTGACCACACCGCCCTTGGCCAGCTTGCCGAACAGCAATTCCTCGGCCAGCGGCTTCTTGATGTGTTCCTGGATCACCCGGCCCAAAGGACGGGCGCCGAAGGCGCGGTCATAGCCCTTTTTCACCAACCATTGGCGGGCCGATTCGGTCAGTTCGATATGGACATCGCGGTCGCTCAACTGGGCTTCCAGCTGAATGACGAACTTATCCACCACCTGCGCCACGATTTCCGTGCTCAGGCTGGCAAACGGGATGATCGAGTCCAGGCGGTTGCGGAATTCCGGCGTGAACATGCGCTGAATGGCCTCCTGGTCGTCGCCTTCGCGCGATTCGCGCTCGAAGCCGATGGCCGGCTTGGCCATGTCGGCAGCTCCGGCATTGGTGGTCATGATCAGGATGACGTTGCGGAAATCCACGTTCTTGCCGTTGTGGTCGGTCAGGCGGCCATGGTCCATCACCTGCAACAGGATGTTGAACAGGTCGGGATGGGCTTTTTCGATCTCGTCCAGCAACAGCACGCAATGGGGATGCTGGTCGATGGCGTCGGTCAAGAGCCCGCCCTGGTCGAAGCCGACATAGCCGGGCGGAGCGCCGATCAGGCGCGACACCGAATGCCGCTCCATGTATTCCGACATGTCGAAGCGGGTCAGCTCGATGCCCATGATGCGGGCCAGTTGGCGCGCCACCTCGGTCTTGCCGACGCCGGTGGGGCCGCTGAACAGGTAGCAACCGATGGGCTTTTCCGGTTCACGCAGGCCGGCGCGGGCCAGCTTGATGGCGCTGGCCAGGGCCTCGATCGCCTTTTCCTGGCCGAACACCAGGGTTTTCAGATCGCGTTCCAGCGTACGCAACGCCTCGACGTCGTTGGTGGACACCGATTTGGGCGGGATGCGGGCGATCTTGGCGACGATGTCTTCCACGTCCTTGACCGTCACCGTCTTGCGCCGCTTGGATTCGGGCAGCAGCATGCGCGCCGCCCCCACTTCGTCGATAACGTCGATGGCCTTGTCGGGCAGCTTACGGTCGGTGATGTACTTGGCCGCCAGTTCCACCGCCGCCTTGATGGCGTCATTGGTATATTTCACGTGGTGGTGGTTTTCGTAATAGACCTTGATGCCGTTCAGGATCTTGATGGAATCCTCGACCGACGGCTCGTTGACGTCGATCTTCTGGAACCGGCGCACCAAGGCGCGGTCCTTTTCAAAATGATTGCGGTATTCCTTGTAGGTGGTCGAGCCGATGCAGCGCAGCGCCCCCGAGGCCAGGGCCGGCTTCAGCAGGTTGGACGCATCCATGGACCCGCCCGAGGTCGCCCCGGCCCCGATCACCGTATGGATTTCATCGATGAACATGATGGCGCCAGGGAAGTTCTCCAACTCGGTCACCACCGCCTTGAGGCGTTCCTCGAAATCGCCGCGATAGCGGGTGCCGGCCAACAGTGTGCCCATGTCGAGCGAGAAGATGGTGGCTCCCCTAAGCACGTCGGGCACCTCGCCCTTGACGATGCGCAGCGCCAGACCCTCGGCGATGGCGGTCTTGCCGACGCCGGGATCGCCGACATAAAGCGGGTTGTTCTTCGACCGCCGACACAGAATCTGGATGGTGCGCTCGATTTCCGCCTCGCGCCCGATCAGGGGGTCGATCTTGCCGACACTCGCCTTCTTGTTGAGGTCGATGCAATAGGCGTTCAGCGCCTCGTGCCCCTTCTTGACCACCTTCTCCGGATTAGCCTCCTCGTCGGCGCCGTGCACCGTGCGATTCTGGCTGCGGCCCGCCGCCTTGGCGACGCCGTGGCTGATGTAATTGACCGCGTCCAGACGGGTCATATCCTGGGTTTGCAGGAAATAGACGGCGTGGCTTTCACGTTCCGAGAACAGGGCGACGATGACGTTGGCGCCGGTCACCTCTTCCCGCCCCGAGCTTTGCACGTGGATGGCGGCACGCTGTACCACCCGCTGGAAACCGGCGGTGGGCTTGGGCTCGACCAGCTTGTCGCTGATCAGATCATTGAGCGAATGATCGACGAAATCGCGCAGGTCCCCGGTCAGGCGCCCCACATCCACATTGCAGGCCCGCATCACCGCCAAGGCGTCGTTGTCCTCGGTCAGCGCCAGCAGCAAATGTTCCAAGGTGGCGTATTCGTGGCGGCGCTCCGCCGCCAGGGCCAAGGCGCGGCGCAGGCTTTGTTCAAGATTTTGCGACAGCATGTGGCCCTCTCCTTGGCTGTTAGGCAGCTAGTCCTTTTCGATGGTGCATTGCAGCGGATGTTGGTTCTGCCGGGCCAGATCCATGACCTGGGTCACCTTGGTTTCCGCCACTTCGTACGTGTACACGCCGCAGATCCCGACGCCCCGCGTATGGACATGCAGCATGATGCGCGTGGCGTCCTCGCGGGATTTGTTGAAAAAATGCTCAAGCACATGGACGACGAACTCCATCGGCGTGTAGTCGTCGTTCAGCATCAGCACTTTGTACATGGACGGCTTTTTCGTCTTGGGGCGGGTCTTGATGACCACCCCGGTCTGATTGTCGCCGTTCTGCTTGTCGTCGTTATGATCGCTCATGGTCTCGTTTGCGAGATTGGTGCCCATCGGTACACGCCTATCATATTGGGCAAAATCGCAGAACGAAAAGAGGGTCTTTGCGTCTGCGAAAAAGAAAACGGCCCGGCGCATTGCGCCGGGCCGTCAAAATAGCAGGAAAAACCAGCTTAGACGCCGGGCTTGGTGAACTTCTCGACCACCGCCTTGACGCGGGCGTTCAACGGCGCCACCGCATCCTCGACCAGCTTGACCGACAGGTCGCCCAGGCGCGGCGCCTCGGTCAACAGGCGGTCCAACTGCGCCTTGACCTGGGCGGATTGCAGATCGATCAGTTCGCGCATGGTCTTGGCCGCCATCAATTGCTTGGACAAGGCCACGCCTTCGTCAACGCTCTGCTGGGCCAGGCCATAGACGGTGTTGCCCAAATTCTGCAAGCCCTGCGACAGCACTTCCGACGAGGCGACGACGGCATCAAGGGCATCCTTGGCAGCAGCCGACAATTCTTCATAGGATTTCAGCGCCGCGGCCTGGGCCCGGGCGGCGGCATCGCTTTGAGCCGGGGCCGGTTCGGCGATGGCAGCGACAACCTCGACCACCGGGGCGGCCTCAACCACAACCGGAGCTTCAACTTCAACCACAGCCGGAGCCGGGACCGCAACTTCAACCGGGGCAGCGACGACGACCGGGGCTTCAGCCACAACCGGAGCTTCAACGGCGACCGGGGTCGGGGCCGGGGCGGTCGCGGCGGGCTTGGCTGCAACCTTGGCGGCGGCGGATTTGGGGGCAGCGGTTTTCTTGGCGGCGGGCTTGGCGGGGGTAGTCATTGGCGGAGCATCCCTATGGGCTGGCGATCAGATGGGGCGCCGGGCACACCAGAAGAGCGCATGCTGCGACGCAATATAGGCAGTGTGTGCGATCCCCAAGCGCAAAGTCAAGGTCATTTTGTGCAGTGCAGCAAAAGCTTAATTTTAGCCTCCCTAGCGTACCATTCCGTGGGCTCCGACCTTCAGTGAAAACGTCGACACCTCGCCGTTGCGCAGCTTCGCTTCGTATTGCGGGTCGACGGGGATCGGGCCGGGCCGGGCCACGGCGATCTTGGTGGGATCGGCGGCGAAAAGCGGTGCGGCGAAGGCCAGGGCGTTCAGGTCGGTCTCGGGATAGGCCCACCCGGTAAACCGGAACTGGCCATCCTTGCAACTGGCCGCCGCCCAGTGATAGCCGCGCGACGGCAATTCGCGCCCCACCGCCGGCGGGCCGAACAGTCCGGCGGCGGTGAAATCGCCGACCAGACTGGCGTAAGCCGCCTCATCCAATTGCACCTTGCCTTCGCTCGCCCGCCACGGCCCCAGCAGGTCGTCGGCGGACAAGTCCGCCGCATTGCCCGGCGCCGTCACCTTGACCGTCAGCACGCGGCGGACCGAATCCAGTTCGTACAGGCGCAATTGCTGGTCGTAAATACCGTTATAAACCAGACGGAAGCGATCGGGCGTCCCGGCCTGACAGGTGGCGCGGATGTCGTCGCCGGCCACATACGAGAACCAATGGAACTTGCGGGTGAGCGGATCGCCCATATCGCCGCCGCCATAAGTGCACCCGGCCAAAACCAAACCCGAGAGCAAGACTGGGAAAATCCGCCGCATGGAATCATCCTTTCGCCAACGCACAAATTTTATAGGCTCAAATCCACGTCGCCGCCAACACGTCTGAATGGAAGTTATCGAACGAACGCCGGGAAAGTGGACACGAAATTGTGATTTCTTTAAGGTCTTCGGCGGATTGTTAATCTGCCGTCTTTACCAGGGGAAGGTTGGACCATTGCCATTGCTCCGTCACATCACCGGCTTGGTGGGTCGCGCCTTGATGCTGATGACCATTTTGGTCTTGGCTCCGCACACTGCCCATGCCCGCGACGATCGCTATGCGTCCATCGTCGTCGATGCCGATAACGGCAATGTGCTTTATGCCGTCAATCCCGATCGCCGGTCCTACCCCGCCTCGTTGACCAAGGTGATGACGCTGTACCTTTTGTTTGACGCGCTTGAACAGGGCAAGCTGACCTTGAATTCGCGCATGCCGGTGTCGGCCCATGCCACCCGTCAGTCGCCGTCGAAATTGAACCTGAAAGTGGGCGACCGTATCGACGTGGAAGACGCGGTTTTGTCGCTGGTAACCAAGTCGGCCAATGACGTCGCCGTGGTGGTGGCGGAAGCCATCGGCGGCAGCGAGGACGACTTCGCCGAGATGATGACCCGCAAGGCTCGGCAATTGGGCATGAACTCGACCACCTACCGCAACGCCTCGGGCTTGCCCGACATGGGGCAGATTTCGACGCCGCGCGATCAGGCCACCCTGGCCCGCGCCCTGGTCCGCCACCATGGCCGCTATTACCACTATTTCTCCACCCGCCAGTTCAACTGGCAGGGTCAGCCCATCAGCACCCATAACCGGTTGATGCTGCGCTATCAAGGCGCCGACGGCATCAAGACCGGCTATATCAACGCCTCGGGCTTCAATCTGATCGCCTCGGCCAAGCGCGACGGCAAGCGCATCGTCGGCGTCGTCTTTGGCGGCAATACCGCCGGTTGGCGTGACAACAACATGGCGCAGATTCTCGACAAGGGCTTCGCTCGCCTGGGCCGCGGCGCCGAAATGCGGTCCGCCGCCATCGAGGAAGAAGACCGGGCCGATCTGGACAAGCTGATCGCCAGCGCCGCCAGTGAACCCACGAACAAGGGCAGCAATACCGCTCGGGCATCGTTCAAGGCCCCGGCGGCGGATCAGGATGTGGGGGACGCCGATCCCGATTCCTGGGGCATCCAAGTCGGCGCCTTCGGCGATTATAAGACTTCCCACAAGGCCGCCAGCACCGCCGCCAAGAAATTGGGTGCCTTGGTTTCCGTCGCCACCGTTGACGTGGCTAAGGCCAAATCCGGCAAGCAGGTGGTTTATCGCTCGCGCCTGACCGGTTTCACCGAGGATCAGGCCCGCGCCGCCTGCAAGCGGCTGACCAAGGCCAAGCAAGCCTGCAAGGTGGTTCAGCCCACCGCCTGATAGCGGGTATCCAAGGGCCAGAGCGAAGACAAATTAAAAGGCCGCGGGGTGTCGCCACCCCACGGCCTTTCGTTTTTCTTGGACAATCCTGAACTTTAGGTATGCAAGGCGCGCTTGTTGGCGGCCAGGCAGGCTTCCTTCACCGCTTCGCCCAAACCGGGATGCGAGTGGCAGGTACGGGCCACGTCCTCGGCGGAAGCGCCGAATTCCATGGCCATGACCATTTCCGCCAACAGGTCGCCGGCATTGGGGCCGACGATGTGGGCACCCAGCACGCGGTCGGTGGCGGCGCAGGCCAGCACCTTGACGAAGCCTTCGGTCTCGTTCATGGACCGCGCCCGGCCATTGGCCGAGAACGGGAACTTGCCGGCATTGTAGGCGATGCCCTCGGCCTTCAACTGTTCCTCGGTCTTGCCGACGGCAGCCACTTCCGGCCAAGTGTAGACCACACCGGGGATGACGTCGTAATTGACATGGCCGTGTTCACCGGCCAGCAGCTCGGCCAGGGCGACGCCCTCTTCTTCCGCCTTGTGGGCCAGCATGGCGCCACCGATGACGTCACCGATGGCGAAGACGCCGGGTACGTTGGTGCGGAAGTAATGGTCGACCTTGATGAAGCCGCGCGCATCCTTCTCGATGCCGACATTTTCCAGGCCCAGACCATCGGTGTAGGGCTTGCGGCCGATGGCCACCAGCACCACGTCGGCCTTGATCTCTTCAGCCGTGCCGCCGGCGGCGGGTTCCACCGTCAGGGTCACGCCCTTGCCCTTCTTCTCCGCCTTGGTCACCTTGGTGCCCAGCTTGAAGTCCATGCCCTGCTTGGCCAGGATCTTCTGCATGGTCTTGGAGACTTCGCCGTCATTGGTCGGCAGGATCTTGTCGAGGAACTCGACCACGGTCACCTTGGTGCCCAGGCGCCGCCACACGGTGCCCAATTCCAGGCCGATGACGCCGCCACCAATGACCACCATGCTCTTCGGGGTCTTGTCCAGCTTCAGCGCGCCGGTGGAGGAAACGATCACCTCCTCGTCGATCTCGACACCCGGCAAGGGGGTGACGTCGGAGCCGGTGGCGATGATGATGGCCTTGGCGGTCACCACCTGCTCGCCGTCCTTGCCGGTCACCTTGACGGTGCCGGCCCCGGTGATTTCACCGGCGCCGATCAGGTAGGTCACCTTGTTCTTCTTCATCAAGAACTCGATGCCCTTGGTGTTGTCGCTGACCACCTTGTCCTTGTGCGACATCATGCCGGCGACGTCGATTTCCACCTTGCCGATCTTGACGCCGAAGGCAGCGTATTCGTGGCTGGCGGCTTCATAGGCGTGCGAGGCCGACAGCAGGGCCTTGGACGGGATGCAGCCGACGTTCAGGCAGGTGCCGCCCAGGGCGCCGCGCTTTTCGATGATGGCGGTCTTCAGGCCCAACTGGCCGGCACGGATGGCGGCGACGTAACCGCCGGGGCCGCCACCGATGATGACGACGTCGAAGCTGTTTTCGCTCATGGATCAGTTTCCCCGATTTCTAATCAGAACAAAGGGGCCCCGCTTGCGCGGGGCCCCAGCTTGTTACATGTCCAGCAGGATGCGCTGCGGGTCTTCGATGCATTCCTTGACACGCACCAGGAACGACACCGCCTCGCGGCCGTCGATAATGCGGTGGTCATAGGACAGCGCCAGATACATCATCGGGCGGGCTTCGATCTTGCCGTCAGGCATGACCATCGGACGCTGCTGCACCTTGTGCATGCCCAGAATACCCGATTGCGGGGTGTTCAGGATCGGCGTGCTCATCAGCGAGCCATAGACGCCACCATTGGAGATGGTGAAGGTGCCGCCGGTCAGGTCTTCCATGGAAAGCTTGCCGTCACGGGCCTTCTTGCCCAGACCGGCGATGGCCTGCTCGACGCCGGCGAAGCTGAGCTGGTCGGCATTGCGCACCACCGGAACCACCAGACCCTGCGGGGTGCCGACGGCGACGCCGATGTCGTAGTACTTCTTGTAGACCAGATCGGTGCCGTCGATCTCGGCATTGACCGCCGGCCAATCCTTGAGCGCCGAGATACAGGCCTTCACGAAGAAGGACATGAAGCCCAGCTTGGTGCCGTGACGCTTCTCGAACTGGTCCTTGTACTGGTTGCGCACGGCGAACAGCGCGCCCATGTCCACTTCGTTGAAAGTGGTCAGCATGGCGGCGGTGTTCTGCGCTTCCTTCAGGCGGCCGGCGATAGTCCGGCGCAGACGGGTCATGGCGACGCGGTCTTCCAGATCGGCCTTGGCACGCGGGCCCGAGGGGGCGGCAGCCTTGGGCGCGGCAGCCGGAGCAGCAGCGGCGGCGATGACGTCGCCCTTGGTCACCCGACCGCCCTTGCCCGAACCGGCGATGGCGATGGGGTTGAGGCCGACATCGGCGGCCAGCTTGGCGGCAGCCGGGAAAGCGGCGGCGGCGGGAGCGGCAGCCGGGGCCGGAGCGGCGGCGGGAGCCGGAGCAGCCGCCGGAGCCGGAGCAGCGGCGGGCTTGGCCGCCGGAGCGGCGACAGCGCCGGAACCAGCGCCGATGGAGCCCAGCACCGCGCCGACTTCGACGGTGGTGCCGGCGGCGGCCACGATCTCGGTCAGCACGCCAGCCGCCGGGGCCGGCACTTCAACGGTCACCTTGTCGGTTTCCAGCTCGACGATGGGCTCGTCGGCCTTGACCGCATCACCAACATTCTTGAACCACTTGGCGATGGTGGCTTCGGTAACGGATTCGCCCAGGGTGGGCACCGTGATCTGAGTGGTCATCTTCTGGTTTCCCTATTTGAACCTAGGCGTTGAGACGCGAAAGAGCGGTGGCGCGGCGGAACGGCACCGGCATGTCGGCAGGCTTGCCGGTCAGCGCGGTCTCGCAGATCCACGCCTGTTCGGCGTTGTGGGTCTTGTAAAGGCCGGTGGCCGGCGACGCGGCGGCCTTGCGACCGACATAATGCGCCTGCTTGGCCTTGTTGTCGGGCAATTCGTCGCAGATGAATTCCAGGCGACGATCGACGAAGGTCCACGGCCCCATGTTGGCCGGCTCTTCCTGCGCCCACACCAGATCGGCGTTGGGATAGCGGGCGAGCTGGGCCTTCAGGGTGTCCTTGGGCCAGGGGTACAATTGCTCGACACGGATGATGGCGACGTCCTTGATGTCGCGCTTGGTCCGCTCTTCCAGCAGGTCGTAATAGACCTTGCCCGAGCAGACGACGACGCGGCGGATCTTGGCATCGGCCACCAGATTTTCGGCTTCCGGCAGCACGCGACGGAAGCGCGAGCCCAGGGCCATGTCTTCCAGCGGGCTGACGCACAGCTTGTGACGCAGCAGGCTCTTGGGGGTCATGATGATCAAGGGCTTGCGGAAGTTGCGCTGCAACTGACGACGCAGGGCATGGAAGTAATTGCCCGGAGTGGTCAGGTTGCACACCTGCCAGTTATCTTCCGCCGACAACTGGAGATAGCGTTCCCAGCGCGCCGACGAATGTTCCGGCCCCTGGCCTTCGTAGCCGTGCGGCAGCAGCATGACCAGACCGGACATGCGCAGCCACTTGGACTCGCCCGAGTTGATGAACTGGTCGATGATCACCTGGGCGCCGTTGGCGAAGTCGCCGAACTGGCCTTCCCACAGGGTCAGGGTGTTCGGCTCGGCCAGCGAATAGCCGTATTCGAAGCCCAGCACCGCCTCTTCCGACAGCGGGCTGTCGATGACCTCGAAATAGGCCTGATTGCCTTCGCGGATATGGTTCAGGGGCTCGTAGCGGCTTTCGTTTTCCTGGTCGGTCAGACGGCAGTGACGCTGCGAGAAGGTGCCGCGACCGCAATCCTGACCGGACAGACGAACGCCATGACCCTCGGTCAGCAAGGTGCCGAAAGCCAAGGCTTCCGCCGTGGCCCAGTCGATGCCCTGGCCGGTCTGCATCATTTCCGCCTTGGCCTGCATCTGGCGCAGGATCTTGCGGTTGATGTTGAAGTCCGCCGGCACCTGGGCCAGCTTCATCCCCACGTCCTTCAGGGTGTCGATGGCGACGCCGGTCTTTTCCTCGCGGAATTCCTCTTCGTCGGCCAGCTGGGCCAAGCCCTGCCACTTGCCTTCCAGCCAGTCGGCCTTGTTGGGCTTGAAGCTCTTGGCGGCGTCGAATTCGCGCTCCAGCATTTCCTGGAAGGCGGTAACCAGACCGTCGGCCTCTTCCTGGCTCATGGAGCCCTCGGCCACCAATTGCTGGGCGTAAATGGCCCGGGTGGTCGGATGGCTGGCGATCTTGCGATACATCAGCGGCTGGGTGAAGGCCGGCTCGTCCGATTCGTTATGGCCGTGACGGCGATAGCAGATCATGTCGATGACCACGTCGGCGCCGAATTCCTGACGGTATTCGGTGGCGATGCGGGCCACGTGCACCACCGCTTCCGGGTCGTCGGCGTTGACGTGCAGCACCGGGCATTGGAAGCCCTTGGCCACGTCGGACGAATACGGACCCGAGCGCGAATATTCCGGCGCGGTGGTGAAGCCGATCTGGTTGTTGATGATGATGTGGATGGTGCCGCCGGTGCAGTAGCCCTTGAGCTGGGACAGCAGCATGGTTTCCGGCACCACGCCCTGGCCGGCGAAAGCGGCGTCGCCGTGCAGCAGGATGCCGACCACCTTCTTGCGTTCGGCGTCGTTCTTCTGCTGCTGCTTGGCGCGGACGCGACCGATCACCACCGGGTTGGCCACTTCCAGATGCGACGGGTTGGGCTGCAGCGTCAGGTGAACGACGTTGCCGTCGAAATCACGGTCGGCCGAGGTGCCCAGGTGATACTTGACGTCGCCCGAGCCTTGCACGTCGGACGGATTGGCGGTGCCGCCCTGGAATTCCGAGAAGATGACCTGATAGGGCTTCTTCATGAAATTGGCCAGGACGTTCAGACGGCCACGGTGGGCCATGCCGACCACCACTTCCTCGACCCCCAGCTGACCGCCGCGCTTGACGATCTGTTCGAGCGCCGGGATCACCGATTCACCGCCTTCGACGCCGAAACGCTTGGTGCCGGTATACTTCAGCTGCAGGAAGCGCTCGAAGCCTTCGGCCTCGACCAGACGCTCGAGGATGGCGCGCTTGCCGCGCGGGGTGAAGTCGGTGTGGTTGCGCACGCTTTCCACACGCTTCTGGATCCAGGCCTTTTGGTCCGGGTCCTGAATGTGCATGAACTCGACGCCGATCTTGCCGCAATAGGTGGCACGGACGACGTTGATGATCTGGCGCAGGGTGGCGCTTTCCAGACCCAACACGTTGTCGATGAAGATTTCGCGGTCCAGATCGGCATCGGTGAAGCCGTAGGTGCGGTAATCCAGCTCGGGATGGGGCTCGCGCTTGGCTAGGTGCAGCGGATCGAGATCGGCTTCCAGATGGCCGCGCACCCGGTAGGTGCGGATCATCATCAGGGCGCGGATCGAATCCAGCACCGCCTGGCGGCTTGCCGCCGGGTCAACCGCCGGAGCGGCAGCCTTGGCATCCTTGCCGCCCTTCTTGGCGGCGGCGGCAGCGGCGGCGGCCGCTTCCGGGTCGACGGCACCGATGATCTTCAGGTCGCGCTTGGCGCCCGCGGTACCCTTGAAATCTTGCGCAATGGCCGCGCCTTCGTCCCGCAGTTCGGTGAAGAACTGCACCCACGAGGCGTCCACCGAGGACGGGTCCTCGACATAGCGGGCGTAAAGCTCGGCAATGAACACGGCGTTGCCGCCGGTCAGGAAGGACGTTTCGTCGAACTGGTTCGTCATATTGGGCTGACGCGGGGGATACCGCATCCCTTTCTGCCAAGTCGGGACGGGGCGGCGCCGCCGGGCGCCGTCCGTCACGGCGCTAAAACCAAGACAAGGATACGGCCCGATGCTCCGGCGGGTGCATCGGGCCGTTTATACCTCTTAGCCCTTCAGGACCTTGAGCATGGTCGAACCCAGCGAGGCCGGGCTGTCAGCGACAGCGATACCGGCGGAACGCATGGCGTCGATCTTGAAGTCGGCGGTGTCGTTGCCGCCCGAGATCACCGCGCCGGCATGGCCCATGCGGCGGCCCGGAGGCGCGGTACGACCGGCGATGAAACCAACCGTCGGCTTCTTGATCTTGGACGAGCGCAGCAGCTCGGCCCCCTGGACCTCGGCGTCGCCGCCGATTTCACCGATCATGATGATCGCTTCGGTTTCCGGGTCGTCCAGGAACATCTGCAAGCTGTCGACGAAGTTGGTGCCGTTGATCGGGTCACCACCGATACCGATGCAGGTGGTCTGGCCCAGACCGGCAGCAGTGGTCTGCGCCACCGCTTCATAGGTCAGGGTGCCGGAACGCGAGACGATACCGACCTTGCCGCGCTGGTGGATGTGACCGGGCATGATGCCGATCTTGCATTCACCGGGGGTGATGACGCCCGGGCAGTTCGGCCCGATCAGGCGGGTCTTGGAACCAACCAGGGCACGCTTGACGGTCAGCATGTCGGCCACCGGGATACCCTCGGTGATGCAGACGGCCAGCTCGATCTCGGCGTCGATGGCTTCCAAGATGGCGTCGGCGGCGAACGGCGGCGGCACATAGATGACGCTGGCGTTGCAACCGGTCTTGGCCTTGGCCTCGGCGACGGTGTCGAACACCGGCAGGTCCAGGTGCTTGGAGCCGCCCTTACCGGGGGTCACGCCGCCGACCATCTTGGTGCCGTAGGCGATGGCCTGTTCGGAGTGGAAGGTGCCCTGAGCGCCGGTGAAGCCCTGGCAGATCACCTTGGTGTTGGCATTAACGAGAACGGCCATGTTATGCGGCCTCCTTGACGGCCTTGACCACCTTTTCGGCGGCATCGGCGAGGTTGTCGGCGGCAATGATCGGCAGACCCGACTGCGCCATGATCTTCTTGCCCAGTTCCACGTTGGTGCCTTCGAGGCGGACGACCAGCGGGACGTTCAGGCTGACTTCGCGGGCAGCGGCGACAACGCCTTCGGCGATGACGTCGCAGCGCATGATGCCGCCGAAGATGTTGACCAGGATGCCTTCAACGTTGGGATCCGACAGGATCAGCTTGAAAGCGGTGGTCACGCGTTCCTTGGTGGCGCCGCCGCCGACATCGAGGAAGTTGGCCGGCGAGGCGCCGTACAGCTTGATGATGTCCATGGTGGCCATGGCCAGACCGGCACCGTTGACCATGCAGCCGATGGAGCCGTCGAGCTTGATGTAGTTGAGGCTATGACGGGCCGCTTCCAGTTCCGCCGGATCTTCTTCCGACTCGTCACGCATCTCTTCGATGTCCTTGTGACGGAACAGGGCGTTGTCGTCGAAGTTGACCTTGGCGTCCAGCGCGATCAGCTGATCGTCGCCGGTGACCACCAGCGGGTTGATCTCGACGATCGAGCAATCCAGGTCCATGAACGCCTTGTACAGAGCACCCATGAACTTGACGGCGGCGCCGACCTGCTTGCCGGTCAGGCCCAGGCCGAAAGCCAGCTGGCGGCCATGGTACTGCTGGAAGCCCTGCACCGGGTCGATGGCGACCTTCAGGATCTTTTCCGGGCTCTTGTGCGCGACTTCTTCGATCTCCATGCCGCCCTCGGTGGACGCCATGATGGTGACGCGCGAGGTCGAACGGTCGATCAGCAGACCCAGATACAGTTCGCGGCGGATGTCGCAGCCCTGTTCGACGTAGATGCGCTTGACTTCCTTGCCCTGCTCGCCGGTCTGGACGGTGACCAGCACCTTGCCCAGCATGGCATCGGCGGCGGCGCCGACTTCCTCGACGCTCTTGACGACGCGGACGCCGCCCTTGCCGGAAGTGTCGCCCTTGAAGCTACCCTTGCCGCGGCCACCGGCGTGGATCTGCGACTTGACGACCCACACCGGGCCGCCCAGATCCTTGGCCACCTGAATGGCTTCGTCGGGGGTATAAGCAACGCCGCCCTTGAGCACGGCGACGCCGTACTTGGCCAGCACCTGCTTGCCCTGATACTCATGAATATTCATGGATTTACGCTCCCCTGTCGTGACCTCACGCCCTTCAGCCCGCAAGGGCCGTCCGGCGCGACGCCGCGCAATTCAACGAAAGGGCGCCTGCGGCCCGCGATGCCGTCCCGGCATCGCGGGCCGAGCGCCTAAGGCTTACAGCAGACCCTTGGCCACGGCCACCAGGCTGCGGACGGCGTCGGCGGACTTGTCGAAAGCGGCCTGCTCTTCAGCCGACAGCTCGATCTCGACCAGACGCTCGACGCCACCTTCACCGATGACCACCGGAACGCCCACGTAGATGTCGTCCTTCTGACCGAACTGGCCGGCCTTGACCAGGGCGGCGACGGGCATGACCCGCTTCTTGTCCTTCAGATAGGCTTCGGCCATGGCGATGCCCGAGGCAGCCGGGGCGTAGAAGGCCGAACCGGTCTTCAGCAGGCCGACGATCTCGGCGCCACCGTCACGGGTGCGCTGCACGATCTGGTCCAGCTTCTCCTGGGTGGTCCAGCCCATCTTCACCAGATCCGGCAGCGGAATGCCGGCGACGGTGGAGTAACGGGTCAACGGCACCATGGTGTCGCCGTGACCGCCCAAGACGAAGGCGGTGACGTCTTCCGGCGAAACGTTGAATTCTTCAGCCAGGAAGTGACGGAAGCGGGCCGAGTCGAGCACGCCGGCCATGCCGACGACCTTGTTGGCCGGCAGGCCGGAAGCCTGCTGCAGCACCCACACCATCACGTCCAGCGGGTTGGTGATGACGATGACGAAGGCGTTGGGGCAATTTTCCTTGATGCCCTGGCCGACCGACACCATGACCTTGGTGTTGATGCCGATCAGGTCATCGCGGCTCATGCCGGGCTTGCGCGGAACGCCGGCGGTGACGATCACCACATCGGAGTCCTTGATGGCGGAATAGTCATTGGCGCCGGAGTAACGGGCATTGACGCCCTCGACCGGAGTCGATTCGGCGATGTCCAGGCCCTTGCCCTGGGGAATGCCCTCGGCGATGTCGAACATCACCACATCGCCCAGCTCCTTCAGGCCGATGAGGTGGGCGAGCGTGCCGCCAATGTTACCGGAGCCAACGAGAGCGATCTTCTTGCGTGCCATGGATAAAGTTCCCTCGAACGTGATCGATGTTCTGGACGAACGGGTGGGCCGCGACGCATCGCAGCATGCGCCATGGGGGGCTTAGGTAACCCGATTCGCGGCCAAGAGCAAGCGGATTGGCACACCCGTTCAGTATATTAGAAGTTTTTGATATTGCCGATTTTCTCGCGGGTTGCAGTGCAGCAAATGACGATTCGCAGCTAAACCCTTGGAGTCACAGCACATTAACCTACCCGGGTCAGGTTTTACCCCACCCATAAGGGTGGATCGGGGCGGGTGGGGTGGTGATCGGCGGACCACCGGCAATGAATTAAAAATGAGAAAATCCCTAATCCAACCCAACCAAGGAGCGGGCGAAGGCATTGGCGTCGAAGGGACGCAAATCTTCCGCCTTCTCGCCGACACCGATGGCATGAACCGGCAGGGCGAATTTTTCCGCCAGGGCCACCAGCACGCCGCCGCGCGCCGTGCCGTCCAGCTTGGTCAGCACCAGACCGGTGACATCGACCATGTCCTTGAACACCTCGACCTGGGAATGGGCGTTCTGGCCCACCGTCGCGTCCAAAACCAGCAGCACGTCGTGAGGTGCGGTTTCGTCCTGCTTCTTGATGACGCGCACCACCTTGCGCAGTTCCTCCATCAGATCGGCCTTGTTCTGCAAGCGCCCGGCGGTATCGACGAACAACAGATCGTCGCCGCGCTTGGCCGATTCGGCCATGGCGTCGAACACCAGACCAGCGGCATCGGCGCCGGTCTCACGCGAGAAAACCGGGCACTGGGTGCGTTCACCCCACACCTTCAACTGCTCGACGGCGGCGGCGCGGAAGGTATCGCCGGCGGCCAGTGCCACCTGTTTGCCCTGATCCTTGAAATGCTTGGCCATCTTGCCGATGGTGGTGGTCTTGCCGGAACCGTTGACGCCGACCACCAGCACCACATGCGGGCGGGCCACGCAGGCCGGTTGCAGCGGCTTGGCCACGGGGGCCAGAATCTGCGCCACCTCCTCGGCCAACACCTGCTTGATTTCCTCGGCCCCCACATCCTGGCCGAAGCGGGTCTTGGCCAAACGCTTGGTGACGCGCGCGGCGGTGCCCACCCCCAGATCGGTGGTGATCAGCAGGTCTTCCAGATCTTCCAGGGCCTCGTCGTCCAGCTTGCGCTTGGTGAACAGATCGCCCAGTCCCTGGGTCAGCTTGGACGACGACTTGGTCAGGCCGCTTTTCAGCCGCGACAGCCAGGATTGCGGTGCCTCGGCCAGGATTTCCGCCGGATGGGGGTCATCGACGAGGACGGCTTCGTCTTCGGGCGCCTCGACGGGTGGCACCGCCACGGCATCGGCTTCCGTCGCCGCCGTTTCCGATTTGCCGCCGAACAGCCGCCCGAACAATCCCTTGCCGCTCATGCCCTGGTCCTTTTATGGAAATCTGGTGGAAACACGCCCCGTTGTGGCACCGGGTGGATGGCCGGGTCAAGCCCGGCCATGACCTCAGGCGGTGGGCTCGCCCACCAGCGCGGCGCCATCGCGGTGGGTCAGGCGTACCGTCACCACCCGGCCTTCGGCCGGCGCATCCGTCACCCGTACCGGCAAGTAATGGCCGCAAAAGCCCTGGCCGTCCTTTTCCACCAACACGCAGGCGCTCTGGCCCAGGCGCGAGTCCAGGAAGGAATCCATGGCCGCCTGGCCCTTGGCCCGCAGCCGCGCCGCCCGTTCCTTGACCACGTCGCCGGGAACCTTGGGCATGCGCGCCGCCGGGGTGCCGGGACGCGAGCTGTAGGGGAAGACGTGCAGATGGGTCAGCCCCGCCTCGTCCACCAGATCGAGCGAGCGGCGGAACATCTCTTCGTCCTCGGTGGGGAAGCCGGCGATGATGTCGGCGCCCAGGGCGATGTCGGGGCGCAGATCGCGCAGCTTGGCCGCCAGGGTGATGACATCATCACGCAGATGGCGGCGCTTCATGCGCTTCAGCACCATGTCGTCGCCGGCCTGGGCCGACAGATGGAAATGCGGCATCAGCCTGGGCTCCTCCGCCACCAGCCGCAGCAGATCGTCGTCCACCTCCACCGGGTCCAGCGACGACAGCCGCAGGCGCGGCAGCTCCGGCACCTGCGCCAGCAGCCGCCTTGCCATCTGCCCCAGGCTGGGCGTGCCGGGCAGATCGCTGCCATAGGCGGTGATATCGACACCGGTGAACACCACCTCGGCGAAGCCTTGCGCCACCAGCCCGCGCACCTGATCGACGATGCGTCCCATGGGCACCGAGCGATTGTTGCCGCGGCCAAAGGGGATGATGCAGAAGGTGCAGCGGTGGTCGCAGCCGGTCTGCACCTCGACGAAGGCCCGCGCCCGTCCCTCGAAGCCGGAGACCAGATGCAAGGCGGTTTCGCGCACCGTCATGATGTCGGTGACGACGATGCGGTCCTCGGGCGGATGGGCGAAGATGTCGGGGTGCAGCTTTTCGGCGTTGCCCAGCACCTGATCCACCTCGGCCATGGCGGCGAACTTGTCGGGGCTCACCTGGGCGGCGCAGCCGGTGACAACGATGCGGGCATGGGGATGGTCGCGCCGGAGCTTGCGGATGGTCTGGCGCGCTTGGCGCTCGGCCTCGGCGGTGACGGCGCAGGTGTTGACGATCACCGTCTCGACACCGTCTTCCACCGCTTTGGCGTGCTCGCGCATCACCTCGGATTCATAGGCGTTGAGACGGCAGCCGAAGGTGATGACCTTGGGTGGGTTGGTCATGACAGCAGGCTGGAATCCAGCATCCCCTCGGCCACCAACGCCACCGGCCCGGTCATCATCACATGGTCGTCGGGCAGCCATTCGATGGTCAGCACGCCGCCATCCAGCACCACGTCGGCCTTGCGCGCCGTCAGGCCGCGCCGGGCGGCGGCGACCAGGGTGGCGCAGGCGCCGGTGCCGCAGGCGCTGGTGATGCCGGTGCCGCGCTCCCACACCCGCATGCGGATGCGATCCGGGGCGAGCACCTGGGCGACTTCGATATTGGCCCGTTCGGGGAATAGATCGTGATGTTCCAGCACCGGCCCGAGGGCGGCCAGATCGATGGCGGCGACGTCGCCGACGAAGAACACCGCGTGCGGATTGCCCATGCTGACACCGACCGGGTCGGTCAGGGAACCGATGCCGATACCCATATGCAAGGTGTCGACCGGCTTGGCCAGGGGGATTTCCCGCCAGTCCAGCCGCGCCGGCCCCATGTCGACGGCGACCAGCTTGTCGCCGCGCATTTCGGCATCCAGCAGGCCAGCCTTGGTTTCGATAACCGCATGATCACTGCCGGCCTGCTGCATCAGCAGCCAGGCGACGCAGCGGGTGGCGTTGCCGCAGGCCGAGGTGACCGAGCCGTCGGCGTTCCACAGGCTCATCCAGGCGTCGGACAGGCCGGAGCGCGCTGTCTCGATCACCACCACCTGATCACAGCCCAAGCCGGTGCGGCGATCGGCGATGGCGCGGGCCATGGCCGGGGTGAGGGCAAAGCCGGATTGGCGCACGTCGAGGACAACGAAGTCGTTGCCCAAGCCATGCATCTTCAGGAAGGGGTGGTCAGTGGTATCAGTCATAACCCGGTTATATGGGGCTGGGCGCGGCCAAGTCCAGCCCCACCGATCACGACCGCACTTCGGCCAGGAACTTGCGCACCTCGCTGCGCAGCAACTCGGTATGACCGCCCAAAGTCTCGGCGGCGCCGGAAACCACCCGCGCCGCCTGCTCCGCCCGCTGGGTGGCGTGCAGAACCTCGCCGATATTGGCGCTGACCTGATCGGTGGACATGGATGTTTCCTGAACGTTGCGGCTGATTTCAGCGGTGGCCGCCTCTTGTTCCTCGACTGCCGCCGCCACTGCCGCCGAAATCTCGTTGATGCCGGCGATGCGGTCGGTGATGGCGCGGATGGCATCGACGGACGAGCGGGTGGCCGACTGGATGGCGCTGACCTGATCGATGATTTCCTCGGTCGCCTTGGCCGTCTGGTTGGCCAGCGACTTCACTTCGTTGGCGACCACGGCGAAGCCTTTGCCGGCATCGCCCGCCCTGGCCGCCTCGATGGTGGCGTTCAGCGCCAACAGATTGGTCTGGCTGGCGATGGTCTGAATCAGTTGCACCACCTCGCCGATGCGTTCGGCCGAGACGCGCAGGCCGTCCACCTGGCTGTTGGTGGTCTTGGCCTGATCCACCGCGTCGCGGGTGGCCGTGGCCTGGGTCTGGACCTGACGGGCGATCTCGCGGATGGACGCGGCCAGTTCCTCGGTGGCGGCGGCAGTGGATTGCACCCGCTGCGAGGTATCGTTGGCGGCGTGCGACACATCGTCGCTGCGGGCGGTGGTTTCCGACGCCACTTCGGTCATGGTGCCGGCGGAGAGCATCAGCGACTGGGCGCTTTCGCCCACCTCTTCCACGAACCGGGCCATGCGCTCGTCGAATTCGCTCACCGCGCGCTCCTTGCGCAACATGGCTTCGATACGGGCCTGGTTGTCCACATTGGTGGTGGCGCTCATCAATTCGGCGGCGATCAATTTTTCTTTGAAGAACTGGATGGCGCGGGCCAGTTCGCCCAATTCGTCACGCAATTGCTGACCGGGCACTTCCACCGTACGGTCACCCTCGGCCAGCCGGGCGGTGGCCTTGCGCGCCGCCAGCAACGGCGGCACCAGACCGGCGACGATCAGCATGCTGGTCAGGCCGCAGACGCTGACCAGGGCCAGCAGCAGGATGCCTTGGGTCCAGGCCGATGAGGTCAGCCGGGCCAGTACGGCCCCGGCATGGTCCATCAGCACGGTGGCGGCGGCATCCTCGACACTCTTCATCTGGTCGATGCGCCGCGTCGTCAACTTGAACCAATCGGGCGCCTTGATGTCGTTCAGGCTGCCGGTGAACGGGCTTTCGATGGCGATGGTGCGCCATTCGGCCACCCTTTTTTCCGACTCGTCGGCCTGGGCCTTGTCGAGGGCGGCGATGGCCGGGCCGCCGGCGGTGTTGCGAAAGACGTGCAGGAAGGCCTTCTGCTCGGCCCCCAATTCCCCCAGGCGACGGTGCAGTTGCGGCGTGAACTTGCCGGCGGCGAAACCGGCGGACCCGGTGGCGCGCTCCAGCCCGGCGCGTTCCTTGGCGTTCAATATGGCGGCATAGGCGGTGATGTGGGCCGACAGCTCGGCATCGTTGGCCAGCAGGCCGATGGCCTCGACCACCGCCAATTGATCAGTGATGGAACCGGTGTAATAGCCCAGCACCTGCGGCACCGGCAGGGTCTGGCCGTCGGTACCCTGGCGGATTTCCGCCAGCTTCTCCATGTCGGCCACCGCCTTTTTCAGCCGCTCGGCCTGGGGGCCGCCGAGGCTGGCCATCATCGGCACGGATTCCTGACGGAACACGGCCAGACGACTATCGGTGAGCTGACGCTGCGCCGCCAGTTCGGGGCCGAACTGGGTGCCCTTGCTGCCCAGGAACAGGGCCGAGGAACCGCGTTCCTTCTGCAATTCATGGATCAAGGCACTGCTGACCGTGCTGAACTGGGTCAGCGTGATGATTTCCTTTTGCTGTCCAACCTTTTCCACCGCTTCCGACAGATTGACCAGGACCAGGGCCGCGATCACCACCAGGGGCGCCCAGGCGACCAGCAGGATACGGGTCTTGAGCGGCAGGAAATCGGTGCGCGAGGCCAGCCGCGCCCACAGAGACGGACGATCGCCGACGCCCAGATCGGCGACGCCCTTTTCGCGGAAGAAGTCGCGTAGTTTCAGGTCGTTGCCGACCACGTGATTGATGAACCAAGCTTTGAGGAAGTCGAGCACGGCCAGGGCGGCCTTGGCATCGTCCTCGGCGGCCAGGGCCTCCAACTCGCGCAGACGGGATAAAGTGTGATTATGCTGCTGGGCATGGTCGTCGGCCTCGGGGTAACCGCTGCTGTGCAGCAAGGCTTCCTCGCGGGCGAAGTGCTCCCCCACATGCTGGCGCAACCGGGCCAGAACCGGGCCGACCGCCTGGGGGCCGCGCTTTTCGTCGATGGCTTGGCTGAACTCGTTGATCAGGTCGACCAGGGCGCTGTGATCCTGATCCAAAGCGGAGACGCCGACGCTGAGTTCGTCACTCCAGGTCAACAAGGCCATCTTTTCCTCCAGGCAGATGCAACCGGCGCAAGTCAGGCCGGGGGCATGGTCATTACCTGAAGTTAGCAGAAAAAAACAGGTCTGCAGGATGCACTTTAGGACTAATACGAACTAGAACAGAGCGTACTGTCCGCGCCCTTTGGCGGAAACGGCAGCTTTCTTGCCCTTGTTCCGTTCAGCCGGCAGATTGGCGACCACTACAGCCTTCGCTGTCGGAGCAAGGGCCTGGGCCTCGGCCAGATCCAGCTTGAGCGCGTGGTTGGCATGGCTCAGGCGGCGATTTTCCGCCTCCAGCCGCATGCGCCGGCTTTCCGCCTCGGACAGACGCAAGCCCAAGGCCCCGGCCTCGGCCAAGGCGTGGCGGAACTGCTCCTGCACGGTGACCTCGTGCGCCTGCACCCGCAGCATCTCGGCCCGCAGGGTATCGAGTTCGGCCCGCAGGCGGATCAGTTCGGCGGCATCGCGGGCGGCGTCTTGGAACGATGGCGGCACGGTGGTGCCGGCCTGTGCCGGGCGGCCTTGCCGCAGACGTTCGTTTTCGCTGCGCAAATGACGCACCTCGTTGCGCAGGTCGAACACTGCGTCTTCCAGCGCCTCGGAGGCGCCGCCGCCGGCCAGACGCTCGGCCAAACCGACGAAATCGGTGCCGTGGCTGTCCAGCAGACGCCGCGCGGTGCGCAGGGCATGCAGCGCCTCGGTTTCATTGTCCGAAGCGGCCATGGCCAGCACCTTGGCCAGCTTTTGCGCGTCCATGGGCGATATCTCGTGGGTTCAGGGTCGACTTAACCGCCAAATACTGATTCGGCCCCGTGGTTAAATCAATGGCTTTATGCGCCGTAGGTACATATCTCGATCAGATTATGGTCGGGATCGCGGATATAAACCGACAAAATCGGTCCCACCGCCCCTGTCCGCGCCACCGGGGCTTCGACAATGACCACGCCCTTGGCCCGCAGGCGGGCCTGCACCGCGTCCAGGTCGATGGCGGCGACGAAACACAAATCGGCGGAGCCCGGGGTGGGGTGTTGCGCCTTGGGTTCGAATTCCAGGCCCTTTTGATGCAGGTTGATTTTTTGCGCGCCAAAGGCCAAGGCGTGGCGCCCACCGGCGAAAGTCACCGGCTGCATGCCCAGGACATCGCCGTAAAACGCCAAGGTGGCCTGGATGTCGGCAACCGTCAGCACCAGATGATCCAATGACGCGATCATGCCTGATTTCCTTCCTGAGCAAGATTCCATTGCCATGCCCGGCACTTCTAGTCTATGTCCGCGAGAAATCCGTCGCCCCAACCTCCGGTGCTTCCCATGATGAAGGTTATCCGCGCCAAGTTCCATGGCATCCGCGTCACCAGCGCCGATCTGAACTATCACGGTTCGATCACGCTCGACCCCGAGCAATGCGCCCTGGCCGGCATCTATCCCATGGAATTCGTGGAAATCTGGAACAAGAGTTCCGGCGCCCGCATTTCCACCTATGTCATCTTCGGCCAGCCCGGATCGCGCTGCTGCATCCTGAACGGCGCCGCCGCCCGCACCTGCCAGACCGGTGACGAGGTGATCATCGCCGCTGCCGATTACATCAAGGGGCCGGAAGAGCTTTATACCCTGAAGCCGCGCATCCTCACCTTCCTGCCCGACAACCACGTCGATCAGGTGCTTTATTACGACGTCTTCCAAAGCGAACAGCGCCCCTATGATTTCCGCATCATGGACGCCGATAAGCATACGGTGGACAGCTGCCACACCTGGCCCAATGTGGATGTCAACGCCATCCGCACCGACCTCAAGGCCAAGGGCTGGGCCGAGGCCGATATCGACTCCTTCGTCGCCTCGCATTTCTCGCTGTAAGCCCATGACAAAGAAGGCGGTCATCCTGCTGTCGGGCGGATTGGATTCCGCCACCGTGCTGGCCCTGGCGACGGAACGGGGCTTCGACTGCGCCGCCTTGTCGTTCCGCTATGGTCAGCGCCATCAGGTGGAGTTGGCCTGCGCCGCCAAGGTGGCGGCTGCGGCCGGAATCACCGACCACCGTATCGCTGATATCGACCTGCGCCTTTTCGGCGGTTCGGCCCTGACCGCCGACATCGCCGTGCCCAAGGACCGGGCCGAGGCCGAGATGGACGCGGAAATCCCGGTCACCTATGTGCCGGCGCGTAATACCATCATGCTGTCCTTCGCCTTGGCCTTCGCCGAGGTGCTGGGCGCCGCCGACATCTTCGTCGGCGTCAACGCCGTGGATTATTCCGGCTATCCCGATTGCCGGCCCGAATACATCAAGGCCTTCGAGACCATGGCCAATCTGGCCACCAAGGCCGGGGTGGAAGGGCGTCGCCTGACCATCCACGCCCCGCTGATCTCGCTGACCAAGGCCCAGATCATCGCCGAAGGCAAGCGTCTGGGGGTGGATTACGGCCTGACCTCCAGCTGTTACGACCCCGATGTCCATGGCCACGCCTGCGGTCGCTGCGACGCCTGCCGGCTGCGGCTGAAGGGGTTCGCCGATGCCGGCCTGTCCGATCCGGCCCCATACGCTGGCGGGGTTTGACTTGGCGTGAGCCGGCGACCATCATGACTCCCTGACCACTTGGGGAGTTGTCATGCTGCGCGTCCTGATCTTTTTGTCGGCCCTGTTCGCCTGGGCGCCCGCCTGGGCGCAAAAGGTGTTGCCGCCATCGGCCATCGTCACCGAAAACCTGCAATTCGACGCCCGCGACGATAATTTGCGCCTGCATCTGCGCAACAAGCACCCCGAGGAATATTACAGCCCCAAGCCGGAGACCACGGTCTTGTTCCTGCATGGGGCGACCTTTCCCGGCATCGCCACCTTCGACCACGCCATCGACGGCCAAAGCTGGATGGATTATCTGGCCCGGCGTGGCTATGACGTCTATGCCTTGGATATCCGCGGCTACGGTGCCTCGAGCAAGCCGGCGGAAATGGCCCAGCCACCCGAGGGCAAGGCGCCACTGGTGGACAACACCGCCGCCTTGCGCGACGTGTCGAAGACGGTGGAATACATCCTGTCGCGGCGCAACCTGGAAAAGCTGACCATCATCGGCTGGTCGTGGGGAGCGACCCTGGCCGGCAGCTATGCCGCCAATACCTCCAGCAAGATCCACAAGCTGGTGCTGTATTCGCCGCCTTGGATCTCGGACGAACCCACCGCCGCCGATGCCCTGAAGGAATTGGGCGCCTGGCGCTCGGTGCCTTTGTTCCTGATCGGCGAGCGCTGGGGGCATAACCTGCCCGACAAGGAACGCAAGGAACTGATCACCCCCGAAGCGAAGCGGACCTGGATGAACGCCTTGGCCGAAACCGCCGGCGGCGAGCAATTGCTGAAAGTGCCCAACGGCGCCGTCGCCGACGCACTGAAGACCTGGGGCGCCAAAACCCCGGCTTGGCAGCCGGAGCGCATTTCCGCCCCCACCATGGTTGTGCAGGGCGAATGGGATGCCGACACACCGCCAGCCATGGGCCTGTCGGTGTTCGCCCACCTGACCGGCACCTCGGCCCGGCGCTATGTGCTGATCGGCGAAGGCACCCACATGCTGCTGCTGGAAAAGAATCGCCGCCAGTTGTTCCAGGCCGTCCACGGCTTTCTCGAGGAACAGCGTTGAGCCGTCGCGCTTCCCTTGTCGGGAGGCGGGGGGACGGTTAAGGTGACGACGGGACAGGTGAAAGGGATATGATGCCGCGTATTTTTCCGGCGGCAGCCTTTGTCGCTGCCCTGTTGACCTCTCCCCTGGCCGTTGGCGCCGCTGAACTGCCCGACCAACCGCCCGCCGACTGGATGGCACAGGCCGATCTGTTCGGACGGGTCGCCACCCTGGGGTCGGGCGAAGACGCCCAGGTCATCGCCTGGACCAGCCGCCACCAACTGGCCCTGTCCTCGGGCTATCTGTTCGACCTGTCACGCCGGTTGCTGATCGCCGACCGGGGGACAGAGGCCCTGGAATGGTACGCGGTGGCGCTGATGCGCGGCCAGTACGATGCCGGGCGCTGCCGCGATTCGTCGGCACGCCGCGCCGTCTCGGGCTTGGCCCGGCAGGCGGCCATCGTCGCCCGCTACGGCCACCAGCACCAACAGGAATTCGGCGAAGCCGGACAGCGCGCCCTGGCCCGGCCCGATTTGTTCGGCCACACCATCAGCCCCGACTGGGTTTGCGCCCAAGGCCTGACCGGTATGGGCGGGCAAAGTGCCGGCACCATTGCCCCCAATCTATGGCCACCCCTGGCCGAAGCCGTGCGCGCCGATTTCACCAAGCAATTTGGTGACATGCTCAAGCGCTAAAAATCCCTGACAATTTTACGTGTTTGCGCATGAGTTCGGGCCAGCCCCGCTCATCGTTCTTGGCATACCCCCCTGTGCGCCTATCGGGTCTATGATCTGAACAACGCACAGGAGGACGCCATGTTCATGGTCAAGCTGGAAGCCAACCGTGATAGCCGCTATCAGCCGTTGACGGTGGACGGGCCGCAATATCTGTACGAATTCGCATCCTTCATCGCCCGCACCATCCCCGATGCCGAGGTCCATGCCCGTCTGGGCAGCCAGATCGGCGACGAAGTGGTGTTCCGCGGCGAGGACTTGACCGATGACGGCATCGATCTGTTCTGACAGTAAAATGGGCGGGTATCATGGGAACGATCCGATTGAATGACGAACAGATGTATCCCCCCCTGCAACATTTGTCGTTGCAGGAACGCTTCGATCTGGCGTGCTGCATCGCCCGCGCCCTACCCGATGTCAAGGTGTGCACGGTGGTCGGCGATACGCCGGAGGAATCGGTGACGCTGGATGGAAAGCTTTTGCGCCGCAAGGGTGCGCAGGTGTTTTGACCACAAATGTTCTTGCCTTGTTTCCTTTTTTACCGTAAAGCTTGTGTGACGCCTCAATTTTTGAGGCCATTCGACGAATAACGCAACTTTACGGCGCGTAAATTGCCCATAAAACACAATATCGTTGCCGCATCTTTGGCTGTGATCGTGCTTTGCGTCCCGCATGTGGTCTGGGCCGATGATGATCGCTTGCCCGGCCCCATTCCGGCTCGCGTGCTCAGGGTCGTCGATGGCGACACCGTGATGGTGCGCGCCCGCATCTGGCTGGGCCAGGATGTGGAAACCAGTGTCCGTCTGGCCGGAATCGATACCCCGGAAAAGCGCGGGAAATGTGACGCCGAACGAGCCGCCGCCGATCAGGCCGAGGCATTCGTGGCTGGTAAGCTGACCACCGACGAATGGGTCACCCTGCGCGATGTTATCGCCGACAAATATGGCAAGCGGGTGGTCGCCCGCATGATCACCGCCAAGGGCGAGGATATGGCCGCCCTGCTGATCGCCAACAAACTGGCACGGGAATATGGCGGGCGAGCCAAGCAGAGCTGGTGCGACTAGAGCGGTTTCACGCCGAGCGGAATCGGTAGAGGATTCCCCCTGAGGTCATTTTGTGATTCAACATCTTCGGTAACAACGCTCCCGAGGATGATGCGATGACGTGGCGCTCAGGGCAGTCCTATTCTCAGGACTTGCGCGATAGAGTTTTGGCGGCTGTGGACAGCGGCATGAGCGCCTACGAGGTGGCGCCGCTGTTCCGGGTGAGCGTTTCGTACATCTACAAGGCCCAAGGCCGCCGCCGGGCCACCGGCGAGACGACGGTGAAGCCACGGCCTGGGCGGCCAGGACAGAAGCTGGCGGCTCACCTTGAGGCGTTGCAGGCGCAGATCAAGGTCGAGCCCGATGCCACGCTGGCTGAGTTGCGCGCCTGGGTTCTGGCCGAATTGGGCGTGTCGATCAGCGTCGGCGGCCTGTGGAACACGCTTGAGCGGCTCGACCTCAGTCTGAAAAAAAGAGTGCGCATGCTGCCGAGCAGGAACGTCCCGACGTAGCCGAAGGACGCATCGCCTGGCGAGCCGAGCAGCCGGCGCTGGACCCAACCCGCTTGGTCTTCCTTGATGAAACCGGGGCATCGACCAACATGACCCGGCGCTACGGACGGGCGCCGCGCGGTCAGCGGCTGCTGGCTGCGGTGCCGCACGGTCATTGGAAAATGACCACCTTCGTCGGGGCGCTCCGGCATGACGGAATCTCCGCCCCCTTCGTCATCGACAAGGCGATGAATGGCGCG
Source organism: Magnetospirillum gryphiswaldense MSR-1 v2 (assembly GCF_000513295.1). NCBI lineage: Bacteria > Pseudomonadati > Pseudomonadota > Alphaproteobacteria > Rhodospirillales > Rhodospirillaceae > Magnetospirillum > Magnetospirillum gryphiswaldense. The sequence goes on from NC_023065.1 coordinate 3,705,313, forward strand.
ATCTTCCTGGCCTATGTCGAGCAGGTCCTGGCTCCGACCTTGCGGCCCGGCGACATCGTCGTAATGGACAATCTGCCCGCCCACAAGGTGGCAGGGGTCAAGCAACTCATCGAAGCCCGAGGGGCCACCCTGCGGTATCTGCCGCCCTACTCCCCAGACCTCAATCCCATCGAGCTCGCCTTCGCCAAGCTCAAGAGCCTGCTGCGAAAGGCGCAAGCCCGCACCATCAACACCTTATGGGACGTGATCGGAAAACTCATCGACCTGTTTCCGCCCGAGGAATGCGCCAATTTCTTCGCCCACGACGGATATGGACGCTCGATGTGAAAATGCTCTAAAGTCACCACCATAGGGTCCAATCACGCCTGAATGCTGGTCGGTCCGGTCTGGTCGGTGCGGATGTCGATCCAGCGCCCACCCGCCTGAAAGGCGACACTGCCCTTGGTGCCCACCAGTTCCGACGCCTGGGTGAAGATATGCATGATGTCCATGCGCATCTCTTGTGGCAGCGGGTCGCCGGTGCGGATGATCAGGTCGAACAGCTTGTCCTCGCGCCGCACCAATCCGTCCAATTGCAGCCGGCCCAGGCTGGTCAGATTGAAATCCAGAATGAAACGCTGATCGCCATTGGCGCTGCCGGCCTGATTGCGGCCATCCTTGCCATCGGCCCCGCGCACGAACAGGTGGATGGGGTCGACCTGACCGCCGTGGGCGAAAGGCATGGTGTGCAACCGCCAGTCGCCGCCACCGACCGGCCTGCCAGCCTCCTCCGACAGCGCCGACAGATCGGCTTTCAGTCGTTCGGCCAGGTCGCGGCGCCCGGCCTTGTCCAGCGCCTTGGTGGTGTTGTCGCCAAGGATGCCGCGGGAATCACCCGTGCGCATCGCCCCGGTGAAGGCGACCATGGCGGCAGCCAGACGCGGCCCGGCCTGGGGGATGGCTCGCATCATCATGTCCAGCGCCTGGCGGTCGTTGGTGGCCAGGGTTTCCATGGTGTCGGTCAGCGCCGGCCAGCCTTGCGCGGTCAGCCCCTCGGGTTTAGCGGCGGCCACATTGGGCGGCGGGGCGGCGGGGGGATTGGGAGGCGCCACCACCTCAAGCCTGATGACGCTGCCGATTGCGACCGACTGGGCGGTGGGAACGGCGATGGTGCCGATGCTGGTGTTGAGCACCGCCTGACCACCGGGGGGATGGGCGGTCACCGTGCCGCTCAGCATGGGCGGGGCACCGCTTGCCGATGGCGCGGTGACGGTCATGGGCAGGGGTGACGCGGTGCCGCCGGGCGGTGCCGGCGGCGACATTGTGGGTTTATGCTGCATCCCTTGCTGCGCAGCATGAGCCGGGTTGGGCACGCTGGCAGGCTGGGAATTGTTAGTGGGATTACCCGTGGGAATTTGACCGGTCTGGGGCTGGGGCGGCTGGATGCCGGCGATGCGCACGGTCAATTGGGTGCCGGCGGGAAGATTGTTCGGTAATCCACCGGTCGCGGTCGGGCTGTCCATGGCGCCGGGATTTTGCGCCGGGCGGATCACAGTGGCGGTGATCCCCGGCGCCGCACCGGTCTGCACGGTAGCAGGGGGCGCGGTCTGTACGCTGTGCTGCGCTGGATTTGTCGCCGTCTGCGTATTGGGTGGTTGCGGCCCCGTGCCGAGGACGCCGCCGCCCAACACCGCCCCCCCCAGAAAGCCCGGCGGCATTCCGGTCAAGGCCGCTCCACCCAGGGCGCGGCCATTGACGGCCATCAGAGATAGGGCGCCATTGGGTCCGGTTTGCAGCAGCAGGCGCGCCCCTTCGGGGATGGGCGGCAAGGTGGCCGGCGGCAAGACCTTCAATTGCAGCGGGCCGTCGGCGGTCATCACTTCCAGCACGCCCTTGGTCGGACGGGCCTGAGCCATGGCCTCGATCAGGGCGCCGGCGGGCAGGCCGGCCAGGGCCTTGGCATCTCCTGTCACGCTGACCGGCACCGGTCCGGCGCTGCTGGTGGGCGGCGCCGGATTGGCCGAGGGCGGCAGGATCGCCGACATGGCGTCAGGTCCTGAGCAAACGCTCGACGATGGCTTCCACGTCGGCGGCGGCTTCGGAATTGGGCGAACGGGTCAGGATCGGCGTCTGGTTGCGGATGGCCTCGCGCACCTTGAGATCACGGCGGATGACGCCGGCCAGTTGCGGGCTGATCTTCAGGAAGCCTTCGCAGGCCTTCAACAGCGTGTTGTAGATGCGCTCGCCCTCGCGGGTGGAATTGGCCATGTTGACGACGATGCGCATGTCGGTGCCGGGCCGCTCCATGTGGGTGACCTTGATGAAGGCATAGGCGTCGGTCAGCGAGGTGGGCTCGTCGGTGGTCACCACCATGATGGTGCCGGCCTGCTGGGCGAAGTTGCGGGTGGTCTTCTCGACGCCGGCGCCCAGATCGACCACCACCTTGTCATAGGAATTGGACAGAACCACCAGATCGTCGCCCAGCAATTGCAGGCGTGAGAGCGGAATATTGGCGAGCGTGCCGCTGCCGGAACGTCCGGCCAGAATGTCGAACCCACCCTCGGTATAGGGCACGCAGGCCTGATTCAGGGTCATGCGCCCGGCGACGACGCTGCCCAGATCGGTTTTCGGCATCAGGCCCAGTTGGATATCGACGTTGGCCAGGCCCAGATCGCCGTCGAACAACAGAACCTTGCGCCCGGCCCGCGACAGCGCGTGGGCCAGGGTGATGGAGAACCACGTCTTGCCGACGCCGCCCTTGCCGGAGGCCACCGCCATGACGTTGCGGCCCTTGGCCCGCGGCGCGGGGCGGGGCGCCAAAGTGGGGAGATCGCTTGCCGTCGTCATGATGCGGGTGCCTCGTGGGTCCAGAAGGTTTCGTCTTGTTTTTCAGGGGCTGGCGGTTGTGGCAGCAGCAGCCGGGCCAGGGAAAGGGCGGAAATGGGGGCGAGACCGCTGGCCACATGCGGACTGGCCGAAACGTCGCACAGCGCCAGTTGCGCGGCCTCGGCGGCGGCCAGCATGGCGCCCAGGCGCCTGGTGGTGTCGAGCCGGGTGGTGAACAGGCGGGTGGCGCCGATGCCGGCGAAGGCCTCGGCCATCTCGGCTGCCTCGAACGGGTCGCCGCCGGCGGCCATGACCAAAAGCGGTTCGACGTCGGCGGCTTCGATCAGGGCTTGCAGGAAATCCAGGTCGGATTGCTTGAACGGGTTCAAGCCGGGGCTGTCGATGACGATCAGGTCGAACATGCCGGTGGCGTTCTCCACCGCTTTGCGCAACGCATCGGGACCGCGGGCGCGCACCAGCTCGATTTCCATGATGCGGGTGAAGGCGGCCAATTGTTCCACCGCGCCGGCACGCATGTTGTCGCAGGTGATGATGCCGACATGGCGCTGTTTCAGCACCGAGCGTGCCGCCAGCTTGGCGGCGGCGATGGATTTACCCGATCCGGGCGGGCCGATCAGCATGAACGGCCGGGGGGCGGAATGTTCCGGCAAGGGGGCGAAGGCGAAGCCGGCTTCCAAGGCAGCGGCGCAGGCCAAGGTGGGCTCGGTGATGTCCGAGGTACGCGCCGCGTTGACGAGGCGCTCCAGCAGCCGGGGCGGCAGATTGTGGTTTTCCAAGGCCGCCTTGACCGCGTCGGCGGCAGAGGAAAGGCTGGATTCCTCCAGCATTTCCGCCACCGCCAGATCGGCGTCGGCGGGTTCCAGAGCGGCGGTGATGCGCACGCCCTTGGACCCGGCGGCCCGCTGGGTCGAGACGATGATCGCCTCGTCGCCCAGTTCGACGCGGACCAGTTCCATGGCCTCGGCCATGGTGGGGGCGGTGAAAGATTTGAGCCTCATGGCCTAAGCGCGCCCCCCGATCATATCTGCCCCAGCGTTTTGATTTTGGCCTTGGGATGGATCTCCGCCTGACTCATCACCACGGTGATGGGGCGGAAGCGTTCGATGATCGAGCGCACATAGGGGCGCACCATGGGGCTGGTCAGCAGCACCGGGGTTTCACCTTGCATGGCGAAGCGCTCGAAGGTCTGGCGGGTGCGGGTGATGAAATCCTGCAATTGCGACGGCGACATGGACAATTGCTTTTCCTCGCCCTGGCCGACCAGCGCCTCGGCGAAGGCCTGCTCCCATTCCGGCGACAAGGTGACCAGCGGGATGAACCCCTGATGGCCGGTATTGAGGTCGGAAATCTGCCGGGCCAGCCGTGACCGCACGTGCTCGGTGATCATGGTGACGTTGCGGGTATGGCCGCAGGCCTCGGCGATGCCTTCCAAGATGGTGGACAGGTCGCGGATGGAAATGCGTTCGTTCAACAGGTTCTGCAGCACCCGCTGCAAGCCGCCGATGGTGATCTGCGACGGGATCAGTTCGGCCACCAGCTTCTGGTGTTCCTTGTCCAACTCGTCCAGCAGCTTCTGCGTCTCGGCGTGGGACAAAAGCTCGGACATGTTGTCCTTGATCACCTCGGTCAGGTGGGTGGTGATGACGGTGGGCGGATCGACCACGGTGTAACCGCGGAACAGCGCTTCCTCGCGGTTGGTGGGGTCGACCCACATAGCCGGCAGGCCGAAGGTGGGTTCCTTGGTCTTTTCCCCCGGCAGGGTGATGTCGTCGCCCCGGGGGTCCATGATCAGCAATTGGTTGGGCCTGAGATCGCCGCGCCCCGATTCCACTTCCTTGATGTAGACCACATAGGTATTGGCCGGCAGCTGCATGTTGTCCTGGATGCGCACGCTTGGCATGACGAAGCCCACTTCGGCGGCCATGGCCCGGCGCAAGCTTTTGATCTGATCGGTCAGCTTGACGCCCTTGGGGTTGTTGATCAGCTGCAACAGACCATAGCCCAGCTCCAGGCGCACCATGTCGATGCGAAGCGCGGTGGAAATGGGTTCTTCCGCCACCGGCGCGCTCTGGCGGGCCTTTTCCTCGGTCTCGATGCTCTCACGCTCGGTCTTGGCCCGCTGGGTCTTGTCGAGGAAGAAGGCGCCGGCGGCCATGCCGCCGCCCAGCAGGGCAAACGGCAGGAACGGCATGTTGGGGACCAGGGACAGCAGGAAGATCAGGCCGGCGGCGGTGCCGACCGCGCGCGGATAACCGGCCAACTGGCCATAAAGCGCTTTGTCGACGCTATCTTGGACGCCGGCCTTGGTCACCAGCATGCCGGCGGCCACCGACACCAACAGCGCCGGCACCTGGGTCACCAGACCGTCACCGATGGTCAGCTTGGTATAGAAATCGGCGGCCTGGGAAAAGGGCAGGTTGTTCTGGGCCATGCCGATGATCATGCCGGCGACCAGATTGATGCCGGTGATCAACAGGCCGGCGACGGCGTCGCCGCGCACGAACTTCGAGGCACCGTCCATGGCGCCGAAGAACTGGCTTTCCTGTTCCAGTTCCGAGCGGCGTTTCTTGGCGTCGTTTTCGTCGATCAGGCCGGCGGACAGATCGGCGTCGATGGCCATCTGCTTGCCGGGCATGGCGTCCAAGGTGAAGCGCGCCGCCACTTCGGCGATACGGCCCGAGCCCTTGGTGATGACGACGAAATTGACGATGACCAGGATGATGAAGACGATGATGCCGATGACGAAATTGCCGCCCATGATGAATTCGGCGAAGGCGGCGATGACCTGACCGCCCCTTCGACACCTTCATGGCCGTGACCCAGGATCAGACGGGTGGACGCCAGATTGAGCGCTAGCCGGATCAGGGTGGACAGCAGCAAAACGGTGGGGAACGAGCTGAATTGCAGCGGCTTCTCGATGAAGATCGAGACCATCAGGATGAGAACGGAAACGGTCAGCGAAAAGGCCAGACCCAGATCCAGCAGCCAGGTCGGCATGGGCAGGATGAGGACGGCGAGGATGAACACCACGCCGATGGCGAGTATGACGTCGCCGCGCTTGGCGGCGGAGGAAAAGCGGCCCCAAGCGGCGCGGGCTTCACCCGCGCCGGCCATACCGCCCTGTGCCGGTCCATCAGCCATGGATCATTCCCATCAATAAGCCGGCTCGCCGCCGGCCGGTGGCGGCACCGGGACGCCTTCCTCGGAATACTGCTTCAACTTGTTACGCAGCGTACGGATGGAGATGCCCAGGATATTGGCGGCATGGGTGCGGTTGCCCAGGCAATGGGACAGTGTGTCGATGATGAGGTCGCGTTCCACCGCCGCCACGGTCTTGCCCACCAGACCGCTGGTGTTGCCGCCCATGACCGATTGCGCCACCTGGGCCACCTGCGCCACCACCGGGTCTTGCTGACCGCCCAAAGGGGCGCCGGTCAACAGGATGGCCTCGGGGCCGATCTCGTTGCCGTTGGCCAGCAGCACGGCGCGATGCATGGTGTTTTCCAGCTCGCGCACATTGCCGCGCCAGGAATGGCGGACCAGCATCTGGCGGGCCTCAGGGGTGATGGGCCGGGCCGGCACGCCGTTGATCTCGGCGTATTTGCGACCGAAATGATCGGCGAGGACAGCGATGTCGAGGGGACGTTCGCGCAAGGACGGCAGGATCAGGTTGACCACGTTCAGGCGGTAATACAGATCCTCGCGGAAACCGCCCTGGCGGACATATTCCTCCAGGTTGCGGTTGGAGGTGGCGACGATGCGCACATCGATCTTAACCGGCTGGCCGCCGCCGACACGGTCGATTTCCTTCTCCTGGATGGCGCGCAGCAATTTGGCTTGCAGGCGGATATCCATTTCCGAGATTTCGTCCAACAGCAGCGTGCCGCCGGTGGCTTCCTCGAACTTGCCGATGCGCCGGGCGACGGCACCGGTGAAGGCACCCTTCTCATGGCCGAAAAGCTCGCTTTCCAGCAGGTTCTCCGGGATGGCGGCGCAGTTGACGGCAACGAAACGGCCCTTGGCCCGGGGGCTTTTGTTGTGAATGAAACGGGCCATCAGCTCCTTGCCGGTGCCCGATTCGCCGGTCACCAGGATCGACGCATGCGAGCCGGCCACCTGCTCGGCCAACTTCATGGTTTGGATCATGCGCGGGTCTTTGTAGATGATGGCATGATTTTCGTCGGTGACGGCGGCCAGGACGGCGGCGATCAGCTCGGCGTCGGGGGGGAGTGGAATATATTCCTTGGCACCGGCCTTGATGGCGCGTACGGCGGCGGAGGCGTCGGAGGCGATGCCGCAGGCGATCACCGGCAGGACGATGCGTTCGCTCTCCAGGCATTCGATCAGGCGATGGACGTCGCGGCGAACGTCGATCATCACCAGATCGGCGCCTTGGCCGCGCAGCACTTCCATGCCCTGGTCGACGTCCTCGGCGATGCTGACCTTGGCGCCGCGCGCCATGGCGATCTGGCTGGCGGCGCCGATCTGGCCGTCCATCGCCCCGATGATCAGAAGTCGCATGCCCTGCCCCCTTAACCGCGATCGGTCTTGATGATTTCGGTCATGGTTACGCCCAGGCGATCTTCCACCACCACCACTTCGCCACGGGCCACCAGCCGGTTGTTGACGTAGATGTCGATGGCCTCGCCCACCTTGCGGTCCAGTTCGACCACGGCGCCGCGACCCAGCTTCAGCAATTGATTGACCTGCATGTTGGCCTTGCCGAGGACGGCGGAAACCTGCACCGGGATGTCGTAAACGGCTTCCAGGTCGCGGGCCGAGCGTGGTCCCTCCGCCAGTTCCATGGCCCGGCTTTCATTTTCCGGGATGAAGTCGTTCAGTTCAAAATCGGCCATGTCATTCGTCCTCCAGAACCAGGCTTAAGGCCTGGTCTATTCCGCATCGCTTTCCTGGCGCCGTTCCGGCGGCGCCAGGGCGCGTTCCACCGCCGCGTCGATATCGGCCATCAGCCGGGCCTGATCGCGTTCGGCCCCGCCATCGGTCCATTCCACCCGGCAATCGCCCAAAGGCAGGCGATCATCAGCCTGCACCACCACGCGGCCCTCGAAGCCGCGGCCCTGGACCACCGCCTCCAATTGGGTGCGGACACCGTCCACCAGGGGGGCGGCGACGCGGACGATGATGCGTGGTTCGTCCAGCACATGGCCGACCACTTCTTCCACCACCCGGGTCACCTCGTCGAAAGCGTGACGTTCGCACGCCGCCGGCAACATCTTCTTTAACACCGCCATGGCCACCCGGATGGCGGCCCTGGCATTGGTGTCGTTGGCGTCGTCTTGTTGGCGGCTCACCCCGTCCATCTGCTGGGTCAGCGTCGCCAGGGCGGTGGCCAGCAGGCGTTCGGTGGCGGCGCCCGCCTCTTCCAGCCCGGCTTCACGCCCCTCGTTGAAGGCGGATTCGCGGGTCAGCAGCAAATCCTCTTCCGAGAACATGGGCGGCGGCGGCTCCGCCTCGATCTCGGGTTCGTCGTCGGGTTCCTCTTCCTCGGCCCGATGATGGGCGGTCTGGGCCGGTTGCGGCCGGTCGAAATCCAGGTCGAACATGTACTTGCGATCGACCATGGCTTAGTACACCAGCTCGTCTTCTTCGCGGCCTTCGGAAATGACGATCTGGCCCGACGCCGCCAGTTCCTTCGCCATCACCACGATCAGCGACTGAGCCTGATCGACGTCGCGCAGACGCACCGGACCTTGGGCTTCCATATCCTCGCGCAGCATCTTGCCGGCGCGTTCGGACATGTTCTTGAAGAACAGATCCTTGATGGCGTCGGAAGCGCCCTTGAGCGCCAGGGCCAACTTGTCCTTTTCCACCTGACGCAGCAGGGTCTGGACGCCCGAGGCATCGAGGCGGACCAGATCCTCGAAGGTGAACATCAGCGCCTTGATCTTTTCCGCCGATTCGCGGTTGCGCTCTTCCAACGCCGACATGAAGCGGTTTTCGGCGTTGCGGTCCAAATTGTTGAAGATGTCGGCCATCATTTCGTGGGCGTCGCGGCGCTGGGTACGGGCAAGGTTGGTCATGAACTCGGTGCGCAGGGTCTTTTCCACGCCGTCCAACACTTCCTTCTGCACCGCTTCCATGCGCAGCATGCGCATCACCACTTCCATGGCGAAGTTTTCCGGCAGGATCGACAGCACGCGGGCGGCATGATCGGGCTTGATCTTGGCCACCACCACGGCGACGGTCTGCGGGTATTCGTTCTTCAGGTAATTGGCCAGCACCGCTTCGTTGACGTTGCCCAGCTTGTCCCACATGGTGCGACCGGCGGGGCCGCGGATTTCTTCCAGAATCTGCTGGACGCGGTCTTTCGGCAGCGACTTCATCAGCAGCCGTTCGGTGGTGTCGACCGAGCCGACCAGCGAGCCGGTGGACGACAATTGGTCGGCGAATTCCACGAACAATCGTTCGACGATGGAAGACGACACCGTACCCAGCGACGCCATCACCTGCGACAATTCCTTGATCTCGTCGTCGCCCATCATGGAGAACAGCTTGACCGAGTGCTCCTCGCCCAAGGACAGCATCATGATGCCCGCCTTTTGCGGGCCACTCAGCGAGCGATAGTCCTCTTTTACGCGGGCCATGGCGGCGGGCTCCTCAGCGGATCAGGCTTCCTGGTAAAGCCAGTTGCGGATGATGGACAGGGCTTCTTCCGGATGCTTGTCGACGATTTCACCAATTTTCCTTATAGACGAGGCCTTCACACGGCCTTCCACCTTATCGATGTCGATCAGTTCGTCGGCGATCACCTCTTCCTCGCCGCCCAAGGCGGGGGCGGGGACGGCGGGTGCCCCGGGGCCGGCCAGTTGCGGCACGCCCGAACCGTCGGCGGTCAGCAGGCGGCGCCCGTCGGGGCCGACCTGGCCTTGCATGCTTTCGATGGCGCGACCGATGAGCGGGCGCAGCACCAACAGCAGGAACAAGATGGCGACGATGGACAGGCCCAAATTGGACGCGATCTTCTCGACGAAGTCGCGGCGCATGCCGAAGATGAATTCGCCCGGTTCCTCGGCGGCGTATTGCTCCTCGCCGCCGGCGAATTGCATGGACACCACCTTGACCTGATCCTGGCGCGACCGGTCGAAGCCGATGGCGTTCCTGACCAGTTCCTCCAGCTTGGCGGTTTCCTCGGGGCTGCGGTCGCGATAGGTCTTCTTGCCGTCGGCGGCGACGTCGTAGACACCGTCCACCAGCACGGCGGCGGTGATGCGGCGGACCTCGCCCATCTCGCGCACGGTATTCTTAACCTTCTTGGAAATCTCGTAATTGACGGTTTCCTGGGTCTTGGCCGCCTTGGACGACGATTTGTTGCCCGACGCGGCGCTGGCATTGGGGTCGGGCAGGTTGTTGGTGACGGAAACGTTGGGGGTCTCGCCGTCCTGGTTTTCCTCGTTCTCGTTGACGGTGACCTGGCTGCGCACCACCTGGCTTTCCGGGTCGTAGGTTTCCTCGGTGGTGACGGCGCGCGAGAGATCCATCTCCACCGAAACCTCGGCGCGGACGCGGCCCGGCCCGAGCGAGCGTTCCAGCATGCTTTCCACTGTCCGGGCCAGCCGGTTCTCGGTGCTCATCTTCAGGGCTTCGGCGTTTTCCGATGCCACTTCCTGGTCGTTGTCATAGCCCTTGGCCAGCAGTGTCCCCTTGTCGTCGACGATGGAGATGCGGTTGGGCTTCATCTTGGGGACGGCGGCGGCAATCAGGTGCTGGATGGCGGTGACCTGGGCCTTGTCCAGCCGGGCGGCGCCTTGCATCTTCAAGATCACCGAGGCGCTGGGCTCGTTGGCTTCGCGGGCGAAGGCTTCGCGTTTGGGCAGCACCAGATGGACGCGGGCGACCTTGACCTTGTCGATGGCGCGGATGGTGCGGCTGAGTTCGCCTTCCAGCGCACGGACGTAATTGATGTTCTGCTGGAAGCTGGTGGACGACAGGGCGTCTTGCTTGTCGAACAGTTCATAGCCGGCGACGCGGCCAACCGACGGCATGGCCTGCTCGGCCATGCGGACGCGAAGCTCGTTCTTCTTGTCCTTGGACACCCAGATTTCGGCGCCGTCCTTGCGGACCTCGAAGGGAATTTTATCGGCAGCCAGCTTCTCGACGATGGCCTTGGAATCGGCCATCTCGAGATCGCCATACAGCAACTCCATCTGCGGCGCGGCGACGCGGCTCATCAGATAGATGAAAAAACCCAGGATCGACACGCCGACGCCGGCGATCGCCGCCAAGCGCATGGGGCCAAGGCCACGCATCATCTGCATAAAGGCGTTCACGTCGTTACCATCCCAAGCCGGCGGACACGGTGGGCACAAAGCCCATGTGTTGCAGATTAGGCCCGCAAGCTTTTAAGGAAGGTTAATACCCGGCAAACTTTGCCGGGTGATGGGGTTTTCGACCCATAAAGCCTGCGCGGTAATTGAGCGGCCCCGTCCACGGGCCGGCCCTCGGCCCCAAAACCCCAATCAGCGCAGCGGCGGCGCGTACAGCAATCCGCCTTCGCTCCACAGCGCGTTCTGGCCGCGGACGATGCCCAGGGGCGCGAGATTGCGGGCGAAGATTTCGCCGTAATTGCCAACGCTGGCGATGATGCGGCGAGCCCAGGCCTGATCCAGGCGCAGATTGGCGCCGAACCCGGGTTCCTCGCCCAGCAGGCGGCGCAGTTCGGCATCGGCGGCGGGCACGCTTTCCAGATTGTATCGGCCCAGGCCGCGAGCCTCGGCGATGATCGGGATCAGCATGGACCAGCGGACGATGGAAAACCACTCGGGGTCGTTGTTGAAGATCGCTGGCCCCAAGGGTTCCCGCGAGATGATGGTGTCAAGCAAGACCCAGGATGGTTGGGTGGCGCTGCGGCGGTTCTTCTGCACCGCCAATTCGGTGCTGTCGCCGGTGACGGCAGTGCAGCGGCGTTCGGCGAAGGCGCTGAACTTTTCCTCGCTCGACGACAGGGCCAGCACCTTGGCGGCGCTTTTGCGCCGGCTCAGGTATTCCGCCAGATTGTTGGCCGAGGTGGTGCCGCTTTGCACGCAGATGGTCGAGGTCGCCGCCCACGGATCGGCGATGTCGGCCCATTTCATGAAGCCCTGACCGTCATAGAAGGCGATGGCGGGAAAGCTGGCCATCATGGTGGTGTCGCGGTCGAAGGTCCAGGTGGTCATGCCGAAGGCGACGTCCAACTCGCCCTCGGCCAGGGCGTGGAACTTGTATTTGGTGGTGACCCGCTGCACCTGGATGGCCTGGGGGTTTTTCAAGATTGCGGCGGCGATGGCCCGGCACAGATCCACTTCCAGCCCCACCGGCACGCCGCGATCGTCGAAGCCGCCGAACCCCGGGGTCTGGTCGACGCCGCACACCACCTTACCGCGGGTGAGCACCCGATCCAGCACCTGACCGGCCAGGGCCGGGGTCGGGGCCGGGGCGGAAAGGGCGAAAAGCATCGCCGTCATAAAGGACAAAGCACGATACCGCATTACAGCCCCTTTCCCTCTTGCCGTCCACATACTAGGGTAAGGTGTGACGGAGAGACAATGCCGAGACTGATCCCGCAGCCCGATGAAATGCCATCGAGCATTTTTCGCTATCTGGTCGCCCGCGCCACCGTGGTGCTGGTGCTGATGGCGGTGGTGGCGGGCGCCTCGATTTTGGCGCTGTTGCAGGCGCGCATGGACAACAGCATCCTGGCCGACATGCATGTGCCGCGCTTTCGTTCGGCGGTGCATCTGTCCATGGACGCCAATGCGGCGGCGGCGCTATCGGTGCGCATGTCCACCGCCAGCAGCCAGGGCGAGCGGCGCAGCTTGCTCGACCGTCTGGCCGAACGGCATCAGGCCATGGAAGAGCGCATCGCCCAGATGGTCGACAGCGGGGTCGATTCCGCCTCGGTGGTCTCTATCCGCCGCCTGCGTGACGGCCTGATGGACGGCGCCGTGGCCATTTCCGCCATCGCTCAGGAAGAGATCACCCTCAGGGCCATGACCGTCAAAAATCCGGCGGTACAGGAACGCCTGGAGGAATTGGAGCAACGGCGCCGCAACCTGATCCTGCGCCAGCAGGATCTGTCTTCCGAACTGTCCGGTTTCGTCACCGCCCTGGCTTCCGAAGCCGGACGGCATTTCGACGACCAGCGCGAAATATCGGGCCGGACGGCGTTGAAGGCGGTGGCGGTGGTCGGCGCCTGCGCCCTGGCCGCCATGGTGGCGGTGATCTGGATGTATTGGGGACTGCGCCGTCACGTGGTCGACCGTATCCTGGCGTTGCGCGCCGCCATGCTCAACTGGCACGGCGGCGCCGTGGTGGTGCCGCGTGAAGGTAATGACGAAATCACCCAGATGTCCGACACCCTGGTGGATCTGATCGCCACGGTGGAGCGGCGCAATGCCGAGCTCGAGGTGATGGCGTCCACCGATCCGCTGACCGGATTGACCAACCGCCGCCGCTTCGCCGAACGGGCGGACGAGGAAATCCGCCGGGCCCAGCGTTATGACGTGGCCCTGACCCTGATCGTCGGCGACGTCGACCATTTCAAGGCGGTCAATGACGGCTGGGGCCACGATGTGGGCGACCTGGCGCTTCGGCACGTGGCGTCCATCTGGCGCGACCAATTGCGCGATGTCGACCTGTCGGCCCGCATCGGCGGCGAGGAATTCGTCGCCCTGTTGCCGGAAACCCCATTGCCCCAGGCCGAAGGCGTGGCCGAGCGCATCCGCGCCGCCATCGCCGCCACGCCCTTGTCCACCGAGGGGGTGGCCGTCATGCACCTGACCATCAGCCTGGGAATCGCCGCCCTGTTGCCGGGCGAAACCCTGACCGACCTGATGCGCCGTGCCGATCAGGCCATGTATCGGGCCAAGCACAGCGGTCGTAATGTGGTGCGCAGTGCAACATGAGTGGTTGGCATTCGGATTTCCGAAAATTACGCGGCAAATCGCCGTCTCGGGCTTGTTGTTTGCCTGGGAAGGGCGTATGCGATGAATTCCGCCATTGGCGGGCAAAAGAGTGAGCAATAATATTACCCGAGGGCGTCTTGTTATGAGCATATCGGACGAATTGCGCGACAGCGCGCTGGAATATCACCGCCTTCCCACCCCCGGGAAGATCAGCGTCACCCCGACCAAGCCCTTGGGCAATCAGCGTGATCTGGCGCTTGCGTATTCCCCCGGCGTCGCCGCCGCCTGCGAAGAGATCGTGCGCGACCCCGAGGCGGTATCCGAGATGACCGCGCGCGGCAATCTGGTGGCGGTGGTCACCAACGGCACCGCTGTCCTCGGCCTGGGCAATATCGGGCCGCTGGCCGCCAAGCCGGTGATGGAAGGCAAGGGCGTTCTGTTCAAGAAGTTCGCCGGCATCGACGTCTTCGACATGGAAATCGCCGAGAACGATGCCGACAAGCTGGTCGACATCATCGCCTCCATGGAGCCCACTTTCGGCGCCATCAATCTGGAAGACATCAAGGCGCCGGAATGCTTCGAGGTCGAGCGCAAGCTGAAGGAACGCATGTCCATTCCGGTCATGCATGACGATCAGCACGGCACCGCCATCGTCGTCGGCGCCGCCATGGTCAATGCGCTCAGGATCGTCGGCAAGGATATCGGCAAGGTCCGTCTGGTCGCCTCGGGCGCCGGCGCCGCGGCTTTGGCCTGTCTGAACCTGCTGGTGTCCTTGGGCGTCAAGCGCGAGAACATCTGGGTCACCGACATCAAGGGCGTGGTCTACAAGGGCCGCAACGAATTGATGGACCCCTACAAGGAAATCTTCGCCCAGGAGACCGATGCCCGCACGCTCGATGACGTCATCGGCGGCGCCGACATCTTCCTGGGGCTGTCGGCACCGCGCGTGCTGACCGGCGACATGGTGGCGAAGATGGCCGACCAGCCCATCGTCTTCGCCCTGGCCAATCCGACCCCGGAAATCCTGCCCGACGAGGTCAAGGCGGCGCGCAAGGATGCCATCATCGCCACCGGGCGCTCGGATTACCCCAATCAGGTCAACAACGTCCTGGTCTTCCCCTATATCTTCCGCGGTGCGTTGGACGTGGGCGCCACCCAGATCAACGAGGAAATGAAGCTGGCCGCCACCTATGCGCTGGCGGAACTGGCCATGGCCGAATCCGATGAACGCGTGCGCGCCGCCTATGGCGAGCAGCGGCTGTCGTTCGGCCCGGAATATCTGATTCCCAAGCCGTTCGATTCGCGCCTGATCCTGAAAATCGCACCGGCGGTGGCCCGCGCCGCCATGAGCTCGGGCGTGGCGCGGCGCCCGATCATCGACTTCCAGGCCTATCTGGAACGGCTGTCGCAATGGGTGTTCCGCTCCGGTCTGGTGATGAAGCCGGTGTTCGACCGCGCCAAGCAGGACGTGCGCCGCGTCGTCTATTGCGAAGGCGAAGGCCGCCGGGTGCTGCTGGCGGTGCAGGCGGTGGTGGATGAAGGCGTCGCCTTCCCCGTCCTCATCGGTCGCCGCGACGTGGTGGTCAAGCGCATCAAGGATCTGGATCTGCGCCTGACCATCGACGAGGATTTCGAACTGTGCGACCCGCAGGACGATCCGCGCTACAACGATTATTGGCGCAATTATCACACGTTGCTGGAACGCAAGGGCGTCAGCCCCGATTATGCCCGCACGGTGGTGCGCACCCGCTCCACCGTCATCGGCACGCTGATGGTGCGCCGGCGCGAAGCCGACGCCATGATCTGCGGCACCATCGGGCGCTATGACAAGCACCTGGAACATATCACCGACGTCATCGGCGTGCGCGACACCGTCAAGGTGCCGGCGGCCATGAACCTGCTGATCATGCCCCAAGGCACCTTCTTCATCTGCGACACCTATGTGACCGCCGATCCCAGCCCCGAACAGATCGTCGAGAACACCTTGCTGGCGGCGGAAGAAGTGCGCCGCTTCGGTATCGAGCCCAAGGTGGCCTTCCTGTCGCATTCCAATTTTGGTGCCCGCGACACCGCCTCGGCGCAAAAGATGCGCGCCGCCATCGCGTTGTTGCACGAACGCGCCCCCTATCTGGAGGCGGAAGGCGAAATGCATGGCGACGCGGCGCTGGAAGAAAGCATCCGCTCGCGCATTTTCCCCAACTCGCGCTTGAAGGGGCAGGCGAATCTGTTGATTATGCCCAACCTGGACGCGGCGAACATTTCGTTCAACCTCTTGAAGGTTCTGGGGGAAGGCCTGTCGGTCGGCCCCATCCTGATGGGCGCCGCTTTGCCGGCCCATATTCTGACGCCTTCGGCGACCGTGCGGAACATTGTCAACATGACCGCACTGGCCGCTGTCGACGCCCAGATGGCAGCCCATCAGCGGGGATAGTTTGGCGAACGAAGACAGCAAAGCGCACGAACCGGCCCGGATCGAGATCGAGGACGACCTGTACGGCCTTGACCCGGATTTCGTGCGTGCTGTCGAGGATGCGTTGGAACAGGGCGACGCGGCCACCGCCGCCGCCCTGACCGCGCCTTTGCATTATTCCGATGCCGCCGATTTGCTCGACCGCCTGTCGCCCGAGGACCGGGTGCGGCTGGTCGAGGTCTTACGCGCCGATTTCGAGCCGGAAATCCTGACCGAGCTGGATGAAGGCGTGCGCGATCAGGTGATCGAGGCGCTGGGCTTCGCCGATCTGGCCACCGCCATCTCCGAACTGGATTCCGACGATGCGGTGTGGCTGGTGTCGCAGTTGGACGAGGACGAGCGCACCCGCGTGCTCGATGCGCTCAGCTCGGAAGACCGCGCCATCGTCGCCCAGGGTCTGTCCTACCCGGAATATTCCGCCGGGCGCATGATGCAGCGCGAATTGGTGGCGGTGCCGGCCTATTGGACGGTGGGCGAAACCATCGATTATTTGCGTGCCAGCACCACCATCCCCGAAGCTTTCTACGACCTTTACGTGGTCGATCCGCGCCATCGCCCCATCGGCAAGATCGGACTGGCCAAGCTGGTGCGGTCCAAGCGGCCGCAGCGCCTGCGCGAGATCATGGACGACGAAAGCATCACCGTGCCGGTGGCCGCCGACCGCGAGGAAGTGGCCTTCCTGTTCCGCCAGCACGATCTGGTCTCGGCCCCGGTGGCCGATGGCGCCGGGCGTTTGGTCGGCGTCATCACCATCGACGACGTGGTCGACGTCATCGACGAGGAAGCCGCCGACGACATGCTGCGTCTGGCCGGCGTGCCCGACACCGATCTTTACCGCGCCGTCAAGGATACGGTGCGCGCCCGCATCCCCTGGCTGTTGGTCAATATGTTGACCGCCATCCTGGCCTCCAGCGTCATCGGCCTGTTCGAGGCCACCTTGGAAAAGATCGTGGCCCTCGCCGTGCTGATGCCCATCGTCGCCGGCTTGGGCGGCAATGCCGGTACCCAGACCCTGGCGGTGGCGGTGCGCGGTCTGGCCACCAAGGAGCTGGATTCCGACAACGCCCTTCGCATCATCGGCAAGGAAGTGCTGGTCGGCTTCATCAACGGCACTGTTCTTGGGTGCATCATCGGTCCCATCGCCTGGGCCTGGTTCGACATGCCCATGGTCGGCGCCGTCATCGGCGCGGCGGTGGTGTTCAACCTGCTGGTGGCCGGGTTGATGGGGTCGCTGATCCCGTTGACCTTGGAAAAGTTCGATGTCGATCCGGCGGTGGCCAGTTCCATCTTCCTGACCATGTGTACCGATTCCTTGGGCTTTTTCGCCTTCCTCGGGCTGGCCACCTTGCTGTTGCTGTGATTCTTGACTTAGGCGGAAAATCGGCGGCATAATAAGGGCGTAAGAGAGAGGCAAATGAGGTCAAGTTACCTTCGCCAGTCTCTAATGTTCCGGCCAACGACTCCGCTTCCTGTGAAGCAGCCGAGCCGGAAGGGAGGGTGTGTAACGGCATGACACCGCCGGGTTACAGTGGAGATGCCGATTAATATGGCATCGAACAGGTGTGACAATCAGAAGTACTTCTATCGGCAACTTGCCGAATACTAGGCCGGTGCGGCCAAAAACCGAAAGCCCCGCGATGCGCGTTGATTCGCCCGCGGGGCTTGGTTTATCTGGACTATCGATGATGATGCCCAAAGGGGGGCGCGCATGGTCGCGGATTTGCTGGTCAGGGCGGCGCAAGACGCCGATTCACGCGATATCTGGTGCTGGCGCAACGATGCGGTCACCCGCGCCATGTCGCTGTCCACCACCGAAATTTCCTGGGACGCGCATGTGGCGTGGTTCGCCCAGGCCCTGACCGATGTCAGCCGGCGTTTTTATGTGGCGGAAGCGGGCGGCGCCAAGGTGGGGATGTGTCGCTTCGATCTGGCGTATGACGGCGCCAGCGCCGAGGTTTCCATCAATCTCAACCCGGATCTGCGCGGTCAGGGATGGGGCGCGCCCGTGCTGGCCGCCTGTATCGCCCGGTTCCGCCAGGATTTCCCCGTCACCATCACCGCCACCATCCGTCCCGACAACGCGGCCAGCCAGCGCATCTTCGCCCGCTGCGGCTTTGTCCTGGTCGACAATGAGGGCCGCGATGGCTTCGGCCATTACCGTCTGTAATCTGGCCGGGGGTCAGAAATCGGAACAGCGCCCAGCTTTTTCCCAATCGCCGAAGCGGGTGGGTTCCGGCCCGGCGGGGCCGCCGATTTCTTCCGCCGGCTGCTTGGGTTCCGCCGTGGGCGCGGGTTCGGCTGCGGGCTTCTTGTCGTCGTCATCGTTCATGCGGATATCCTATAACAGGCTGCCCTGGCGGATGTCGTCCTTGCCCTTTTTCGGGCGCGGCGATGCCGGCGGCGCATTGGCACCGACCACCACATCGGTGGTGCCGTCCTTGAATTCAATGCTCCACGCCGCCCCGGCCTGGGCATCGGCGGCCGATACCAGCTTGCCGGCATCGTCGCGGATGACGGCGAAGCCGCGATCCAACACGTTCTTGTAGCTATAGCTTTCCAGCAGCTTGGCCGAGGCGTCCAGCCGCCGGGCCTGCTCGGCCAGCAGACGGGTCACCGCCGGGGCCAACCGCTGACCCGTCTGCTCCAGGCGCAGACTGTGTTTTTCCTGGCGCGACTTTTCCGCCTGTAGCGCGCTTTTGATGGCGTGGGTCAGGCGGGTGGACAGGCTGTCCAATTGGTGCGTCTTGGCCGCCAGCAATTCACGCGGATGGCGCAACTGGGCGGCCGAGCGGTCAAGGTCGGCATGGCGGCGGTGCAGTAGATTGGGCAGGGCCAGTTTCAGCCGCTCGGCCCTATCGTCCAGTTTCAGCCCGGCATCGTCCAGCACCCGGCGCGGATTGGGCAGGGCTCGGGCCAAATGCTGCACGCGGTTGCGGCGATCTTCCAGCCCACGGGCGGTACTGCCCACCAATCGGGCGGCGCAATCGGCCACAGTGGCCACCAGTTCGGCCCGCACCGGCACCGCCATTTCGGCGGCGGCGGTGGGGGTGGGCGCGCGCAGGTCAGAGGCGAAATCGATCAAGGTGGTGTCGGTTTCGTGCCCGACCGCGCTGATCAGCGGAATGGCCGAAGCGGCGGCGGCACGCACCACCACTTCCTCGTTGAAGGCCCACAAATCTTCCACCGAGCCGCCGCCGCGCGCCACGATCAGCACATCGGGGCGGGGCACGCCGTTGGCCGGCAAGGTGTTGAAGCCGGCGATGGCGCGGGCCACCTGCTGGGCGGCGCCGTCGCCTTGCACCGCCACCGGCCACAGCAACACCCGGCGGGGGAAGCGGTCGGCCAATCGGTGCAGGATGTCGCGGATGACCGCGCCGGTGGGCGAGGTGACGATGCCGATAATTTCGGGCAAAAACGGGATCGGGCGCTTGCGGCCCTGGTCGAACAATCCCTCGGCGGCCAGCTTGCGGCGGCGGTCTTCCAGCAATTTCAGCAGCGCGCCCTGCCCGGCCAGTTCCATGCGCTCGACCACCATCTGGTACTTGGAGCGCCCGGGATAGGTGGTCAGCCGCCCGGTGGCGATGACCTCCATGCCGTCCTCGGGATTGATGCCCAGCTTGGCCGCCTGACCGCGCCAGCACACCGCGTCCAGCACCGCCTCGGCATCCTTCAGGGCGAAATAGAGATGGCCGGAGGAATGGCGTTTGAAGCCGGAAATCTCGCCCCGGACGCGGACATGGGCAAAGGTTTCCTCGACCGTGCGCTTGAGCGCACCGGACAATTCGGCGACGGAGAATTCAGGGACATTGCTGGCGGGGCGCGGTTCGTTCATGGCGGCGATCATGGCGCGTCGCGGCGATGATTGCAAACCCGTGCCGTCGTGCTAAAACCGCCCCACATGAAAATTGGCGGAGTTGGCCCGATGAAAGTCCTGGTGGTCGGCGGCGGTGGCCGCGAGCATGCGTTGTGTTGGAAGCTGGCCCAATCGCCGCTTTTGACCAAGCTGTGGTGCGCGCCGGGCAATGCCGGGATCGGTACTGTGGCCGAATGCGTGGCCATCGGCGCCGAGGACGTGGCCGGGCTGGTCGCCTTCGCCAAAGACAACGCCGTCGATCTGGTGGTGGTCGGCCCGGAAGGGCCGCTGTGCCTGGGTCTGGCCGACCGTCTGAGTGAGGCCGGCATCAAGGTGTTCGGGCCGTCGCAAGCCGCGGCCGAGCTTGAGGGCTCGAAGGGCTTCATGAAGGACATCGTGTGGAAGGCCGGCATCCCCACCGCCTGGTATGGCCGCTTCACCGACATCGACAAGGCCAAGGCTTTCGTCCGCGAAAAGGGCGCCCCCATCGTCGTCAAGACCGATGGTCTGGCCGCCGGCAAGGGCGTGGTCGTCGCCATGACCTTGGACGAGGCCTTGGGCGCCATCGACGACATGATGGGCACCAAGGTATTCGGCGATGCCGGCAACGAGCTGGTGATCGAGGAATATCTGGATGGCGAGGAAGCCAGCTTCTTCGCCCTGTGCGACGGCAAGACCGCCCTGGGTCTGGTGGCGGCGCAAGACCACAAGCGGGTCGGCGACGGCGATACCGGCCCCAATACCGGCGGCATGGGCGCCTATTCCCCCGCCCCGGTGGTGACGCCGGAACGGGAAGCCCTGGTGATGGAAACCTGCATCTTGCCGGCCATCCGCACCATGGCCGCCGAGGGCAAGCCCTATACCGGCGTGCTGTTCGCCGGCCTGATGTTCACCAAGAACGGTCCCCGGCTGCTGGAATTCAACGTCCGTTTCGGCGACCCGGAATGTCAGGTGCTGATGGCGCGGCTGAAATCCGATTTGTTGCCTGTGCTGCTGGCCGCCGCCGAAGGCCGTCTGGATCAGGTCAGCCTGGAATGGCGCGACCAATGCGCCCTGGTGGTGGTGATGGCCGCCGCCGGCTATCCCGGTTCGTACCAGAAAAACACGGTGATCGGCGGGTTGGATCAGGCCGGCGCGGTCGATGGCGTCACCGTGCTGCATGCCGGGACGGCCTTCAACGATCAAGGTCAGGTGGTCGCCACCGGTGGCCGCGTGCTGGGGGTCACCGCCATCGGCGACACCGTCAAACAGGCACGGGAACGGGCCTATAAGGCGGTGGATGCGCTGGACTGGCAGCAGGGTTTCTGCCGCCGCGACATCGCTTGGCGGGCGCTGGCCCGTGACGGCGCGTAAGGGCGCCGCCAGCCGCGCCGCTGTCGGGCCTGACCTGCTGGCGGCGTTGAACGCGGGGACGGAACAGACCCGGACGCTGTCGGAAGCGCTGACCATGGATTTGGCGGTGCTGCTGGAAAATGTCGCGCCCCGGGTGGATGCCGGGCCGCTGCGCGCCGTGGCCGGCGACGGCATCACCAAGCGTATGGATGTGGCCGGACGGCTGATCCTGCCCATATGGCGGGATTTGGCCGACCACCCGTCCGATACCGTGCGCGGCTGGGCCGCCTATGCCATCGCCGCTTTGGACGGCCTGTCCTTGGCCCAGCGGCTGGAGCTGATCCGCCCGCTGGCCGATGATGGTCATTTCGGCGTGCGCGAATGGGCGTGGTTGGCGTTGCGCCCGCATGTGGTGGCCGAGCCTTTGGCCGCCCTCGACCTGCTGCGCCCGTGGACGGCGGAGGCCAGCCCCAATCTGCGCCGTTTCGCCAGCGAGGCGACCCGCCCCCGCGGCGTCTGGTGCGCCCTTATCCGCCCGTTGCGGGCCGATCCGATCCCGGCCCGGGCGCTGCTGGAATCTTTATGCACCGACAGCCACCGCTATGTGCAGGATTCGGTCGCCAACTGGCTCAACGACGCCGCCAAGGATAATCCCGCCTGGGTGCGCGGCGTGCTTGACGATTGGCAGGGCAAGGCGACGCCTTACACGCTGAAACGGGCGGCGCGGTCGCTTTAACCGATCTCCGCCTCGCTCATTACCCAGGTGCGGAAGGCGGCGACCTTGGGGCTGTTCAGCCGGTTGGGCGGACAGACCAGATGATAGGCGTTGGTCAAGGGCTGGGCCGGGAACAGGGCGACAAGGCGGCCTTGTTCCAGTTCCTCGGCCACCAGGGTCTGCCACACCAAGGCCGCCCCCAGGCCCGAGGTTGCCGCCTGGATCAGCAGATTGGCATCACCGAACGCGCGTAGTTTCAACGGCCCATCGGCGGTGACGCCAGCATTCTTCAGCCAGCCGGGCCAATCGGGATAGGTGATGTCCCAGTTCATGCCCTCGTTGTGCAACAGCGTCGCTTTCAGCAGATCGGCGGGTGCGGTCAGGTCGGCGGCCAGACGCGGATGGGCCACCGCCACCACCGCTTCCGCCTTCAGCCGTTCCACGTGCAGGCCGCCGTAAAGGCCGTTGCCATAGCGAATGGCCAGGTCCACGTCCTCGGTGTCGAAATCCACCAGCCGCACCGAGGCGGCCAGATGCAGGTCGATTTCCGGGTATTGGATCTGGAAACCCTCCAGCCGCGGGATCAGCCAGCGGGCGGCGAAAGACGGCGGTGCCGACACCACCAGCGGGCCGCCGTCGCGCCCGACCCGCAATCGCTCCACCGCGCGCTCCAGCCGGTCGAAGGCGTCGGTCAACAGCGGCAGGGCGGCGGCGGCGGGTTCGGTCAGGCTGACGCCGCCGGCCCGGCGGAATAGGGCTTGGCCCAAATGATCCTCGAGCAATTTGATCTGCTGGCTGATCGCCGCCGGTGTCACGTGCAATTCGTCGGCGGCGCGGGCGAACGACAGGTGGCGGGCGGCGCTTTCAAAGGCGCGCAGCGAACGCAGCGGCGGCAGGCGGCGGACCATAAGAATTCCTAATCTTTGGGCTCAGAAACACTGGTTTGTATCATAAACACGGGCCGATCAGTATTTCCGGGCGAAAAGTTTTTCTGAAAAGGACCGGACCCATGCGGACCACCATTTTTCTGGTCGCCGCCGCCGCCATTCTGTGGGGTGCCAACTTCAATCTGTCCAAGCCGGTGGTGGCTGAGATGCATCCGCTGCTGGCCGGGGCCGGGCGTTTCGTCCTCGCCGCCGTGGTCATGGGGCTGATGGTGGCGTGGCAGCGGCGTAGGGTGCCGCTGATCCGGCATTTCCGCGCCTATACCTTGTTGGGTCTGGTCGGCGTCGGCGGCTTCAACGTGTTGTTTTTCCTGGGGATGCAAATGACCTCGGCGGTCAATGGCGCCCTGATCATGGCCATCAGCCCATTGGTAACCGCCGTCCTCGCCGCCCTGTTCCTGGGGGAACGGTTGAACCGGATGCAGATGCTGGCCTTGCCGGTGGCCTTGGCCGGGGTGGCGGTGGTGGTCCTGGGCGGCGGGGCCCGGCTGACGCTGTCGCCCGGCGATGCGCTGATGCTGGGAGCCAATTTCAGCTGGTCGCTTTACAACGTGCTGGGCAAGCGACTGATGCCGGCGGAAGACGGTCTGGTCAACACCACCGGCATCATGACCATGGGGGCAGTGGTGATGACCATCGCCGCCCTGGTCGTCGGCGTGCCGGCACAAATCCCCAGCCTGCCGTCGGCGGCGGCGCTGGTGTTCATGGCGGTGGCCGGCAGCGCCTTGGCCTATCTGTTCTGGAACCGGGGCCTGGCCCAGTTGGGGGCGGCGCGTACCTCGGTTTTCCTCAATCTGGTGCCGGTCTCGACCATGATCATCGCCGCCGCCACCGGGGCGCCGCCGAGCCCACTGCAACTGGTCGGCGCCGTGCTGGTGCTGGCGGCGGTCAGCGCCCCCATGGTCAAGCGACCGCGTGCGGCCACCGCCTGAAGTCTGCGGGCTTGCCATTGATGCTTGGGCGTTTCATCATACGAAAGGGATTGAACATTTCGGGGATATCATGGCCGACCGCGAGCGGGACCGCTTCGTCGCCCTGGCCTTTTGCCGCGCCGACATCTTGCTGGAACTGGATGATGACCTGGATGTGGTGTTCGCCGCCGGCGCCACCCAGGTATTGATGGGCACGGGCGCCGACGCCTTGCACAATCGTCCGTTCCTGGATCTGGTGGCGGAAGAGGATCGGGTGCTGGCCGGCGAGATGCTGGAGGCGGCGCGATCGCAAGGTCGTATCGACGACGTGGTGGTGCGCTTGAACGGCACCCGCCGCCGCCCCAATGTGGCTTTGGCCGGCTATCGGGTGCCCGATTTCGACAACCACTTTTTTCTGGCGCTGAAGCTGGAACCGGCTTTCCAGGCCGAACGCCCGGACGAAGCCGAGTTGAAGCGCGACGCCGAGACCGGCCTGTTGGACGAGGCGTCCTATGCCGCCCTGGCCGCTGACCGGGCCTTGGCCTTCAAGCGCGCCGGCGGGCGACCGCAACTGAGCGTGGTCAAGGTCGATGGGTTGGCAAGCCTGAACAAGGCCTTGGGCGCCTCCGACCGCAAGCGGGTGATGAGTACTGTCGGCGACATCCTCAACCAGCATTCCATCGGCGGCAATTCCGCCGGTCAGGTGTCGCCCGACAGCTTTTCCTATCTGCATCGCGACGACATCGACGCCGAGGAGATCGGCAACATGATCTCGCAGGCGGCGAAATCCCTGTTCAACGCCGATCTGAAAACCGAATCCCATACCCTGGACGCCGATGGCGCCGGGCTGGCCGAACATCAGGTGGCCAAGGCCATCGCCCACACCATCCGCCTTTTTTCCGAAACCGGTCAGGTGGACAAGAAGAAAAGCATCGGCCAGGTGCTGAAGGGGCTGGTCTCCGACACCATCGACAACGTCGCCTATATCCGCCGGTTGGCGGCCAAGCGCGAGTTCGACATGGCCTTCATGCCGGTGTGCGACATGCGGTTGGAGCGGGTCCACCATTTCGAGGTGCTGACCCGCTTCCGCGATGCCCGCCCCGGCGTGTCGCCCTATCACCTGTTCTGCTTGGCGGAAGAGATGGGCATCGTCGCCGAATTGGATATGGCGGTGGTGGAAACCACCATCCGCACCATCGCCGATCTGACCCGCAAGGGCGGTTTGCTGCCGGCGGTGGCCATCAACCTGTCGGGCCTGTCGCTGTCGTCTCAGCATTTCGTCACCGAACTGCGCAAGCTGCTGGCCCGTTCCGGGGTTCAGCCGCGCAAAATAATGTTCGAACTGACCGAATCGGTGAAGATCGAACAATTGGCCGAGGTCAACGCCACCATCCAGACCTTCCGCCAGCGCGGCTTCCGTTTCTGCCTGGATGATTTCGGCTCGGGTGCGGCCAGTTTCGATTACCTCAATGCTTTGGACGTGGATTTGGTCAAGTTCGATGGCCCGGTGATCAAGCGCGCCGCCGCCAGCCAGAAGGGCAGCGACCTGCTGGCCTCCATGGCCCGCATGTGTGCGTCCATGGGCATCAAGACCGCCGCCGAGATGGTCGAGGACAAGCGGCTGGCCGGACGCGTCTATCAATGCGGCGTCGATTTCGGCCAGGGCTGGCATTTCGGCAAGCCGGAATTCGATCCCTTCGTCTATGCCGATCGTTTTATGGGGGGTTTGTGATTTTTTCACATTCGACATAAAACGCGTTCACATGACTTTGCTACACCTCCTGCGGGCGCAGCCCGCTCTCTGGGCCTGATGGGGTTTCAGCCATGCTTTCCCGTTCTGGACTTGGTATCCGCACCAAGTTGATCGGCATCTTCGTCCTGATCAAGGTCATCCCCTTGGTGCTGCTGGCGTGGTTCGCCTGGCAGGGGCAGGTCTGGCTGGCCGACCGGGTGTCGGGCAGCGTCGTCGGCATGGTGCAGCAGATGCGCGAAACCGCCGAGATCGTGGCCAAAACCACCACCGACAGCGCCATCAAGGCCCTGGACGACGCCGCCCGCGAATCCATGGAACGCATGACCACCGACGTGGCCCGAGCGGTGGCGGCATTTCTGTATGATCGTGATGCCGACATCGCCTCGGCGGCATTGCTGCCACCCGATGCGGGCGATTATCGCCGTTTTCTTGCCGCCCGTACCCGTGGGGTGGAGCGTCATCACGCTTGGGTGCTGGCACCCGACGGCACCAAATGGGTGCCCGGTCCCGAGGCGACGCCGCGCTATGACCAGCCGCCGGCGCAGCCCAGCCTGCCCGATCAGGCGCGCAACTTCAATTATCGCCATCCCGACGCCGTTGGCCGCATCGAGGCCCGCCCCCTGTTCCTGGAAATGACCTTTGTCGGCCTGGATGGGATCGAACGGGTCAAGGTCACCAGCAGCGACCACATGAACGCGGCGTTGCGCGACGTGTCGCGGCGCGAGAACACCTATCTGAAGGCGGAAACCTATTTTCCGGCACTCCAGGCCTTGAAGCCCGGTGAAATCTATGTGTCCGACGTCATCGGCGCCTATGTGGGCTCGCCGGTCATCGGCCCCTATACGCCGGCGGCGGCGCAAAAGCGCGGGCTGTCCTTCGTCCCCGAACAGGCCGGTTACGCCGGGGTCGAAAATCCGGTAGGCAAGCGTTTCCAGGGTATCATCCGCTGGGCCACCCCGGTGGTCCGGGACGGCAAGGTGACCGGCTGGGTGACCTTGGCGCTGGACCACACCCATGTGATGGAATTCACCGACCACATCCTGCCCACCGGCGACCGTTATTCGCCCATTCCCGACGCCACCAGCGGCAATTACGCCTTCATCTGGGATTACAAGGGCCGCTCCATCGTCCATCCACGCCATTATTTCATCACCGGCTACGACGCCGAAACCGGCGAGCCGGCGCCGCCATGGATGGACCAGGGGCTGTATGACGGCTGGAAGGCCAGCGGCCAAAGCGTGTCCGATTATCTGGCCAGCGTGAAGACCTTCGACGGTCAGTCGTGGGACAAGAAGGGAGCGGTGCAGCAGATCAAGGCCGGTACCTTGGGCCTGGATTGCCGTTACCTCAACCATGCGCCGCAATGCACCGGCTGGATGGATCTGACCCAGAACGGCGGTTCGGGCTCGTTCGACATTTTCTGGAGCGGGCTGTGGAAGCTGACCACCGCCGCCGCCATTCCCTATCGCACCGGCCAATACGGGCAAAGCCCGCGCGGCTTCGGCTTCGTCACCATCGGCGCCAATGTGGATGATTTCCACCGTGCCGCCACCGAATCGCGGCAAGTGGCCGACCGTATCGTCGCCGAGCACGATGCCGACTTGCAAAGCCGGCTTGACGCGGTGCTGTCCCTGGTCCACACCCAGGTCACCACCATGGCCCAGCAATTGGCCGCATCGACGGTGATGATGAGCGCGGTGGTCATCGTCATCGCCATCTGGATGGCGTCGTTCCTGACCCGGCGCATCACCGCCGTGGTCCAGGGCATCCGCCGGTTCGAGGATGGCGACATGGCCCATCGCCTGCCGGTGCAGAGCAACGATGAGATGGGCGTTTTGGCGTCGTCCTTCAACGACATGGCCGACCGGGTGGGTGAATCCTTCCAGCGGGCGGAAGAAGCGCGGTTACGGGCCGAAGAGGCCAGCCGCATGAAAAGCGAGTTCCTGGCCTCCATGAGCCATGAACTGCGCACGCCCTTGAACGGCATCATCGGCTTCGCCGAGTTGATCAAGGATGATGCCGCCGACGAGGAGGTGCGCGAGAACGCCGAGATCATCGAGAAAAGCGGCAGCCATCTGCTCAATCTGGTCAACACCATCCTTGATGTCGCCAAGATCGAGGCCGGGGCCATGACCCTGGCGCGTGAGACGGTGGATATTCGCACCCTGGTGACCGACGTGGCCGCCATCCACCAGTCGGGTGCCGATGCCAAGGGGCTGGATTTCCAGGTGCAGCTGGCCGACGATTTGCCGCCCGCGTTGGTTACCGATCCGGTGCGGGTACGCCAGGTGCTGCACAATCTGTTATCCAACGCGGTCAAGTTCACCCAGGCGGGCCGGGTCCATACGGTGGTGGCGGCAGACAAGGATTCCGTCGTCATCCGCGTCATCGACAGTGGCCCAGGCATCGCCCTTGATCTGCAAGACAAGATTTTTGAAAAGTTCCATCAAGGCGACGCTTTTCTGACCCGGTCCCATGGCGGCACCGGGCTGGGGTTGACCCTGGCGCGTCATCTGGTGGAATTGATGGGGGGCGAAATGAGCTTGGAGTCACAGGTCGGACAGGGCAGCACCTTCGTCTTTACCCTGCCGGCGGGGCATTCATGAACGGGGAAAAGCGCGCCCTGGTGGTGGATGACAACGATGTCAATCGCATGCTGGCCGGACGTCTGTTGAACAAGGCCGGTTGGGTCGTCGACATGGCTGAGGATGGCGCCCAGGCGTTGGACTGGCTGGAGGGCAATCGGGTCGATCTGGTGCTGTTGGATATTTCCATGCCGGGCTTGAGTGGTGAGGATGTCTGTCGCACCGTCCGCGCCCGTCAATTGTGTCAAGGGGCCAAGGTGGTTGCCTATACCGCCCATGCCATGCCGGAGGAGCGCGAACAATTCCTGGCCTGTGGTTTCGATGCCATCCTGACCAAGCCCATCAGCAAGGCCGGCATGCTGGATCTCCTCAATACGTTGGGGCTGGGCTCATGATCGCCCGGCTGCTGGCACTTTTGTTCGTGTTGACGCTGCCCTTGGCGGCGCAGGCGCAGGACAAGATCGATCCGCTGATGGTGCGGGCGCTGACTCTGAAAGCCGCCACTTTACTGGCCGACGAAGGGGCCGAGGCGGCGCGCCCGCGCTTTCATGCCCAAGGTGAATTCCGCTTCGGCGAAATTTATGTCAACGTCATCGATCTGAACGGCGCCTGGGTGATCTATCCGCCGGCACCAAAGAACGAGGGCAAGTCGGTGCTGAACGTCACCGACAGCGATGGCAAATTGCTGGTCAAGGAAATCATCAAGGTGGCCGAGGACCAGGGCGAGGGTTGGGTGGAGTATCGTTGGCTCAATCCCGCCAGTAACCGCATCGAGCCCAAGCTGACCTTCGTCAAACGCGTTCCCGGCAAGGATCTGATCGCCTATGTCGGGCTTTATCGTCCATAGGGGAAAAGCATGACCGAGCAACTGGAACAGCGTGTCGGTGCCGCCCTGGCCGACAAGACATTGCTGGTGGTGGAAGACACCTCGTCGTCGCGGCTGCTGGTCGCCGGTCTGCTGCGCGGCCTGGGCGCGGCCAAGGTGGTCGCCGCCATCGATGGTCAGGACGCCTTGACCAAGCTGAACCCGGTGCCCGACGTGGTGCTGTGCGACTGGGTGATGCCGAAGATGGACGGGCTGGAATTGCTGACCCGGCTGAAAGCCGATCATCCGGGGGTCAAGTTCATCATGATGACGGTGAAGACCGAAGCCGAGGCGGTGATCCAAGCGCGCCAGCACGGCGTCGATGGTTATGTGGCCAAGCCGTTCACCCGCGACAGCCTGTTGGCGGCGCTGGCCAAGGTGCTTGGGGTGGCCGTCGCGTGACCGCATGGCGGGATGCGCCGCTGCTGGATGCTGGGGTGATCGCGCAATTGCAGGCCGATCTCGAGGCGGACGAGTTGGCGGAAATCCTGGCCGCTTTCGCCGCCGATATCCACAGCCGCGCGGACCAATTGGCCGCCGCCCTGGCTGCCGGGGACGCCGAGCTGGCACACCGTGCCGCCCATAGTCTGAAGGGAGCGGCGCTCAATCTCGGGCGCCAGCGTTTGGGGCTGATCTGCGCCCATTTCCAGCATGCGGGCCAGGCCGACATCAAGGCTCTGTGGCCCGAATTCGCCACCATCTGCGATGCCGTCTTGGCGGCGCAGGGGCAGACGGGTCTTGCCTTTGAGGTGGATTCGTCTATAGTCCGCGCTTAGACACATTCTTGCGTGCCTGTCCAAGAAGCGCTGCTGGAGGACGGGATTGCAGGGTGGGCCATTGGCCCACTTTTTGTTTTTTCTGGGGGCCGCTTGCGGCTTTTGCTTATTTTCTAAGGGCCGCTTCAGGCCCAGGGTAGTTTGGGAATGGATCTTCAACAGCGTTTGGAAGCATTGTTCGCCCCCACTTTGGAAGCCATGGGCTACGAAATGGTGCGGGTGATGTTCCAAGGTCGCAGTCATCCGACGCTTCAGGTGATGGCCGAGCGCAAGGACGGTCGCAACATGACCGTGGACGATTGCGCCGATATCAGCCGGTCGCTGTCGGCGCTTTTGGATGTGGAAGACCCCATCCAAAGCGCTTATGCGCTGGAAGTCAGCTCGCCCGGTATCGACCGGCCGCTGACCCGGGCCAAGGATTTCGTCACCTGGGCCGGTTTCGAGGTAAAGCTTGAAGCTTTGGTCGGCGTCGATGGACGCAAGCGGTTTCGCGGCAAGCTGTTGGGGCTTGAGGGCGAGGCCGTGCGCCTGTTCGCCGATGGGGCCGAGGTTTTAGTGCCTTTGACCGACCTGAAAAGCGCCAAGCTGGTTCTGACCGATGAATTGATCGCCGCCGTAACCCGGGATGAAGACCCGCAGGCGGACCAACAGGGAAACGAATAGATGGAACGTATCGCAGCTCTGCCCCGCCCGGAACTCCTGCAAGTCGCCGACGCCGTCGCCCGCGACAAGGGTATCGACCGCGACGAGGTTCTGGAAGCCATGGAACAGGCGATCCAGAAGGCTGGCCGCTCCAAATACGGTCACGAGCATGACATCCGTGCTCATATCGACCGCAAGACCGGCGAAATTCAGCTGGCCCGCTACATCGAAGTGGTGGAAGAAGAGGTCGAGAACGAGGCCACCCAAGTGCCGCTGGCCCGTGCGCTCAAGAAGAATCCCGGCGCCAAGGCCGGTGACTTCCTGGTCGACCCGCTGCCGCCCATCGATTTCGGTCGCATCGCCGCCCAGACCGCCAAGCAGGTCATCGTCCAGAAGGTGCGCGATGCCGAGCGTCAGCGCCAGTTCAACGAATACAAGGACCGCGTCGGCGAGATCAGCAATGGTCTGGTCAAGCGCGTCGAGTTCGGCAACGTCATCGTCGATCTGGGTCGGGCCGAGGCGCTGTTGCGCCGCGACGAACTGATCCCGCGCGAGACCTTCCGCACCGGTGACCGCGTCCGCGCCTACATCGCCGACGTCCGGCAAGAGCCGCGCGGCCCGCAGATTTTCCTGTCGCGCACCAGCCCCATCTTCATGTCCAAGCTGTTCGCTCAGGAAGTGCCGGAAATCTATGACGGCATCATCGAGATCAAGGCGGTGGCCCGCGATCCCGGTTCGCGCGCCAAGATCGCCGTGATCAGCCACGATTCGTCCATCGATCCGGTCGGCGCCTGCGTCGGCATGCGCGGTTCCCGCGTGCAGGCGGTGGTGGCCGAGTTGCAGGGCGAGAAGATCGACATCATTCCGTGGTCGGGCGAATACGCCACTTTCGTCGTCAACGCCCTGGCCCCGGCGGAAGTGTCCAAGGTGGTGCTGGACGATGAAACCCACACCATGGAAGTGGTGGTCCCCGACGACCAGTTGAGCCTGGCCATCGGTCGTCGCGGCCAGAACGTGCGTCTGGCGTCGCAACTGACCGGCTGGTCCATCGACATCATGACCGAAGCCGAGGAATCGGAGCGCCGCAACGAAGAGTTCCGCTCGCGCTCCAAGCTGTTCATCGATGCCCTCGATGTGGACGACGTCATCGCCCATTTGCTGGTGACCGAAGGCTTCACCACCGTCGAGGAAGTGGCCTATGTGCCGCTCGAGGATCTGAGCGGCATCGAAGGTTTCGACGAAGACGTCGCCGCCGAGTTGCAGCAGCGGGCGCGGACCTTCCTGGCCGAACAGGACGAACGCTACGACGCCATGCGCAAAGATCTGGGCGTCAGCGACGAAATGGCTGCGCTGGAAGGCCTGAGCCCGGCTATGCTGGTCAAGCTGGGGCACCGCGAGATCAAGACTTTGGACGATCTGGGCGATCTGGCTTCGGACGAGTTGATCGACATCGTCGGCAAGGACGAAATGAACGAGGACCAGGCCAACGCGGTGATCATGGCCGCGCGCGCCCATTGGTTCGATGGAGAATAAGGCTCTGCCGGAAACGGACGAAGACGACGAATTGCGCAAGGGGCCCAACCGGCGGTGCATCGCCACCGGGACGGTCATGCCGAAAGAGAGCTTGCTCCGGTTCGTCGTCGGGCCTGATAATGAAGTGGTTCCCGATGTGGAAGGCCGCCTGCCCGGACGGGGAATATGGTTGAGCCCTCGCCGGGATGTGGTAAATACTGCGTTATCCAAGCGTCTTTTCGCCAAGGCTGCCCGGCGCGCGGTTTCCGTGCCCGAGGATTTGGCGGATCGGATCGAAAGGCTGCTGACCCGCCGCTGTCTGGACGCTCTGGCTTTGGCCCGGCGCGCGGCGCAGGCGGTGTGCGGCTTCGAGAAGGTCAAGGCCGAGTTGAAGTCCGGCAAGGTTGGCGTGCTGGTGCAAGCCGGCGACGCTGCCCAGGACGGGCGGGACAAGTTGAAGGCGCTGGCCCCCGGCGTCGTCGTGGTCGATTTGTTCGACGCGGCAGAATTGGGGGCGGTGTTCGGCCGCGACCACGCGGTCCATGTCTGTGTCGCGCCGGGCGGGTTAGCCCGCCGGCTGGCGTCGGAGGCGGTCTTTTTGGCCGGCTTCCGGCAGGACAGAACGCCATGAGATAAGCATGTTCCCAGGGCGGGCCGCCGGTCCGTCCGTTCCGCGAAAGAGATGAAGTCTACTACATGAGCGATTCCAAGGATCAAGAGCGCAAAGCCCCGCTGAAGCTGTCCTCCCCGGGCAAGCTTGAGCTGAAGAAGACCGTCGAGACCGGCCAGGTCCGGCAAAGCTTCTCGCATGGACGCTCGAAAGTGGTGACCGTGGAAGTGCGGAAGAAGCGCACCTTCGCCCCCGGTGCCGGTGGCGCCATGCACGAAGTGCGCGACGAAGCCCACGGCGTGGCCGAGGCCGAGCTGGCCAAGGCGGTGGCCGTCGTCGAGGCCGCCCAGCAGGCCGCCAACGCCCACGACCTGACCAGCAATGAAAAGGTGGCCCGGGCCAAGGCGCTGGAGACGGCGCTGAAGGTCGAGGCCGAGGCCCGTGCCCGCGCCGAGGAAGAAGCCGTCATCCGCGCCGAGGAAGAGGCCGTCGCCCGCGCCGAAGCCGAAATGGCCGCCGCCCAGGCCGCCGCCCAGGCGCCGGAAGTCGAGGTCGCGCCGGCCAGCGAAGTGGAGGCCGCGCCGGTTGCGGCGCCCGTCGCCGCCGTGGCTGTCGAGGCCGCTGTCGCCACCCCCCCCACCGTTGCCACGGCCACGGCCGCGGCCACTCCCGCCGCCGCTCCGGCTGCTCCGGCGGAAGCGCGCCAAGGTCCGCGCATGACCGCGCCGCCGCCGCCCAAGCCGGCGGTTGTTCCCGGTGCCGTGCGTCCCGCCGGTGAGACCGAGGACGAGGAAGAACGGGCGAAGAAGAAGGCCGCCCTGCACAAGACCCCGCCGGTCAAGCGCGTCGATCAGCGCCGCCGCACCGGCAAGCTGACCATCACCGACGCGCTCACCGACGATGATCGCGGCGAACGCGGTCGTTCGCTGGCCGCTGTCAAGCGTGCCCGCGAACGCGAACGGCAGAAGATGATGCAAAAGGGCGCCGAGAAGGTGGTCCGCGACGTCATCATCCCCGAATCCATCACCGTGCAGGAACTGGCCAACCGTATGGCCGCCCGTGGCGGCGACGTCATCAAGTGCCTGATGCGCATGGGTGTGATGGCCACCATCAACCAATCCATCGATCCCGACACCGCCGAATTGGTGGTCGCCGAGTTCGGTCACAACGTCAAGCGCGTGTCGGAAGCCGACGTGCTGGTCGGTCTGGAAGGCGACGTCGATCAGGACGACGTGCTGATCAGCCGCCCGCCGGTGGTGACCATCATGGGTCACGTCGATCACGGCAAGACCTCGCTGTTGGACGCGCTGCGCGAAACCGACGTGGTGTCCGGCGAAGCCGGCGGCATCACCCAGCATATCGGCGCCTATCAGGTGACCATGCGCTCGGGCGACAAGATCACCTTCATCGACACCCCCGGCCACGAAGCCTTCACCGCCATGCGCGCCCGCGGCGCCAAGGTGACGGATATCGTCGTGCTGGTGGTCGCCGCCGATGACGGCATCATGCCGCAGACGGTGGAAGCCATCCGCCACGCCAAGGCCGCCGGTGTGCCGATCATCGTCGCCATCAACAAGATCGACAAGCCCGGCGCCACGCCGGAGCGTGTCCGCCAGGAATTGCTGCAACACGATCTGGTCACCGAAGAACTGGGCGGCGACGTCCTGGCGGTGGAAGTGTCGGCGAAGAAGCGCATGAACCTGGAAAAGCTGGAAGAAGCCATCCTGCTGCAGGCCGAAGTCCTCGACCTCAAGGCCAATCCCGACCGCACCGCCCAAGGCACCGTGGTCGAGGCCAAAATGGAAAAGGGCCGCGGTCCGGTGGCGACCGTGCTGGTGCAGAAGGGTAGCTTGAAGGTGGGCGACGTGTTCGTCGCCGGCTCCGAATGGGGCAAGGTCCGTGCGCTGATCGACGACAAGGGCAACCGCGTCGAGGAAGCCGGCCCGTCGACCCCGGTCGAGGTGCTGGGTCTGG
This sequence comes from Magnetospirillum gryphiswaldense MSR-1 v2, assembly GCF_000513295.1. Taxonomy (NCBI): domain Bacteria; kingdom Pseudomonadati; phylum Pseudomonadota; class Alphaproteobacteria; order Rhodospirillales; family Rhodospirillaceae; genus Magnetospirillum; species Magnetospirillum gryphiswaldense. The sequence continues at coordinate 3,739,982 of NC_023065.1, forward strand.
ACGGCGCCCCCGCCGCCGGCGACGATTTCGTCGCGGTGGAAGACGAAGCCCGCGCCCGTGAAATCGCCGGCTACCGTCAGCGCGTCGAACGTGAAGCCCGCTCTAAGTTGGCCGCCCGCGGCACCCTGGAACAAATGTTCTCGGCCATCAAGGCCGGCGAAGCCAAGGAACTGCCGGTGGTGGTCAAGGGCGACGTGCAGGGTTCGGTGGAAGCCATCAACGGCGCTTTGGCCAAGATCGGCAACGATCTGGTCAAGATGCGGGTGCTGCATTCCGCCGTCGGCCCGGTCAGCGAATCCGATATCACCCTGGCCAAGGCCACCGGTGGCATCATCATCGGCTTCAACGTCCGCGCCAACCCGCAGGCCCGCGACATGGCCCGGCGCGACGGCGTCGATATCCGCTATTACAGCATCATCTACGACGTCACCGACGACATGAAGACCATGCTGTCGGGCATGCTGGCCCCCACGCTCAAGGAAAACTTCCTGGGCTACGCCTCGATCCGCGAAGTGTTCAACATCACCAAGACCGGCAAGGTCGCGGGCTGCATGATCACCGAAGGCACCGTCAAGCGCGGCGCCGGCGTTCGCCTGCTGCGCGAAAACGTGGTCATCCATCAGGGTCATCTGGCGCAGTTGAAGCGCTTCAAGGACGACGTCAAGGAAGTCCGCGAAGGTTATGAATGCGGCATGTCGTTCACCAATTACGAAGACATTCGGGTCGGTGACGTCATCGAATGCTTCGAGATCGAGGAGGTGGCCGGCGTCCTGTAAAGGACACCGTCCCATCCTGCGGAGGACCAGGCAATGCCCAGAGGCCAAAAGCCACCGACCCAGCGCCAGTTGCGCGTGGGCGAGGAGCTGCGTCACATCATCGCCAACATCATCGAGCGCGGAGAAATCCGCGATCCCGATCTGGCCGGTCGCGCCATCACCGTGACCGAGGTGCGCATCAGTCCCGACCTGAAGAACGCCACCGTCTTCGTCGTCCCCTTGGGCGGCGGCGAGGTGGAGAAAGTGGTCAAGGGGCTGAAGCGGGCGCGATCCTTTATCCGTCACGAAGTCGCCCGTCAGGTCGATCTGCGCATCGCCCCCGATCTGTTCTTCCAAGCCGACACCAGCTTCGACGAGGCCAGCCACATCGACGCTCTGCTGCGCAGTCCCCAGGTCCGGCGCGACCTGGGCGCCAACGATGATATGCGTGGAGCTGAAGTCGTCGATGGCGAAGACGACGGCGAGTGATATGATTTTCGCCGTCATGCCCGCGCAGACGCCTGTGAATTTATCCGCTCCCTTTTACCGTCACTCCCGCGAAGGCGGGAGTCCAGAGGGTGCGCTTCCATCCTTTCCGCGACTCCTGGATACCCGCCTTCGCGGGTATGACGGGGTGAAAGGTGAAGTCCTCAATAAATTCACACGCTCTTTGGCGGCAATGACGGCTTCATTTCATGGCCCGTAAGCGCAAAGGCATTGCCATCGATGGCTGGCTGGCCATCGACAAGCCGGTGGGCATCGGTTCGACCCAGGTGGTGTCCATCGTCCGGCGCACCCTGAACGCGGCCAAGGTCGGTCATGGTGGCACCCTTGATCCGTTGGCCGACGGCATCCTGCCCATCGCCCTGGGCGAGGCGACCAAGACGGTGCAATGGGTGATGGACGGGGCCAAGACCTATCGCTGCACCATTCGCTTCGGTCAGGCCCGTTCCACCGACGATCTGGAGGGCGAGGTCATCGCCACCTCCGACGTGCGGCCCTCGGCCCAGGCCATCCATGACATGCTGCCGCGCTTCACTGGCGATATTTCCCAGGTGCCGCCCATCTTTTCCGCCATCAAGGTGGCGGGCGAACGTGCCTATGATCTGGCCCGCGCCGGTGAACAGGTGGACTTGAAGGCGCGGGTGGTCAGCATCCATGGCCTGACCGTGCTGGGCATGGCCGATGCCGACCATGTTGAACTGGAAGTCCGCTGCGGCAAGGGCACCTATATCCGTTCACTCGCCCGCGATCTGGCCGTCGCCTTGGGGTCGGTCGGCCATATCACCCGGCTGCGGCGGCTGGCCTGTGGTCCGTTCACCGAACAAAACGCGATTTCCCTGGACAAATTCACCACTGTGGGGCAACTTCCCGCCCTTCGGGCATATCTGCTTCCGATCGAGACCGCGCTGGACGACATCCCGGCGCTGGCCCTGACGGCGGCGGAGGCCCGGCGTCTCCACAGCGGTCAGGTTCTGGCCATCGGCCAATTGGCTGACCGCGACGCACTGCCCGCCAGGCCGCAGAACCTCACGGTTCGGGCCATGGACGGAAACAGGCTGGTGGCGCTGGCGTGCTGCGACGGCACTGAAGTCCGATCGCTGCGCGTTATCAATCTCCAACCATCTCATGCAGGAGAAGACGATGTCGATTACGCCTGAGCGTACCCAGGAACTGATCACGGAATACGGCACCAAGCCGGGCGATACCGGTTCGCCGGAAGTCCAGGTCGCCATTTTGTCCGAACGCATTCGCAATCTGACCGAGCACATGAAGTCCCACAAGAAGGACTTCCATTCGCGCCGCGGTCTGTTGATCATGGTCGGCCAGCGCCGCCGCATGCTCGACTACGTCAAGAGCGTGAATGTTGGCCGTTACGAGCAGCTGATCGCCCGTCTGGGCCTGCGCAAGTAATTCTGGTCGGTTAAGATCGGCGCCGGAGCCCCGGTCAGTCGTCAAGAGCGGCTGGGGCTCCCGTCGATTTTTTTGTATTTATCCCAGCCGCCATGGCGGCGGCGGCCAAGCCCGCGGATGCGGGCGCCCGGCGAGGGACTTACAACGGTCACCCCTGACCGTTGGGATTATATTTTGCGTGGTGATGCCGAAGGGCGTTTGAAGGGCAAGCGCCCTTCGGTCTCACCACGCGAGGGCGTCACGTCGGCCAATGGGGGCGATACGGACGCCGCGCTGGGCAATCCGGCCCGGTGCGCATGGAATAAGGAATGACCGTATGAGCATGTTCAATGTCACCCGCAAGGAAATCACCTGGGGTGGACGCAAGCTGGTTCTGGAAGCCGGCAAGATCGCCCGTCAGGCCGACGGCGCCGTTTTGGCCACCTATGGCGACACCACCGTGCTGTGCACCGTGGTCGGCGCCAAGGCGCCCAAGCCGGGTATCGATTTCTTCCCGCTGACCGTCAACTACCAGGAAAAGGCGTTCGCCGCCGGCAAGATTCCCGGTGGCTTCTTCAAGCGCGAAGGCCGCCCGTCGGAAAAGGAAACCCTGGTTTCCCGTCTGATCGACCGTCCCATCCGCCCGCTCTTCGTTGACGGCTATCGCAACGAGACCCAGGTGGTCTGCACCGTGCTGTCGCACGACCTGGAGAACGATCCCGATATCGTCGCCATGGTCGGCGCCTCCGCCGCGCTCACCATTTCCGGCCTGCCCTTCATGGGCCCCATCGCCGCCGCCCGCGTCGGTTACATCAACGGCGAATACGTGCTGAACCCGACCACCGCTCAGGTGAAGGAATCGGCGCTTGATCTGGTCGTCGCCGGCACCGTCGAAGGCGTGCTGATGGTCGAATCGGAAGCCAAGGAATTGTCGGAAGACATCATGCTGGGCGCCGTCATGCACGGCCACCGCGAATTCCAGGCGGTGATCCAGGCGATCATCGACATGGCCGAAAGCTGCGCCAAGGAGCCCTGGGACGTGCCGGCCCCGCCGGCTGAAGTCGCCGTGGTCGAAGGCAAGTTCGCTGCCGCCGGCATCCCCGCCGAACTGGCCGAAGCCTACAAGATCGTCAAGAAGCAGGACCGCTACGCCGCCGTCGGCGCCGTCAAGGTCAAGGCCCTGGCTTTGCTGACCGAGGCGGCTGAACTGGCCGTCGCCGGCCCGATCTTCAAGCACATGGAAGCCGACGTCGTCCGTGGCAACATCCTGAAGACCGGCATCCGCATCGACGGTCGCGATACCAAGACCGTGCGCGCCATCGAAAGCCAGGTCGGCGTGCTGCCGCGCGCCCATGGTTCCGCCCTGTTCACCCGTGGCGAAACCCAGGCCCTGGTGGTCGCCACCTTGGGCACCGGCCAGGACGAGCAGATCATCGACGCGCTCGACGGCGAATACCGCGAAAACTTCATGCTGCACTACAACTTCCCCCCCTATTCGGTGGGTGAAGCCGGTCGCATGGGCAGCCCGGGCCGTCGTGAAATCGGCCATGGCAAGCTGGCCTGGCGCGCCGTGCGCCCGTGCCTGCCGACCAAGGAATCCTTCCCCTACACCATCCGCGTGGTGTCGGAAATCACCGAGTCCAACGGCTCGTCCTCCATGGCCACCGTCTGCGGTTCCAGCTTGGCCATGATGGATGCCGGCGTGCCGATGCCGCGCCCGGTCGCCGGTATTGCCATGGGCCTGATCAAGGAAGACAGCGGCTTCGCCGTGTTGTCCGACATCCTGGGTGACGAAGATCACCTGGGTGACATGGACTTCAAGGTGGCCGGCACCGCCGAAGGCGTCACCGCCTTGCAGATGGACATCAAGATCACCTCGATCACCGAGGAGATCATGAAGATCGCCCTGGGTCAGGCCAAGGATGGCCGTCTGCACATCCTGGGCGAGATGTCCAAGGGTCTGGACAGCGCCCGTACCGAAGTCTCGGGCAATGCGCCCCGGATCATCACCTTCAACATCCCGAAGGAAAAGATCCGCGAAGTCATCGGCACCGGCGGCAAGGTCATTCGCGAGATTTGCGAAAACACCGGCGCCAAGATCGACATCGACGACGACGGCACCATCAAGGTGGCTTCGGTTGACGCCGATGCCGGCCAGCGCGCCATCGACTGGATCCGCGGCATCGTCGCCGAGCCGGAACTGGGCGTGGTCTATACCGGCAAGGTGGTCAAGGTCGTCGATTTCGGCGCCTTCGTGAACTTCCTGGGCTCGCGCGACGGTCTGGTCCACATCTCGGAAATCAGCCGCGACCGCGTCGCCAAGACCGCCGACGTGCTGAAGCAGGGCGATTCGGTCAAGGTCAAGGTCTTGGGCTTCGACGATCGCGGCAAGGTCAAGCTGTCCATGAAGTGCGTCGATCAGGAAACCGGTGAGGACATCACCGCCCAGGTCGAGGCCGAACGGGCCGAGCGCTCCAAGGACCGCAAGAAGCACGACGAATAAGGCTCAGGCCTTAATCGGATCGATGTGACGAAACGCGGGTCGCGCAAGCGGCCCGCGTTTTTGTTATTCTCGGCCCATGCTTTCCCTTCCCCCCGTCATCGGCCATCGCGGCGCCGCCGGTCTGGCGCCGGAAAACACCTTGGAATCCTTCGCCCTGGCCGCCGATCTGGGTTGTACCATGGTGGAATTCGACGTCCGCCTGTCCGCCGACCGGGTGCCGGTGGTGTTTCATGACGACATTCTCGACCGCTGCACCGATGGCAGCGGTCCGGTGGCGGCGCTGACTTTGGCACAGTTGAAGCGGCTGGATGCCGGCGACGGCCAGCAAATCCCCAGTCTGGCCGAGGTGCTGGCGCTGTGTCGGGATCGTCACCTCGCCGTCAACATCGAGATCAAGCCCGATGTCGGAGCCGAGGCGGAAACCGCCCGCCTCGCCCTGGAGATCGCCGGGGCATCGTGGCCGACGGATCGTCCGCTGCCCCTGGTTTCCAGCTTTTCCCATCAGGCCTTGGCCATGGCGCGACAGGTGGCGCCCCATTGGCCGCGCGGGCTGCTGGCCGAGCGACTGCCCAAGGATTGGCGGCGGCTTATCGATATTTATGGATGCAATACGCTCAACCTGGACCATTCAAGGTTGACGCCAAAGCGGGTGACGGAAATCAAGGCTGCCGGACTGGCTGTGCTGGCCTATACGGTCAATCGCCGGTCGCGGGCGGAAATGCTTTGGTCTCGCGGGGTTTTAGCGGTATTTTCCGACCGCCCCGATCTGTTGGTCCGGGGGTAACATTCGATTGTCATGAATTTTTCACGTCTAAGGTAGAAAAGCGTGAAAAGGCTGGCTAGAAATAGGGGCCGCCGCGAACCCGCTCAACCGGGATCGTCATTCGCCAGGGAGTTTTCGTCACCTTGTTCAAGCTAGACCCCATCGTCATTTCCGGTCGTGAAGTCCTGCCGCTGGTCGAAGGCGGCAAGGGGATCAATGTTTCCAACGGCGAAAGCTCGGGCGCGTGGGCGGCAGCCGGCGGCGTGGCCACCTTTTCCGGCGTCAATGCCGACAATTACGATGAGAACGGCAATCTCATCCCCATGGTCTATCACACCAAGACCCGCAGCGAGCGTCACGGTGAGTTGATCGCTTTCGGTATCAAGGGCGCCATCGCCCAGGCGCGCATCGCCCACGACATTTCCGGCGGCAATGGCCGTCTGCACATGAACGTGCTGTGGGAAATGGGCGGCGCCGAGGAAATCCTGGAAGGCGCGCTGGAAGGGGCCAAGGGTCTGATCCATGGTGTCACCTGCGGCGCCGGCATGCCGTACCGCGTCGCCGAGATCGCCGCCAAGTATGGCGTCTATTACTATCCCATCGTTTCCTCGGCCCGCGCCTTCCGCGCCCTGTGGAAGCGCGCTTATCACAAATACGGCCAGTTGCTGGGCGGCGTCGTCTACGAAGACCCCTGGCTGGCTGGCGGTCATAACGGCCTGTCCAATTCGGAAAACCCGGAAAAGCCCGAGCCCCCCTATGCCCGCGTGCGCGATCTGCGCGCCACCATGCGCGAATGCGGCGTGTCCGATGCGGTACCGGTGTTCATGGCCGGCGGCGTCTGGGCCTTGAAGGAATGGTCCGACTGGATCGGCAACCCGGAGCTGGGGGCCATCGCCTTCCAGTTCGGCACCCGTCCGCTGCTGACCCAGGAAAGTCCGATTTCCGACGCCTGGAAGCACCGCCTGCTGACCCTGAAGCCGGGCGACGTCCTGCTGCACCGTTTCAGCCCCACCGGTTTCTATTCGTCGGCGGTAAAGAACGATTTCATCACCGATCTGGTCGACCGCTCGCACCGTCAGATCGCGTTCTCGTCGGAAGCCATGGGCGACCACGTGGCCGAACTGCCCATCGGGGCGCGTAAGCGCATCGTCTGGGTCACTCCCCACGACAAGGAACAGGCCCTGGCCTGGATGGCCGCCGGTTTCACCGAGGCCCTGCGCACCCCCGACAACACCCTGGTGTTCGTCGATGCGGTGAAGGCCGAGGAAATCCGCAAGGATCAGGTCGATTGCATGGGGTGCCTGTCGCAATGCGCCTTCTCCAACTGGGCGCAGAACGATGCCGGCACCACCGGCAAGAAGGCCGATCCGCGCAGCTTCTGCATCCAGAAGACCTTGCAGAACATCGGCCACGGCGGCGATGTGGAAAACGAACTGATGTTCGCCGGCCACAACGCCTATCGCTTCGCCAATGACCCGTTCTATGCCGGCGGCTTCATCCCCACCGTGCGCCAATTGGTCGACCGCATGGCCACCGGCGAATAAAGATGTCGGGTGGGCGGCATAAAACGCCGCCCACTTGACCGCGATCAAAGGGGATGCCGGGCATCCCCTTTATTTTTCAATCGTCTCTGTGATAGCTTCGACAGAGAACTCTTCCAATGTGGACGAGTGGTCCAAGCCCCAACATGGGACGCGCGCGACATGAGCATGGTAACCGTACGCCCTTACAGCCAAGCCCTTGACCGGTTGCGCGCCGCCGGCCTGCGTCCCACCCGTCAACGTCTGGCCCTGGCCCGGCTGTTGTTCGACGGCGGCGACCGCCATATCTCGGCCGAGCAACTGCATTCCGAGGCCCTGGGCAGCAACATCCGGGTGTCTCTGGCCACCGTCTACAACACGCTGCACCAGTTCACCGATGTGGGCCTGCTGCGCGAGATCGTGGTTGATGCCGGGCGCTCGTATTTCGACACCAACACCTCGGACCACCACCATTTCTTTTACGAGAAGTCGGGCAAGCTGTGCGACATCCCTGCGGAAATGGTAGGGCTGACCCGCGTTCCTGACGCACCCGAGGGCTTCCACATCACCCGGGTCGAGGTTATAGTCAGGGTTGACGGTTGAGATTTACTCTTCTTCCGAACGAACAGGACGGGGCGCCTTCTTCAGGCGCCCTTTTCCTTTCTCACTCCGCCATCACCGCCTTGATGACGCTGATCGCCTCCTCCTCGGTCCAGGCATAGATGCCGGTGCCGGTCCAGGCGACGCGGCCTTGTTTGTCCAACAGGATCGAGGTGGGCAGCAGGGCGCCGGGGAAGTCGGCGGGGTTGGCGTTGTGGATGGTCAGGTGCTTGATGCCGGCCTGGGCATTCCAGCGTTCGACCATGGCCTTGCCGCCGCGATCCAGCGACACCGCCACCACCTGAAAATCATTGCCCCCCAGCATTGCTTGTAAACGGTCGAGATCGGGCATCTCGGCGACACAGGGCGGGCACCACGTCGCCCACAGATTGACCAGCACCACCCGGCCTTTGACATCGGCCAGAGTCATGGCCTGTCCATCGGCGCGGACGAAACGGAAGTCCTTGGCAGCTTGGCGCTGACCGGTGGCAAGGGCGACCATGGTGCGGCCCGAGACGCTTGGGTTGGGCGCCGGTTCGGTGTAGCTTAGGCGCCCACCGGACCCCAGCATGGCGGTGACCACCCCGGCGACGGCCGCAAGGACCAAAAGGGCGGCCACCAGGATGATGCGGCGGGTACGGTGTGCTTGTTTCATTCTTGCCGTTCCGGGATGTCCATGACCGATACTTCCAAATCCGCGTCTTCCGCCGCCGCCTCGTCCATGTGGGGCGGGCGTTTCGCCGGCGGCCCCGCCGCCATCATGCAGCGGATCAACGCATCCATCGATTTCGATAAGCGTCTTTACGCCCAAGACATCCGGGGCAGCAAGGCCCATTGCCGCATGCTGGTCAAGCAAGGCATCCTGACCCAGGCCGATGGCGATGCCATCCTGGCCGGTCTCGACACCGTCCTGGCCGAGATCGAGGCGGGCTCGTTCCCCTTCAGCATGGCCCTGGAAGACATCCACATGAATGTGGAATCGCGTCTGGCCGAGTTGATCGGCGAGGCGGCGGGGCGGCTGCACACCGCGCGTTCGCGCAACGATCAGGTGGCCACCGATTTCCGCCTGTGGGTGCGCGATGCCCTGGATGGCATGGAAAAGGCGTTGCAGGGACTGCAAGCGGCCCTGATCGCGCGGGCCGGCGAACATGCCGGCACCGTCATGCCCGGCTTCACCCATTTGCAGGCGGCGCAGCCGGTGACCATGGGTCACCATCTGATGGCCTATGTGGAGATGATCGGGCGCGACCGTGGCCGTCTGACCGATGCCCGCGCCCGTTTGAATGAAAGTCCGTTGGGCTCGGCGGCGTTGGCCGGCACCTCGTTCCCCATCGACCGTCATTTCACGGCGGAGCAATTGGGCTTCGACCGGCCCATGAACAATTCGCTCGACGGCGTGTCGGATCGTGATTTCGCCTTGGAATTCATGGCCGCCGCCGCCATCTGCGCCGTACACCTGTCGCGGCTGGCGGAAGAATTGGTGATCTGGACCTCGGCTCAGTTCCGCTTCGTCAAGTTGTCCGATGCCTTCACCACCGGCTCGTCCATCATGCCGCAAAAGCGCAATCCCGACGCCGCCGAGCTGATCCGGGCCAAGACCGGTCGGGTCATCGGTGACCTGAATGCGCTGCTGATCGTGATGAAGGGCCTGCCCTTGGCCTATTCCAAGGACATGCAGGACGACAAGGAACCGGTGTTCGAGGTGGCCGACACCATGGAACTGGCCATCGCCGCCATGACCGGCATGATCGCCGACATGACTGTCAATACCGAGGTGCTGGCCGCCGCCGCCGGGGCTGGCTTCACCACCGCCACCGACATCGCCGATTGGTGCGTGCGCGAACTGAAGATGCCGTTCCGCCGCGCCCATCACGTGGCCGGCTCGCTGGTCAAGCTGGCCGAGGACAAGGGCTGCGATTTGCAGGATCTGTCCCTGGCCGAAATGCAAGGCATCGAGGCCGGCATCACCGAACAGGCCCGCGCCGTGCTGGCGGTGGACTCCTCGGTGGCCAGCCGCACCAGCTTCGGCGGCACCGCGCCGGCCAATGTGCGGGCCCAGGTGGCTGCGGCCAAAAGCCGATGGCTGTGACGGGAGCAAAGAGAATGAAGCGCAGGATATTGCTGTTGGCCGTACTGACGGCGCCCCTGGCCGCCTGCGGTCGCAAGGGCCGGCCCGTTCCGCCGGACGGGTCCACCTATCCGCGCAAATACCCCGACATCACTTTCCCCCGCGACGAGAGGGACGGCCAGGAAAAGCCGGAGACGGAGAACCCATGAACCATTTCGATTACGTGAACGGTCAGTTGCAGGCCGAGCAGGTGCCGGTGGCCGAGATCGCCGCCCAGGTCGGCACGCCGTTCTATTGCTATTCCACCGCCACCTTGGTGCGTCACTACACCGTGTTTACCCAGGCCCTGGCCGAGGCCGGCCTGGACGCCCAGGTGTGCTTCGCCCTCAAGGCCAATCCCAATGTGGCCGTGGTCCGCACCTTCGCCCAATTGGGGGCGGGCGCCGACGTGGTGTCGGAAGGCGAACTGCGCCGGGCCCTGGCCGCCGGCGTGCCGGTGGACCGCATCGTCTTTTCCGGTGTGGGCAAGACCGAGGCCGAACTGACCTTCGCCGTGGCCAAGGGCATCATGCAGATCAACGTGGAATCGGAACCGGAGCTGGAGGCGCTGTCGAAAATCGCCGCCGCCCGCGGCATCCGCATGCCCATCGCCTTGCGCGTCAATCCGGATGTCGATGCCGGCACCCACGCCAAGATCACCACCGGCAAGAAGGAAAACAAGTTCGGCATCGAATGGACCCGCGCGCACGAGGTCTATAACAAGGCCCGCGCCTTGCCGGGTATCGAGGTGGTCGGCATCGCCTGCCATATCGGCTCGCAATTGACCGATGTCGAGCCGTTCCGTCAGGCTTTCCTGCGGGTGCGCGATCTGGTGGCCATGCTGCGCGCCGACGGCTTCGACATCCGCCGGCTCGATCTGGGCGGCGGTCTGGGCATTCCGTACGAAAGCGAGGAACCGCCCCACCCGGCGGTCTATGCCAAGGCGATCAAGGACACGCTTGGCGATCTGGGGTGCAAGATCGTGCTGGAGCCGGGCCGTCTGCTGGTGGGCAATGCCGGCATCCTGGTCAGTCGGGTGGTCTATGTGAAGGAAGGTGCCACCCGCACTTTCCTGATCGCCGACGCCGCCATGAATGATCTGATGCGTCCGGCGCTGTACGAAGCCCATCACACCATCGAACCGGTGATCGAGCCGGCCAAGGACGCCCCGCGTCTGCCCGTCGATGTGGTCGGCCCGGTGTGCGAGACCGGCGACACTTTCGCCAAGCAACGCTCGTTGCCGCCGATCAAGGCGGGTGATCTGATCGTCTTCCGCACCGCCGGTGCCTATGGCGCCGCCATGTCGTCCACCTACAACACCCGGCCCCTGGTGCCGGAAGTGCTGGTCAAGGATGACAGCTTCGCCGTGGTCCGGGCCCGTCCCAGCTTCGACGACATGTTGGCGCTGGACTCGGTGCCCGACTGGCTGTGACGGATGAGCGGGCCCAACCCCAACGACAGCCTGCCGCCTGATCGCGGGATGGTGACGCGGTTGCGGTTGGCCCGCCTTATCCTGGGGCTGGAAGTCCTGTGGCCGTCCCTGGTATGGCTGGCCAGCCTGGCCGCCTTGTTCGCCGCTCTGGCTTTATTCGATCTGCTGCCCCTGCTGCCGGGCTGGCTGCACGCTGTCATTCTGGCTGTCTTCATTGGTGTCGGGTTGTTTTTGCTGCGCGTCATGTTGCGCAGCAAATGGCCCGATCAGGCCGCCGCCGCCCGCCGGCTGGAACAAGACAGCGGGTTGGGGCATCGCCCCTTCCAGGCCCTGGGCGACCGTCCGGCCTTGGGCGACGCGGCCTTGTGGGACAGCCATCGGCAACGGATGTTGGATCAGGTGCGGCGGGCACGGCTGGGCTGGCCGCGTTCCGACATGGCGGTGCGCGATCCTTGGGGCGTGCGGGCCGGTGCGCTTTTGCTGCTGGCGGTGGCCTTGTCCGGTGGCACTCATGATGCCTTTCCCCGGCTGGCGCGGGCCTTGGACCCGGCCCTGGTCTTGCCGGGACTGGGGCCGGACGAGGTGCAGGTGTGGGTTACGCCGCCGGTCTATACCGGGGCGCCGCCGCAATTGCTGCGCCCGGATCAGGGCGACAAGGCGGTCTTGGTGCCTGCCGGCAGCGCCGTATTGGCGGTGGCCAGCGGCGGCTGGGGCGAGGTCAGCCTGGATGTGGACGGGGTGGTGGTGCCGATTCCGCCGCTGGAGGACGGTAGCCGGAGGCTGGAAACCCGCATCCAGGCCGGCACCCGTCTGGCGATCCGTCATTGGGGCCGCGAGCTGGTGGCCTGGCCGCTGGCGGTGGTCGCCGATCTGTCGCCGTCCATCGATTTTACCGGGGTGCCGGAACCGGCGGAACGCGGTCGCTTGCATATGGCGGTCAATGCCCAGGACGATTACGGCCTGACCCGTCTGTGGGTGGAAATCCGTCGGCTGGGTGCCCCGGTGGACGAAACCCCACTACAGGTGGATCTGCCGCTGTCGGCGGGGCGCAGCAAACAGGTGGCGTCGTCGTCGTGGCATGACCTGACCGCCCATCCTTGGGCTGGTATGCCGGTGCTGGCCCAGCCCATGGCCGAGGACGCCCTGGGCCAACGCGGCGCCGGCGAACCCATGGCCCTGACCCTGCCGGAACGGAGCTTTTTGAACCCCCATGCCCGCGCCCTGATCGACCAACGCCGGCTGGTGACGGAAAACCGGGCCAATGCCCCCGGCGCCATGGGCATCATCGACTGGCTGGCGGTCGAGCCGGCGCGTTTCAACAACGACATGGCCGCTTTTCTCGCCATGCGGTTGGCCCGGCATGCCTTGTCCGCTCCGGTTTTCGATCTGGCCGAAATTCAGGATTTGCTGTGGAACGCCGCCTTACGCATCGAGGACGGTGACTTGGCGGCGGCGGAACAAAGGCTGGAGGAGGCTCGCCGCGCCCTGGAGCGAGGTCTCGACGACAATGCCGACGCAGCGACGTTGGCCGGGCTGCTCGATCAGTTCCAGACGGCGCTGCACCGCTATCTCAACGCCTTGTCGGAACGGCTGGGGACGCTGCCCACGGACCTGGAGGCGGGGGCCGGGGCGGCTATCGGTGCCGACGAATTGCAGGGTATGGTGCAGGCCATGCGCGACATGGCGGCCATCGGCGCCCGTGACGGCATGCGGCAAATGTTGCGCAACATGGCCGGCATCCTGGACGGTTTGCAAACGCGCGTGCCGCAGGCGCCGTCGGCGGCGGCGACCCAGGCGGTGCGCACCTTGCGCGATCTGGCGCAACGGCAGCAGCGCCTGTTGGAGCAAAGCCACCGCCATAGCCAGCCGGGGACGGAAACGCCGCCGCCGGGGGCCGGCGCCAGCCGTCAGCAGGATGAATTGGCCAAAATCCTCGAGGGCGCCCGCCGCCAGTTGAGGGAAGGGCTGGGGCAAGAACCGTTGGCATTGGACGATGCCGGTCAGGCCATGGCCCAAGCGGCGCAATCCTTGCGCGACGATGATTGGGCCGGCGCGGCCGAGACGCAGGCCCGAGCCTTGGACACTCTGTCGCAGGGTTTGCGGCAAAGCCTTGACGCCATGGCCGCCGGGGCGCTGTCCATGCCCGGCGGTCTGCCGCGCGACCCCTTGGGCCGGCCCATGGGCCAGGGGCCGGGCAACGGCGACGATGGTGCCACCCGAGTGCCCGATCAGGCGGAAATGCGCAAGGCCCGGGCCATCGTCGACGAATTGCGTCGCCGTGCCGGCGAGTTCACCCGGCCCCAGGCCGAACGCGATTATCTGCAGCGTCTGCTGCGGCAATTTTAAGGGAACGGTCATGGTGGTGAAGGAAGAGGGGCCGTCGGGGTTCCAGCAATTATTGGGCTATCGCCTGACCGAATGGACCGAGGGTCAGGCGGTGCTGGAACTGGATATGGACCACAAGCACACCAACCGCGCCGGCGTCCTCCATGGCGGCGTGCTGGCGACGCTGATCGACACCGCTTGCGGCTTCGCCGCCACCTTTTGCCCGCTGCCGGGGCGGGTGCGCCGGGTGGTGACGTTGTCGCTCACCACGAACTTTACCGGTCAGGCCCGCCACGGCACCTTGCGGGCGGTGGCGAAAAAGACCGGAGGCGGCTCGCGCATCGTGTTTTGTCAGGCCGATGTGGTGGATGAACACGGCAAGCTGATCGCCAGCGGCCAAGGGAGCTTCCGCTATCGCAGCGGCAGCGAGCATCCCGAGGGCGTGGCGTTATAAGCCTCGGCGGGTACGGGGGGCGAGCAGCGTCACCGCCTGATGGCGGTAATCGGCCAGGGCCAGGGTGCGGCGGTGCAAGGTGCCGTCGATCATCGCTGGTGCCGCCTTCAGGTCGCGCCGCCGCCGGGCCGCTTGCGCCCGGCTTTCCGCCGCCAATCGGTCAAGTAACCCCGATCCAGCCAAGCCATCGACACGATGGCGGGGAATGGGGCCGTCATAGCGGCGTTCAAGACCGGGGGCGGCAAGGTGGAGCAGGACGAAGCGCATGGCCCCACTAAGAACATAAGTAGAACAAATTTGCAAACTGCTATTGGCTGGCCCAGAGGATGCGGGCCAACCACGAGACCTCTTCCGCCGCCAGCGAGCGGCCCGGATGGGCCGGGTTGAGCGAGGCTAACTCGATGCGCTTGGCGGTCTGGCGGATCAGTTGCTTGACCATCACCTCGCCCTCAAGGGTCTTGACCACCACACGGTCACCACGGCGCACCGACGCGGCGGGGGAGACGATGACGATGTCGCCGTCACGGTACAGGGGTTCCATGCTGTCGCCGGACACTTCCAGGGCATAGGCGTTGCTGTCGCCCACCTCGGGGAAGGGAATCTCGTCCCAGCCGCCGCCGCACGGATAGCCGGCATCGTCGAAATAGCCGCGATCGCCCGCCTGGGCCGAGCCGATCAGCGGAATGGTCGCCCCCTTGACCACCGGGGCCGGCAACGAATCATCGATGTAGTTGAGCAATTGCCCCAGGCTGGAGCCGGTGGCGTCGAGAACCTTGGCCACGCTCTCCGTCGACGGCCAGCGCAATTTACCCTCGCGGGTGATGCGCTTGCTTTTGTTGAAGGTGGTGGGGTCCAGCCCGGCCCGCCGGGCAAGCGCCGACGCCGTCAACCCGTTGTCGCGGGCAAGGGAATCAAGAGCGGCCCAGATATCGGCATGCGTCAACATGGGAAGATCATCCCCCAATCTCCCAACGAAGACATCAGGAATAATAGCCTAAGAATGCTTGACATGACTCCGCAACCCATGGAATCAGTGTTCATTATATGTTCTCGCCTTAGGGGGATTTTATGGCTCGACCGCGCTTCATGCCGCGTCCATTGCAGGGTGGCGCCACCCAGCCGTTCAGCACTGCCGAAGAGGCATGGCTGTGGTATGCCCATTGTCAATTGGCCCGCCTGGCCGGTTGCCGGCCCCGTCCCGACATGGGCGAGGTTTCCCGCCCCTGCGACCCCGACGATATCCACCGCGAGGTCATGCGGTTGTTCCGCCTGAACCGTTTGCAGGCCGAGCACCTGCGCACCCTGGCTGAGCTGGGTACCCGGCTGGCTGGCGAAAATGCCGCCGTCACGTGGTCGGACAGCCAGGACAAATTGTGGTGCGAGGCCTTGGATCGCCTAGAAACATCGTTACGGATCAAGGGGATCGTCGGATGATGCGGCCGCCTGATGTTCTGGTTGGTTTTGTCGGTCATACCGATCTGTGGTGGTTGCGGCTGCTGCGTCCCGGCTTTCGCCATTGCTTCGCCGCCATCCGCCAGGGTCCGGTCTGGGTGGTGATCGACCCCATGTCGCATCATACGCTGATGCGGGTGGAATCCTGCCCCGACCTGATGGCGTTTTACGTCAGTCGCGGCATCACCGTGGTCGCCACCCGGTTACGCCCGCCGCCGCACCGTCCGGCGCCCTGGCGTCCCTATACCTGCGTCGAGGCGGTCAAGCGATTGTTGGGCTTGCCGGCACCCTGGGTGTTGACGCCGTGGCAATTGTACAAATTCCTAAAATATCAGGAAAAAATGCCTTGAATTGTGTTCGTGTTTTGAGATAAGACGGAATCACGAGCTCCCGCATAGGTAAAAACTCAGGTCCGGCAGCGCCCGGTGCGGATTTTTTGCACATGCGATATGGAACAAAACATGTACGGAGGGTGAGATGGGTGGATTTTTTGGCGGCGCCCCGGAAGTGCCGGCCCCGGCGCCATTGCCGCCGGTGACCGATCCCGAGGACGAGGCGCGCACGCAACGTCTGGAAACCATGTCGCGCAACCGCCGTGGCCGCCAGGGCATGGTCGCCACCAGCGATCGCGGCGTGCTGGCCCCGGCTGCCAGCGACGGCAAACGCCTGTTGGGGGAATGAGATGACCGACGTCAATCATCCGCTGGGGCCGGACCACCAATCGGGCCATCTGCGCCAGCGTTACCGCAAGGCCAAGGAACGGCGCGCCACCTGGGAAGCCCATTGGCAGGAATGTTACGATTACGCCCTGCCGCTGCGCGACGCCGTGCTGCACCAACCCAATCCGGGCGAGAAAAAGGGCGACCGCCTGTTCGACGGCACCGCCGCCGATGCCGTCGACCAACTGGCCGCCAGCCTGTTGTCGGAACTGACCCCGCCGTGGGCGCAATGGTTCGGCCTGACCGCCGGTCCCGATCTGGACGAGGCCGAGCGCCAGCAGGTCGCCCCCTTACTCGACAAGGTCGGCGCCATCTTGCAAAGCCATTTCGACCGCTCCAACTTCGCGGTGGAAATGCATCAATGCTATCTCGACGTGGTCACCGGCGGCACCGCCTGCCTGTTGTTCGAGGAGGCGCAGCCGGGCGAGGCCTCGGCCTTTCGCTTCACCGCCGTCCCCTTGGCCCAGGCGGTGCTGGAGGAAGGCCCCGACGGCAAGTTGGACAGCAGCTTTCGCCGTAGCGAGCTGGCGCTGGCCGCCTTGCGGCAACGCTTCCCCGCCGCTCAGTTGGATCCGTCGCTGATCCGCCGGGGCGAGGAAGACCCGCAGGCCCGCTTCGCCGTCATCGAGGCGGTGATCCCCAACCAGCGCGGCCATTACGATTATGCCGCCATCCTGGAAGACGCCGGCGATGACGACGAAGCCCTGCTGGCCGAGGGCCGCTTCGGTCAGTCGCCCTTCATCAATTTCCGCTGGCTGAAGGCGCCGGGGGAAATCTATGGCCGTTCGCCGGTGATGAAGGCGCTGCCCGACATCAAGACCGCCAACAAGGTGGTGGAACTGGTGCTGAAAAACGCCACCATCGCCGTCACCGGCATTTGGCAGGCCGATGATGACGGCGTGCTCAACCCGGCCAACATCAAGCTGATCCCCGGCACCATCATCCCCAAGGCGGTGGGCTCGGCCGGGTTGCAGCCGCTGGAAAGTCCGGGCCGCTTCGACATTTCGCAACTGGTCCTCGACGATCTGCGCGGGCGCATCCGCCATGCCTTGCTGGCCGACAAGCTGGGGCAGGCCGACAACCCCAAGATGACGGCGACCGAGGTGTTGGAACGCTCCGCCGACATGGCCCGCCTGCTCGGGGCCACCTATGGCCGTCTGCAATCGGAACTGCTGACGCCGTTGATCCTGCGCGCCGTCACCATCTTGCGCCGGCGCGGCGAAATCCCGCCGCTGTTGGTCGACGGCCATCTGGTCGAGTTGCAGTACCGCTCGCCCCTGGCCCAATCCCAGGCCCAGCGCGACGCCCACAACGTGCTGAGCTGGCTGTCGGCGCTGGCCCAACTCGGCCCCGCCGGCATGGCGGTGGTCGATCCCGCCGCCGCTGCCCAATGGCTGGGCCGCGCCTTCAACATCCCCGCCGATCTGATGGTGGCACAGCAAAACCCGGAGAACGTCCATGTCCAAATCTGATCCCGGCTGGGACTGGTTCGCGCCGCCCGCCCCGCCCGACAATGCCCAGCGGCTGGCGGTGGCCCGCGCCTTTGCCCGGGCTTTTTCCGGCGCCGACGGCGATCTGGCCCTGGCCCATCTGCGCAGCCTCACCCTTGACCGCTGTCTCGGTCCCGATGCCAGCGACGCGGCGCTGCGCTGCCTGGAGGGCCAGCGCCTGCTGGCCGCCCATATCCTGTCGCTGGTCGAACGCGGCCGCGACGGCTCTCTTTACGCTTGATCAGGAGAACAACAGATGTACTACGAAGATTCCCTGCCGCCCGAACCGGAGATGCCGATCAGCACCGCCATCCCGGAAAAGTTCCGCGATCCGGCCACCGGCGCCTTGCGCACCGATGCCTTGCTGCGCGCCTATCAGGAGTTGGAGCGCCGCATGCATCGCATGGTGGAAATCCCCGGCGACGATTGCTCCGACGAACAGCGTTGCGCCTTTCACCGGGCCCTGGGGGTACCGGAAAGCCCCGAGCAATACAGCATCGAACAGCGCCACCCCATGCTGAGCCCCGATGCCGAGGTCAACCGCCTGCTGCATCAGGCCGGCTTCACCCCCAAGCAGGCGCAGTTGGTCTATGATCTGGCCCATCAGCGGGTGATTCCGACGTTGGAACAGATGGCCGGTGAGTTCGAAAGCCAGCGTAGCCTGGAACGTCTGCGCGACCATTTCGGCGGCGAGGCCAAATGGGCGGAAACCGCCCGTCAGGTTCAGGCCTGGGGTCAGGCCAATCTGTCGGCGGAATTGTACGAGGCCTTGTCCGCTTCCGCCGACGGCATCATCGCCATGCGCGCCATGATGAATTCGGGCGAGCCCAGCATGGGCCGCACCGCCACCCCACGCGAAGACGAGCCGTCGGAAGACGATCTGAAGCAGATGCTGCAAGATCCGCGCTATTGGAAAAAGCGCGATCCCGCCTTCATCGCCAAGGTCTCGGCCGGTTTCCGCCGCCTGTCGGGAGAGTGATTCCAACCGGCGGGGCGCGTTCTTCACATTTCGCGCTCCGCCGGTTGTGCTACCTTTGCCGCCATCACACGGGAACGGGGGGATGGCATGCTGTCGGTACTGGTCGGGAACATCAAGGGCGGCTGCGGCAAGACCACCATCGCCACCCATCTGGCGTCGTCCTTCGCCGCCACCGGCCTGTCCACGATCATCGCCGATTGCGACCGACAGAAATCGTCGCTCAACTGGCTAAAGCGCCGCGACGAGGCCGCCCCCACCATCACCGGTCTGGATTGGTCCAAGACTTTGGGCAATCCGCCCAAGGGCATCGACCGGCTGGTCATCGACGCTCCCGCCGCCATGCATCATGACGACGTGGAGGATTTGATCGCCATCGCCGACGTGGTGGTGGTGCCGGTCCTGCCCGGCGCCTTCGACCAGGATGCCACCGCCCATTTCCTCAAGAAGCTGTCGGCGGTCAAGGCGGTGCGCAAGAACAAGCGGGTGGTGGCGATCATCGGCAACCGCCTGCGCCTGGGGGCCAAGGCGACAGAACAACTGGACGTGTTCTTCGAATCCCTGGGCTTTCCGGTGGTGGCGCGACTGCGCGACAGCCAGATTTATCCGACCACCGCGGCCCTGGGCTCGTCGGTCCTGGAATCCAGGGACCGCCGCGCCCGCGATTATGCCGCCGAATGGACGCCGCTTTTGGATCTGCTGGCCCGCCAAGGTTAGAGCGGTTTCACGCCGAGCGGAATCGGTAGAGGATTCCCCCTGAGGTCATTTTGTGATTCAACATCTTCGGTAACAACGCTCCCGAGGATGATGCGATGACGTGGCGCTCAGGGCAGTCCTATTCTCAGGACTTGCGCGATAGAGTTTTGGCGGCTGTGGACAGCGGCATGAGCGCCTACGAGGTGGCGCCGCTGTTCCGGGTGAGCGTTTCGTACATCTACAAGGCCCAAGGCCGCCGCCGGGCCACCGGCGAGACGACGGTGAAGCCACGGCCTGGGCGGCCAGGACAGAAGCTGGCGGCTCACCTTGAGGCGTTGCAGGCGCAGATCAAGGTCGAGCCCGATGCCACGCTGGCTGAGTTGCGCGCCTGGGTTCTGGCCGAATTGGGCGTGTCGATCAGCGTCGGCGGCCTGTGGAACACGCTTGAGCGGCTCGACCTCAGTCTGAAAAAAAGAGTGCGCATGCTGCCGAGCAGGAACGTCCCGACGTAGCCGAAGGACGCATCGCCTGGCGAGCCGAGCAGCCGGCGCTGGACCCAACCCGCTTGGTCTTCCTTGATGAAACCGGGGCATCGACCAACATGACCCGGCGCTACGGACGGGCGCCGCGCGGTCAGCGGCTGCTGGCTGCGGTGCCGCACGGTCATTGGAAAATGACCACCTTCGTCGGGGCGCTCCGGCATGACGGAATCTCCGCCCCCTTCGTCATCGACAAGGCGATGAATGGCGCGATCTTCCTGGCCTATGTCGAGCAGGTCCTGGCTCCGACCTTGCGGCCCGGCGACATCGTCGTAATGGACAATCTGCCCGCCCACAAGGTGGCAGGGGTCAAGCAACTCATCGAAGCCCGAGGGGCCACCCTGCGGTATCTGCCGCCCTACTCCCCAGACCTCAATCCCATCGAGCTCGCCTTCGCCAAGCTCAAGAGCCTGCTGCGAAAGGCGCAAGCCCGCACCATCAACACCTTATGGGACGTGATCGGAAAACTCATCGACCTGTTTCCGCCCGAGGAATGCGCCAATTTCTTCGCCCACGACGGATATGGACGCTCGATGTGAAAATGCTCTAAATTTGCCAGCCTGAAATCTGACGCGCGTTCACATCAATGGTCGTCACTCCCGCGCAGGCGGGAGTCCAGAGGGTGTACCTCCAGCTTGTCCGCGCTCCTGGATACCCGCCTGCGCGGGTATGACGGGGGGCGACTTTAATCACACACGGCCTTGTCGCCGTTGATGACGCAGGCGCGCCGGGTGCGCAGCACCATCATGGCGCCGTCTTCATAATCGCACACCACCCGGGTCAGCTTGCCGGCGGGAGCGACCTTCATGCCGGTCAACTTCAAGGCGCGGGTCTGTTCCGGGCTGCGACCGCAATGCAGATAGCCCTGGAAGTCGCCGGCTTCCCATAACGCATGGTTCTTCAGTTTCTTGAAGTCGTCCAAGGTGACGCAGGTGTTGCCGCCATCCTTGTCGTACATGCGGGCGTCGTCGCTGCAATAGCCGGCGTAGGAATATTTCAACTGCTCCTCCGACGGGCAATCGCCCACCGGTTGGGCAATCGACAAATCGGGGCAGGCGATGTCCTCGGCCAAAGCGGGCGTGGCGGCAAGGCACAAAAACAGGGCAAGGCGGCGCAACATCACGATTTCCCCCAAAATGGAACCGGGCCAGCTTAGGGCCGCCGCTCGCCCCCGCCTCTGACATTGGTCAAGCCGCCTCTTTCAATTAGCCGTCGGCATCCCCACACTCAGGTCTTCGGATACGGGAGGACAATCCATGCGTGAGGACGAGAAAAGCCTGAACCCCGATTTCAGCCGTCGCGGCTTCATCGGTACCGCCCTGGCCGCCACCGGCTTCGCCGTCGCCGCCGGTCCGGTCAACGCCCAGGCCATCAGCACCGACAGTACCGGCCTTGCCGCCGGGCCGCAGATGATCGGGACCTTGCCCGCCTATGTGGCCCGCCCGGCCAGCGGCAGCAATCTGCCGACCATCCTGGTGGTGCAGGAAATCTTCGGCGTGCATGAACATATCCGCGACGTCTGCCGCCGGCTGGCCAAGCTGGGCTATCTGGCCATCGCCCCCGAACTTTATTTTCGTCAGGGCGACCCGTCGACCGTCAGCGATATTCCCACCTTGCTGAAAACCATCGTCGCCCAGGTGCCCGATGCCCAGGTGCTGGCCGATCTGGATGCCGCCGCCGCCTGGGCTACCAGCCATGGTGGCGATGCCAAGCGCTTGGGCATCACCGGCTTTTGCTGGGGCGGGCGCATTTCCTGGCTTTATGCCGCCCATAATCCCAAGCTGAAGGCGGCGGTCGCCTGGTATGGCAGGCTGGTCGGCGACGCGTCGGAAAACAACCCGCGCCATCCCATCGATATCGCCGGCCAGTTGAAGGCGCCGGTTCTGGGGCTTTACGGCGGCGGCGACCAGGGCATCCCGCTCGACAGCATCGAGCGCATGCGAAGCGCGGCCAAGGCGGCCAAGGTCAAGACCGAGATCGTCGTCTACACCGACGCCCCCCATGCCTTCCATGCCGATTACCGGCCCAGCTATCGCGCCTTGCCGGCCCAGGCCGGCTGGCAGCGATTGCAGGACTGGTTCAAGACATATCTGTGAGCAAGCCCAGGCGGCGGCGCAGGCTCCAACGCATGGTGACCAGCGCCGCCACCACCGCCAGGCCCAGGGCCAGACCGATCCAGATGCCCAGGCCGCCGACACCGCCGGTAAAAGCCAGGGCGGCGCCGACCGGGATGGCCAATCCCCAATAGCCGAGACCGGCGAAGATCATCGGCACCCGGGTGTCCTTGAGCCCGCGCAGGGCGCCGGCTCCCACCACCTGGGCGCCGTCGGCGACCTGGAAGATCGCCGCCACCGCCAGGAAGCCGATGCCATGAGCCAGCACGGCGGCGCTATCGGGATGGGACAGATCCAGGAAGACGCCGATGATGGCCCGCGGCCACAACAGCAGCACCAGGGCCATGACCGCCATGAAGCCCACCCCCAGAACCAGGGCGGTCCAGCCGGCCTTGCGCACCCCCTCGGCATCGCCGGCCCCCGCCGCCAGCCCCACCCGTACGGTGGCCGCCTGGGCCATGCCCATGGGCACCATGAAGGTGGCCGAAGCCACTTGCAGGGCGATGGCATGGGCGGCCAGCGACGCGGTATCGATCAGCCCCATCAGGAAGGCGGCGGCATTGAAGCCCGAGACCTCGAAACCCATGGCCAGCCCCATGGGCAGGCCGATACGCCATAATTCGCGCAGCTTGATCCAATCCGGGCGCCAGAAATGCCCGAGCAAATGATAACGGCGGAAGCGGCGATCCCACAGGATGAAGCCCAACAGGGCGCTGAACATGAACAGGTTGGACAAGGTCGAGGCGATGCCCGCCCCCATCACCCCCAGGGCCGGCGCCCCCCAATTACCGAACATCAACAGCCAGTTGACGAAGGCATTGAGGCCCACCGCCAGCAAGGTCACCACCATGGCGGCGCGCGGCCGTTGCAAGGCCGAGATGAAGGACCGCAGCGCGATCACCCCCAGGGCCGGCAGTAGCCCCCACATCATGGCGCGGCCATAATCGCCGGCGGCAGCGGTCAGGGCCGGGTCTTGGCCCATGGCGTTCAGGATGGCGGCGGTGTTCCACAGCACCAGCCACACCGGCAGGCAATAAAACCCGGCCAGCCACAATCCCTGGCGGACGATGCGGCGGCATTCGCGCACTGAATGACGCCGAGCCCCCAAGGTGTGGGCCAACAGCGGCGAGGTGGCCAGGACCAGCCCGATCCCCATGACGAACCAGCCGAAATACAGATTGGCGCCCAAGGTGCCGGCGGCCAGATCGGTCGGTCCCAGCCAGCCCATCATCAGCGTATCGGTGGTGCCGATGGCGATCTGCGCCAGGTTGGTCATGATGGTCGGCCAGCCCAGCGTCAGCATGGCTGCCACTTCCGACCGCCAGGAGATGGGTTTGCTCTGTGTGTGCATGGTCTGCGGCTTATAGCACCGGCACACACGTGTCACCAACCAGCCTTTGGTTTCCGGCGAAAGCTATATTAGGATGGCGGCAATAAATATATGAGGGGAGGCTTAACCATGATGTCCAATCGCCTGGGGGCGGCGCTGCTGGGTGCCTTGTTGCTGGCGCCGCCGGTTTTCGCCGCCGAGACCAACACGCCGGCCCCGCCGCCGGTGGTCCGCCACGGCTACGAGGAAGTGCAGGCCCTGGTCGACGACGCCGTCGCCTTCATGAAGAAGGTGGGGCCGGAAAAGGCCTTTGTCGCCTTCAACGATCCCAAGGGCAAGTGGATCAAGGACGACCTTTATGTTTTCGCCTTCGACCCCAAGGGCGTCTACAAGGCGACCGGCTTTCGTCCCGAGCGCACCGGCTCCAACGCCTGGGAGATGACCGACGCCGCCGGCCTGAAGGTGGTGCAGGAAATCATCAAGAAGGCCAAGCGCAACGGCTCTGGCATGGTTGATTACCTGTGGAAGAACCCGAGCACCGGCAAGCTGGAAAACAAGACGTCCTATGTGGTCCAGGTCGGCGACTATGTCGTCGGCGCCGGGTTCTATCACCGCTGAGGCATGGTCCCTCCCTCGTCATACCCGCGCAGGCGGGTATCCAGGAGTCGCGGGAAAGGTGGTGGTGCCCCCCTCTGGACTCCCGCCTTCGCGGGAGTGACGGCGGAAGGGCGGGGATGAAGAAGGAAAAATGGGCGTCTTTCACCGCCCTGATGTCACATCACGTCAGCCGTTGCTGACGGTGGGAAAGCGGATGGGCTTGGCCTGCGGCGCCTGATTGCGATAGGCCAGCAGGCCGTTTTGCCAGTAAAGGCCGTTGACCGCCCAGCCCTTCATGGGGTCGGCCTCGATATTGGCCGGCTGCATGGGCTTGCCGTACAGATAGCCCTGGGCGTGGCGGACCTTCAGCAATTTCAGCAGATTGGCGGTTTCCGACGTCTCGACGAATTCGGCGATGGTGCCCACCTTGAGGTCGGCGCACAATTGGGCGATGGCCTTGAGATAGGGTGTCGGCGTGTTCGAGCCCCTGACTTCCTTGATATAGGCGCCATCGATCTTGACGTGATCCACTTCCAGGGCGCGCAGATAGTGGAAGGCGGCGGAGCCGGCGCCGAAATCGTCCAGGCAAACCTGGAAACCGCCCTTGCGCAGGGATTGCAAGATGGCGTTGACGGCGGGCAAATCGTCCACTTCCGCCGATTCGGTCAGCTCGAACAGCATGCGCCCGCGTAAATCCGGACAGCCGGCGACCATGGACAGCAGGCGGCGCGCCGTGGGCGCGTGCGACAATGACCGCCCCGACAGATTGACGGCGAAACGCAGCGACGGGTTGTTGCCCAGCGGCGAGCGCATGAAATTGATGGCCCGGTTCAAGATGGCCATGTCCAGATTGCCGACGATGCCGACATTCTCGGCGAAGGTGACGGTTTCAAACGGCGACGATTTGCCGGGAAAGCGCACCAGACATTCAAAATGATGAACCATGTCGGTCCACAGATCGACGATGGGCTGGAACACCAGCTCGAACCGGCCCTGGTCGATGACTTCCTTGATCTCGCGCATCTGGCCGACGGTGTCGGACAGGCGCGAGCGCACATCCTTGGCCAGATTGTGCAGATTGACCTCTTCGCCCTGGGAAAACCGGTTGAGCGAGTAAAGCAGGGCGTTGGTCGCCTCTTCCGACGAGATGCCGGCGGCGTCCAGGGCGACGGTGGCCGATTTCACCGGCTCGGGCTGATCGCCGGGCAGGAAGGCGGCGACCAGATCGGTCAGCGCCGCCTCGATGGACGAGGCGGTGACCGAGGGGGAATGGATGACGCCATAGCGGTTCTCGCCCAATTCACCGGCGGCGTCGCCGCCCATGGACACCGCCTTCAAGCGGTCGCCCAACTCGGCCATGAACTCGTCGGCCTTGACCGGCCCGGCGGCGGCGCGCACCTGCTCGACCGCCGGCAATTCGACCATGGTCAGCTGATAGGCCTGGTCGGTGTCGGCGCCGACGCTGCCTTCATCCATCATCCGCCGGGCGAGGACGGAAAAATCCTCGCGGCTCAGCAGGTGGCCGATGGGGGTGCGGTTTTCCTCGGGCACTTCCAAGGCGGCGGCGTGGGTCAGGGCCAGCAGGCGATGACCCGGCCGGTCCGGGTGGCGATAGCCTGCCAAAGCCACCGGTTTGTTGGGGCGCCCAGGTCCGCCCGGTGTATGCAGCAGCAGCAGGCGCACCCGCTCGCCTTCGTCCATGCGGTTGAGCGCGCGGTCGATGCGCTCACCGTCCTGGGGGATGAACATGGCCGAGGCCGGTTGCCCGGTCAACGCGCGGGCCGGCTTGCTGGTCAGGGCCATGGCGGCGCCAACGGCGAAGACGATGGCGCCGTCCTCGTCCACCTCGACCAGAAGGTCGGCGGCGGCGAAGGCGAAGGCGACATATACTTCGCGTGAAGTGGCGATATCCCCTGCGGCCATGGTGCCCTTTGCCCGCCTGCAATTATTGGAATGACTATGGCATGCTGCGCACCGCCGGGCCAGTGTCGATATGTGCCGCCAAGGCTTGCAATTCGCCCCCCTTGCGTTTATAAGCTTCCTCCTTCAAGCGCGCGTGGGCCTGTAAGGGCATGCCCCGCCGCTTGTGTATCGCAGTGAAACCCTTTTCGCGAAGGAAGCGAAAATGCCCAAGATGAAAACCAAGAGCGCCGCCAAGAAGCGGTTCAAGCTCACCGCGTCCGGCAAGGTCAAGGCCGGCGCCGCCAACAAGCGCCACTGCCTGTCGGCCAAGCCGAACGACATGAAGCGTCAAGCCCGCGGCACCTTCATCCTGTTCAAGGCTGATGGTGAGAAGGTCAAGCAATACTACCTGCCGAACGGAGCTAAGTAATGGCGCGCGTCAAGCGGGGCGTAACCACTCACGCCCGTCACAAGAAGATTTTGAAGCTGGCCAAGGGTTTCCGTGGCCGCTCCTCCACCTGCTTCCGTGTGGCCATCGAAAAGGTCGAAAAGGCGCTGCGTTACGCCTATCGCGACCGTCGGGCCAAGAAGCGTAATTTCCGTGCCCTGTGGATCCAGCGTATCAACGCCGGTACCCGTCAGTACGGCATGCCCTATTCCCGCTTCATGAATGGCCTGAAGAAGGCCGGTATCGTGCTGGACCGCAAGGTGCTGGCCGACATCGCCGCGCGCGAGCCGGAATCCTTCAAGTCGTTGGTGCAAAAGGCCGAGGCGGCCCTGGGCTAAGGCTCTGCGCGACGAAGCAGGTCTGTTTTGCTTAAGGGGGCTGCCCAGCGGGCGGCCCCCTTTCGTGTCCGAAAGGGATGACGCATGGACGAGTTGGAGAGTATCCGTGCCGAGGCTTTGGCTTCGGTCGCCGCCGCTGACACCATCGAGGCGCTGGAAACCGCCCGCGTCGCCGCCTTGGGCAAAAAGGGCAGTATCTCCGCCCTGATGGGCGCGCTCGGCAAGATGGACCCGGACGCGCGCAAGGCCGCCGGTGCGGCCATGAACAAGGTCAAGGACGAGGTGGCCGAAGCCATCAACGTCGCCAAGACTTTGCTTGAGGCCAAGGCGTTGGATCAGCGGCTGGCGCGGGAAAAGCTTGACGTCACCTTGCCGGTACGCCCCGATACCCTGGCGGGCCGGGTCCACCCCATTTCCCAGGTGATGGAGGAGATGGCCGCCATCTTCGCCCAGATGGGCTTCGACGTGGCCGAAGGTCCGGATATCGAGGACGATTTCCACAATTTCACCGCGCTCAACATCCCGGCGGAACATCCCGCCCGGCAGATGCATGACACCTTCTATTTCGGCGAGCGCGACGATGGGTCCCGTCATCTGCTGCGCACCCATACCAGCCCGGTGCAGATCCGCACCATGCTGGGGAAGAAGCCGCCCATCCGCATCATCGCGCCCGGTCGCACCTATCGCTGCGATTCCGACATGACCCATACGCCCATGTTCCATCAGATCGAGGGGCTGGTGATCGACAAGACCACCAATATGGGCCATTTGAAGGGCTGCCTGCTGGAATTCGTCACCACCTTCTTCGAGGTCGACGAAGTGCCGGTGCGTTTCCGCCCCAGCTTCTTCCCCTTCACCGAACCGTCGGCGGAAGTGGATATCGGCTGTTCGCGCGAAGGCGGCGAACTCAAGATCGGCAAGGGCGCCAGCTGGCTGGAAATCGGCGGCTCGGGCATGGTCCATCCCAACGTCCTGAAGGCCTGCGGCCTCGACCCGGATGAGTGGCAGGGCTTCGCCTTCGGCATGGGCGTCGAGCGCATGGCCATGCTGAAATACGGCATCCCCGATCTGCGTACCTTCTTCGATTCCGACATGCGCTGGCTGAAGCATTACGGCTTCGTGCCGCTGGACGTGCCGACCCTGGCCGGAGGGCTGACCCGATGAAATTCACCCTGTCGTGGCTGAAGGCCCATCTGGAGACCGATGCCTCCCTGGCCGAGATCGATGCCCGCCTGACCATGCTGGGCCTGGAGGTGGAGGACATCCACGATCCGGCCAAGGATTTGGCCGGCTTCACCATCGCCCGTATCGTCGAGGCGGAACCGCACCCCAATGCCGACCGCCTGCGCGTGTGCAAGGTCGATACCGGCAGCGGCATCATCCAGGTGGTGTGCGGCGCCCCCAATGCCCGAGCCGATATCAAGGTGATCCTGGCGCAGCCGGGCTGCTTCATCCCGGTCAGCGGCGAAAAGCTGAAAAAGGGCAATGTGCGCGGTGTGGAAAGCCAGGGCATGATGTGTTCCTGGCGCGAGCTGAAACTGGGCGAGGACCATGACGGTATCGCCGAGTTGGCGGTCGACGCCCCCATCGGCGCCAGGTTGATCGACACCATGCATTTCGATCCGGTGATCGAGATTTCCATCACGCCGAACCGCGCCGATTGCCTGGGCGTGCGCGGTGTCGCCCGCGATTTGGCGGCATCGGGTCTGGGCCGGCTGAAGCCACTGCCGGTCGCCCCGGTCAAGGGCGCTTACGCCAGCCCGATCAATGTGGCCTTGGATTTCCCCGAGGATGCCGAAAGCGCCTGCCCGCTGTTCGTCGGTCGTCACTTCCGTGGCGTGAAGAACGGTGAAAGCCCCCAGTGGCTGAAGGACCGGCTGACCGCCATCGGCCTGCGCCCCATTTCCGCTTTGGTCGACATCACCAATTACTTCACCTTCGATCTGGCCCGGCCGCTGCACGTGTTCGATGCCGCCCGCGTCAAGGGCGACACCATCACCGCCCGGCTGGCCCGCGACGGTGAGACGCTGGCCGCGCTCAACGGCAAGGAATACACCCTGTCGCCGGCGATGACCGTCATCGCCGATGCGGGTGGCCCGGAAGCCCTGGCCGGGGTGATGGGCGGCGAACATTCCGGCTGTACCGAGGCGACCACCGACGTCTTCCTGGAAGTGGCCTTCTTCGACCCCATCCGCACCGCCACCACCGGGCGCAAGCTGGACATCCTGTCCGATGCCCGCTTCCGCTTCGAGCGCGGCGTCGACCCGGCTTTCCTGGTGGATGCGGCCGAACTGGCCAGTGCCATGATCCTGGAGATTTGCGGCGGCGAAGCGTCGGAACTGGTCATCGCCGGGGCCGAACCCGATTGGCGCCAATCCATCGCGCTCCGTCCCGAACGGGTGGAAGCCCTGGGCGGCGTGGCGGTGGACAATCAGCGCCAGCAGGCCATCCTGACGGCGCTGGGCTGCACCGTGTCGGAACATGGCGACGGCCTGTTGGTGGTGCCGCCGTCGTGGCGCGCCGATATCACCGCCGAGCACGATCTGGTGGAAGAGATCATCCGCATCAACGGCTATGACCTGCTGCCGGCGACACCGCTGCCGCGTCCCAGCATGTCCAAGCCGGTGCTGACCCCCGGCCAGCGCCGCGCCGCCTGGGTGCGGCGCCAGCTGGCCAGCCGTGGTCTGGTGGAGACGGTGACGTGGTCGTTCCTGCCCTCGGCTCAGGCCAAGCTGTTCGGCGGTGGGGCCCTCGCCATGCATCTGGCCAACCCCATCTCGTCCGATCTGGATTGCATGCGCCCGTCGGTGTTGCCCAATCTGGTGGCGGCGACCGGGCGCAACGCCGATCGCGGCATTAAGGATGTGGGCCTGTTCGAGATCGGGCCGCAATTCGACGGCCCCGAGCCGGGCCAGCAGCGCAATGTCGCCGCCGGTCTGCGCGCCGGCAAGGCCACACCGCGCCATTGGGCCGACAAGGCCCGCGCCGTCGATGTGTTCGATGCCAAGGCCGATCTGCTGGCCGCCATCGCCGCCGCCGGCGCCAACCCGGATTCGTTCCAGATCGGCACCGACGCTCCCAATTGGTACCATCCGGGCCGCTCCGGCGTGCTCAAGCTGGGCAACAAGCCGGTGGCGTATTTCGGCGAGCTGCATCCGGGCGTGCTGAACGCGCTGGACGTCAAGGGGCCGGTGGTGGCGTTCGAGCTGTTCCTGGAAGCGTTGCCGCCGCAAAAGGCCAAGGCGACCAAGGCCAAGCCCCTGGTCAAGCTGTCAGCCTTCCAGCCGTTGGAACGCGACTTCGCCTTCGTCATGGACGCATCCGTATCGGCGGATGCGGTGCTGCGGGCGGCCAAGGCCGCCGACAAGGCGCTGATCACCGACGTTGCCGTCTTCGACCTCTACGAAGGCCCCAATGTGGGCGAAGGCAAGAAGTCGCTGGCCATCTCGGTGACCTTGCAGCCCTTCGACAAGACCCTGACCGACGAGGAAATCGAGGCGGTCAGCAAGAAGATCGTCGAGGCGGTGGTCAAGGTTTCGGGTGGGGTTTTGCGAGGCTAGCATGCCCACCATCATTCTGCTGCGCCACGGCGAGACCCATTGGAATCGCCAACAGCGCATTCAAGGTCACGGCGATTCGCCCCTGACCTTGAAAGGCATCGATCAGGCCCGTGCCTATGGCCGCGCCGTCGCTCCGCTGCTGGGGGCGGCGCAATGGCGTTTGGTGTCGTCGCCCTTGTCGCGCTGCATGCAGACCATGGCCATCTTTTGCGAGGTTGCCGGCTTGGACTTCGCCCGGGTGGAACGTGATGCCCGCTTGAAGGAAGTCTCCACCGGCGAGTATTCCGGTCGGCTGAAGGCCGAGTTCCCGCCCGGCGAACTGGGCGGTAGCGGGCGGCAATCGTGGTTCTTCCACTGCCCCGGCGGCGAATCCCATGACCACATGGTGGCGCGGCTGTCGGCTTGGCTGGAAAGTTTGAGCGAAAACGACCACGTGATCGCGGTCAGCCACGGCATCGCCGGCAAGGTATTGCGTGGGCTTTATTGCGGCTGGGACCCCGATTCCGCCCTGGCCCAAGACAGCCCGCAAGATGCCCTGTTTCTGCTGCGTGATGGGCAGATGCAGCGGCTGGCTTGCCCATAGGCACTACCTGTGCTTACGTTATCGGGGCTTTATGCACAAAGGAACGGGACGATGAAACGGTTCTGGCTGGCTTTGGCCTTGATGTGCGGCGCCATCGGTGGCGCTCAGGCGGCATCCCGCGATCTGGTCGTCGGCGTCGAGGACATCGAGTATTACCCGCTCTTCGCCATCCGTGATGGTGAATATGTGGGGGCCATGCGTGAGATCGTCGACGCTTTCGCCCGTGCCAAGGATTATCGCGTCACCTATCGCCCGCTGCCGATCAAGCGGCTGTATGCCGAACTGGCAGGCGGCGGCATCGACGTCAAGCTGCCCGACAATCCCGGTTGGGGCGGCGAGGCCAAGGCCGGCCTGAAGATGGCCTACAGCAAACCGGTGGCGGCCTATATCGACGGCGTGGTGGTGCGCCCGGGTTCCATCGCCAAGCCGGTGGACCAGTTCCGCAATCTGGGCACGGTGGCCGGTTTCACCCCTTATGCCTGGCTGGACCGGATCAAGGCCGACAAGGTGGCGCTCAAGGAAAATCCGCGTATGGAATTGCTGCTGCGTCAGGCGGTGGTCGGCCATGTGGACGGCGCCTATGTCAACGTGGCGGTGGCCAATCACGTGCTCAACAACATCCTCAACATGCAAGGGGCGCTGATCTTCAATCCGGCGCTGCCGCATTCACGCGATTATTACCATCTGTCCACCACCCGCCGCCCTGAAGTGGTGGCCGAGTTCGATGTCTGGCTGAAGGAAAACGCCCAGATGGTCAAGGACATCAAGGACCGCTTCGGTGCCGAAAAAGGCGTGGAATAAACCCTGACATTCCCGCCCGCTTTGCCGTAGGCTGCGGCCATGAACGCAAGCCCGACCCTGAACGGGGATATCCCCGTCGGCAATTGGATCGACCGCTGGATACCGGCGGTGATGCGCCCCTATCTGCGGCTGATGCGGCTGGATCGTCCCATCGGCACGTGGCTGTTACTGTTCCCGTGCTGGTGGAGCATCGCCCTGGCCGGTGAAGGCTGGCCCGATTGGCGGCTGATGATTTTATTCGCCGCCGGCAGCGTTATCATGCGCGGGGCCGGCTGCACCATCAACGACATGGCCGACCACAAATTCGACGCGCTGGTCGAGCGCACCAAGGGCCGCCCCATCCCGTCGGGGGCCGTCAGTGTCACCCAGGCCGGATTGTTCCTGGTCGCGCAATTGCTGGCCGGGCTGGTCATCCTGACGCAATTGAATGCGGCGGCGATCTGGTGGGGCGCGGCCTCGCTGGCCCTGGTCTTCCCCTATCCGCTGATGAAGCGCATCACTTGGTGGCCGCAGGCTTGGCTTGGCCTGACCTTCAATTGGGGGGCCTTGCTGGGCTGGGTGGCGGTGACCGGCCAGATGGCGGCGGCGCCCTTGCTGCTGTATGCCGCCGGCATCCTGTGGACCCTGGGCTACGACACCATCTATGCCCATCAGGACAAGGACGACGACCAGCTGATCGGCGTCAAATCCACCGCCCTGCGCCTGGGCGCCCACACTGGCCCGGCCCTGGCCGGCTTTTATGCCGGCGCGGTGGTGCTGATGGCGGCGGCGGGGATGGCCGCCCACTTGTCCTGGCCGTTTTATCTTCTGTTGCTGCTGTCCGCCGGACAACTGGCTTGGCAGGTGCGGTCGTTGCGTATGGACGATGCCGCCGATTGCCTGGTCAAATTCAAATCCAACCGCCTGTTCGGGTGGGGGCTGCTGGCCGCCATCATCGCCGGCAAGGTGCTTTAGATATGATCGAAGACCCCGCCGGTTTCATCAAGGCCAATACCGAGGTGGCACAGCCGCCGGCCTGCCCGGAAATTTCCCTGTGGACCGCCACCGAAGTGACGCCGCTGTGGGAAGCGACCGAGGCGGCCTTGCTGCGTGTCAATTTGCCGCCGCCTTATTGGGCGTTTTGCTGGGCCGGCGGCCAAGCCTTGACCCGCTATGTCCTCGACAACCCGGACATGGTGCGCGGCAAGCGGGTGCTGGATTTCGCCGCCGGCAGCGGCGCCTCGGCCATCGCCGCCGCCAGGAACGGCGCCGCTCATGTCCAGGCGGTGGAAATCGATGCCATGGCTGCCACCGCCATCGGTCTCAATGCCGAATTGAACGCGGTGACAATCGAGGTCATCTGCGCCGATATCGTCGGTCAGGAAAACCGCTGGGACGTGGTGGTGGCCGGCGACGTCTGTTATGAAAAGCCGATGACCGAATACATCTTTCCGTGGTTGCGTAAGCTGGCCGCCGACGGTGCCCTGGTGCTGATGGCCGATCCGGGCCGCGCCTATCTGCCCAAGCATGGGCTTTTGGAGGTGGCGCGCAAAAAGGTCGCCACCAGCCTGGAGTTGGAAGACCGCACCACGCGCGAGGTGGTGATCTACAAAATCGTCGGCTAGACTTGCTTCAGATGAAGCGGGGGATGTGAATCCATTGGCGCTTCCACCTTTCCCCCGTCATACCCGCGCAGGCGGGTATCCAGGAGTCGCGGAAAAGGTGGTGGTGCACCCTCTGGACTCCCGCCTTCGCGGGAGTGACGGATCAGAGGGAGGCAAACAGAGTTTTTCCGCCCCCTGCCAGGAGATCGGATCATGGCCCGTCTCGTCGTCCACCAGATTGCCGTATTGTCCGATAATTACATCTATCTGGCGCACGAGCCGGAAAGCGGCGCCACCGCCGTCATCGATCCGGCGGCAGCCGGGCCGGTGCTGGCGGCGCTGGCGGCCAAGGGCTGGCGGCTGACCCATATCCTCAATACCCATCACCACGGCGACCATACCGGCGGCAATCTGGAACTGAAGGCGGCCACCGGTGCCCAGGTGGTGGGCGCACGCAAGGACGCCCTGCGCATCCCCGGTATCGACATTGAAGTGGGCGAGGGCGAATCGTTCCTGCTCGGCCATGCTGCGGCCATGGTGATGGAAACCCCCGGCCATACCAGCGGTCACATCGCCTTCTGGTTTCCCGACAGCCATGCGCTGTTTTGCGGCGACACGTTGTTTTCCTTAGGCTGCGGGCGGATGTTCGAAGGCACCCCGACCGAGATGTGGCATTCCCTGGCGCGGCTGCGTGATCTCCCCGGCGACACCCTGGTCTATTGCGCCCATGAATATACTGCCGGCAATGGTCGTTTCGCCCGGCTGGTGGAACGCGACAACCCGGCCATGCTGGCCCGTGTCGATGAAGTGGCGCGTCTGGCCGGGCGCCCGTCGGTGCCCAGCACGCTGACCCAGGAACGCGCCGCCAATCCGTTTTTGCGCGCCGACGTGCCGGCGGTGGCCCGTGCCGTCGGCATGGACGCGGGAACCGACCCGATTTTGGTTTTCGCTGAATTGCGCCGACGCAAGGATGTGTTTTAATCAATCCGGCAGAGGGGAACCAAGACCTGCGGCGAAACGCAAGGCCATCCCCAATCACCCAGGAGAACGTCTTCCATGAAATTGCGCTATTCCCACACCTCGCCTTATGCCCGCAAGGCCTGGATGACCGCCATCGAATGCGGCCTGGACGACAAGTTGGAAATGATCAAGACCAACGCCTGGGCGTCCGAGGCCGATTTCGTCGCCGAAAACCCGCTGTCGAAAATTCCGGCATTGACCTTGGAAAACGGCGTCACCTTGTACGATTCGCCGGTGATCTGTGAATATTTGGACAGCCAGCACAGCGGCCACAAGCTGTTCCCCGATCATCCGGTGGAACGCTGGCGCCAGTTGACGCTGCAAGCCCTGGCCGATGGCATCCTGGATGCCGCCGTGGCCATCCGCATCGAACAGACCATCCGGCCCGAGGACAAGCGCTGGGACGGCTGGATGGAGCGG
Organism: Magnetospirillum gryphiswaldense MSR-1 v2; assembly: GCF_000513295.1. Taxonomy (NCBI): domain Bacteria; kingdom Pseudomonadati; phylum Pseudomonadota; class Alphaproteobacteria; order Rhodospirillales; family Rhodospirillaceae; genus Magnetospirillum; species Magnetospirillum gryphiswaldense. The sequence continues at coordinate 3,774,902 of NC_023065.1, forward strand.
CAGCAAGCCGCCATCATCCGCGCCCTCGACGTGCTGGAAAAGGAAGTCGGCCATTGGGGCGGTGTCTTCCTGATCGGTCCGATCAGCGTCGCCTGCGCCCTCGGCTACCTGGATTTCCGCAAGGCCGTGGCTGATTGGCGGACCGGCAGGCCGCATCTGAGCCATTGGTTCACCACCATCCATAACCGCCGCTCGGTGCGCGACACCGAACCGCAGGAATGAGCGCACAAGCAATCATCGACCGGTTGGGGCTGCGGCCCCACCCGGAAGGCGGCCATTACGGCGAAACCTATCGCCATGAAGCGGGCGATGGCGGACGCGGCGCCTGTACCGCCATCCATTATTTGCTGCAAGCGGGTGAACGATCCCACTGGCATCGGGTCGATGCGGTGGAAATCTGGCTGTGGCATGGCGGCGAGGGGCTGAAACTGTCCATCGCCGCCGCCGCGGACGCCCCCGTCCACGAGATCATCCTGGGCGGTGACGTCCTGGCCGGTCAGCAGGTCCAGGCGGTGGTCCCCGCTTACGCCTGGCAAGCGGCGGAACCCTTGGGCGCCTGGACCCTGGTGTCGTGCGTCGTCGCCCCGGCCTTCGACTTCGCCGGTTTCGAGATGGCGCCGCCCGGCTGGACCCCCTGAGCGGGGGTTACTCCATATTCCGGTGATCGGAACCGATCACCGACGCCCTCATGCGGCGGGCGCATCCCTCCGGGATGCTTGCCTCCCACGGCATAAGCCGCGCGGCGCTTTGCGCCTAACCAAGTCCCGGTGAGTCGAGCTCATCGGGACTTGGTATTATTCCGCCGCCACTTCCGCCGGTTTGGTCGCCGGGTGTTCCAGCCGGTTCAGCATTTCCTTGGGCACGATCTGGCGGAACTTGGGCAATTGGCGATCCCAGTCGGCCAGGATGCTTTCCGCCCAGGCCGATTGGGTTTCGGCCACGTGTTCCTTGATCAGGCCCTTCAACACGCCTTGCCAATAATCGGTTTCGACGCCCTGGATGATGATGCTTTCCGGGTTGGCGTTGTGGCCGAAGCGGTTGTCGGTGTCGAAGACGAAGGCCATGCCGCCGGTCATGCCGGCGCCGAAATTGGCACCGACCGACCCCAGGATGATTACGGTGCCGCCGGTCATGTATTCGCAGCCGTTGGAACCACAGCCCTCGATCACCGCCACCGCGCCGGAATTCCTGACGGCGAAGCGTTCCCCCGCCTGACCGGCGGCGAACAATTTGCCGGCGGTGGCGCCGTACAGCACGGTATTGCCGATGATGGTGTTGTCGTTGGACTTGAGCGGGCTGGACACCGGCGGGCGCACGACGATGGTGCCGCCCGACAGGCCCTTGCCGACGTAATCGTTGGAATCGCCGAACACTTCCAGCTTCAGCCCCTGCACGGCGAAAGCGCCCAAGCTTTGCCCACAAGAACCCCTGAGGCGCACGGTGATGTGACCGGGCTGCAAGCCGGTCATGCCGTACTTCTTGACGATCTTGTGCGAAAGCTTGGTGCCGATGGCGCGCTGGACGTTGCGGACGTTATAGGCCAGCTGCATCTTTTCGCCTTCTTCCAACAGCGGCTTGGCGTCCTCGATGATCTGGGCGTCCAGCGTTTCCGGCACTTCGTTGCGCTCTACTTGCGTGCAATAGCGGGCGTGACCGCCAGCATCGGCCTGGGCCAACAGCGGGTTCAAGTCCAGATCATCCAGATGGGCGGCGCCACGGCTGACCTGGGATAGCAAGTCGGTGCGGCCGATGATCTCGTTCAAGCTGCGCACACCAAGGCTGGCCAGGATTTCCCGCACTTCCTCGGCGATGAAGCTGAACAGGTTGACCACCTTTTCCGGGCTGCCGGTGAACTTAGCCCGAAGTGCCGGGTCTTGCGTGCACACCCCCACCGGGCAGGTGTTGGAATGGCACTGGCGCACCATGATGCAGCCCAGCGCGATCAGGCTGGTGGTGCCGATGCCGAATTCTTCCGCCCCCAGCATGGCGGCGATGACGATGTCGCGCCCGGTCTTCAACCCGCCATCGGTACGCAATTTCACCCGGTGGCGCAGGCGGTTGAGGGTCAGCACCTGATGGGCCTCGGACAGGCCCAATTCCCACGGCAGGCCGGCGAATTTGATGCTGGTCTGGGGGCTGGCGCCGGTGCCGCCGACATTGCCGGAAATCAGGATGATGTCGGCCTTGGCCTTGGCGACGCCGGCGGCGATGGTGCCGATGCCGGACCGCGACACCAGCTTCACCGTCACCTTGGCGATGGGGTTGATCTGCTTGAGGTCATAGATCAACTGGGCCAAATCTTCGATGGAATAGATATCGTGGTGCGGCGGCGGGCTGATCAGCATGACGCCGGGGGTGGAGTGGCGCAGCTTGGCGATTTCCACCGTCACCTTGAAGCCGGGCAACTGGCCACCCTCACCGGGCTTGGCGCCCTGGGCCACCTTGATCTCGATCTCGCGGCAATTGTTGAGGTACTCGGCGGTGACGCCGAAACGACCGCTGGCGATCTGCTTGATGGCCGAATTGGCGTTGTCGCCGTTGGGACGCGGGCGATAGCGTTCCGGGTCCTCGCCGCCCTCGCCCGACACCGACTTGGCGCCGATGCGGTTCATGGCGATGTTCAACGTGCCGTGGGCTTCCGCCGACAAGGCGCCCAAGCTCATGCCGGGGGTGAGGAAACGCTTACGGATTTCGGTGATGCTTTCCACCTCGTCCACATTAACCGCCGCCCCCGTGGGGGTGAAGTCGAGCAGGTCGCGGATGGAAATGGGCGGAAGCCGGCGCAGGCCGTCCGAGTACTTTTTATAGGTGGCGTAGGAATCGGTGGCCACCGCGCTTTGCAGCAGGTGGATCAAGGTGCCGTCGAAGGAATGGGCCTCTTGCCCACGGCGGACGCGGTAGAAGCCGCCCACCGGCAGCACGGCCTGGGCGGCGGTGAAGCCGGTGGCGTGTTGTTCGATGGTCTTCTTGGCGATGCCGGTCAGGCCGATGCCGGAAATACGGCTGGTCATGCCGGGGAAGAACTCGGCGACCAAAGCGCGCGACAGGCCGATGGCTTCGAAGTTGCAGCCGCCGCGATAGCTGGAAATGACCGAGATGCCCATCTTCGACATGATCTTCAACAGACCCTGGTCGATGGCCTTCTTGTAATTGCGCACGCATTCTTCCAGCGTCTGGCCGGGGAACAGGCCGCGCCGCCAGCGGTCGGCGATGGCTTCCTGGGCCAGATAGGCGTTGACGGTGGTCGCACCGACACCGACCAGGACGGCGAAGTAATGTACGTCGAGCGCTTCCGCCGAACGGATGTTCAAGCTGGTCCAGGTGCGCAATTTCTCCCGCACCAGATGGGAATGGACGCCGGCGGCGGCCAGGATCATGGGCACGGCGGCGCGGCATTCGTCCATGGACTTGTCCGACAGGATCAAATGAGTGCAGCCGGCGCGGACCGCCTCTTCCGCCTCGCGGCGGATGCGGGCCAGGGCGTCCTTGAGGGCGTTTTCCCCCGCCGACGGGTCGAAGGTGCAATCCACCTCGGCGGCGGCAACGCCCATGTAGCGGCGCATGGCCTCGAACTCGGCGGTGGACAGCACTGGGCTGTTCAGCGCCAGGACGTCGCACTGGCTTTCGTGCTCGTCCAGGATGTTGCCCAGATTGCCCAGACGGGTGCGCAAGCTCATGACCTGGGATTCCCGCAAGGAATCGATGGGCGGATTGGTGACCTGACTGAAATCCTGCTTAAAGAAGTGGTGCAGGCCGCGATAATGGTCGGACAAAACCGCCAGCGGCGCGTCGTCGCCCATGGAGCCGATGGCTTCCTTGGCCTCTTCGACCATGGGCTGCAGGATCAGTTCCATGTCTTCCATGGTGATGCCGCAGGCGACCTGACGGCGCTTCAATTCGTCCGCCGACAGCTCCGCCGGTTCCGGCGCCCCGGTCTTGACCAGGGAATCCAGTTCGGTGATGCGGCTGGTCCACTTGTCATAGGGGGCGCGGCCCGACAGCATGTCCTTCAAGTCGCGGTCGCGGTACAGCTTGCCCGCTTCCAGGTCGACGGCGATGGTCTGGCCCGGTCCGACCCGGCTTTTCTCGATGACGTCGGTTTCCGCCACCTTGACCATGCCGGTTTCCGATCCGACGATCAGCAGGCCGTCCTTGGTGATGGTGACACGCATGGGGCGCAGGCCGTTGCGGTCCATGCCGGCCACCACCCAGCGGCCATCGGTGGCGCAGATGGCCGCCGGGCCGTCCCACGGCTCGATGACGGCATTGCAATAGCTGAAGAAGGCGCGGTGCGCTTCCGGCATCTGGGTGTTGGAGCCCAAGGATTCCGGCACCAGCATCTGCTTGACCATGGGGGCGGGGCGGCCGGCGCGGACCATGACCTCGAACACGCTGTCGAGCGCCGCCGAATCCGAGCTGCCGGCTTGGATGATCGGCTTGATGTCCTCGATGGCCGGACCGAAGGCGTCATGGGCCATGCGCGGCTCGTGCGCCTTCATCCAGTTGAGGTTGCCGGCCAAGGTGTTGATTTCGCCGTTATGGGCCAACATGCGGAAGGGCTGGGCCAGCCGCCAAGTGGGGAAGGTGTTGGTGGAATAACGCTGGTGATAGATGGCGAAGCGGGAAATGAAGCGCTCGTCCAAAAGATCGGGATAGAAGCTGGTCAGCTGCTCGGCCAGGAACATGCCTTTGTAGATGATTGAGCGGCACGACAGCGAGCAGATGTAGAAATCGGTGATGTGCTCGGCCAGCACCTGCTTTTCGATGCGGCGGCGCAGGATGTAAAGGTCGGTCTCGAACCGCTCTTCCGGCGTGCCTTGGGTGTTGGCGACCATGATCTGTTCGATCTCGGGCCGGGTGGCATTGGCCTTTTCACCGATGATCGAGACGTCCACCGGCACCTGACGCCAGCCATAGATGGCGTAGCCCATGTTCAAGATGGCGGTCTCGACGATGCAGCGGCAGCGTTCCTGCGCCCCCAGATCGGTCTTGGGCAGGAAGATCATGCCCACCGCCAGCCGCCCCGGCACCGGCTCGTGGCCGGAATGGCGGATGTGTTCCTTGAAGAAATCCTGCGGCAATTCCACGTGGATGCCGGCGCCGTCGCCGGTCTTGCCGTCGGCGTCCACCGCGCCCCGATGGAACAGCACCCGAAGCGCCTCGATGCCGGCGACCACCACGTCGCGGCGCGGACGGCCGTCAAGACTGGCCACCAGACCGACGCCGCAGGCGTCGTGGGGCCTGGTGTCGATGCCGGCTTCTTCCAGTGTCGCGGCGTTTTCCAGATACTCGGCAACGAAGGTTTCGCCGTTGTTCCGGATCATGGTGCTCTCCATCAGATGCGGGCCTGAGGCCCGGTAAAGTTCAAGTCGTATGGCGGCGGGGTGGCGGTCAGGCGGCAAAGCCCCAATCGGGCTTCACATGCGCCGGCAGGGCCTCGACCCGTTTTCTCCAGGCGACCATCGACGGATAGGGGCTGGTGTCGATTCCCGCTTCCTCGGCCACGCTGGCATAGGCGTAAAGGACGATGTCGGCGGCGGTGAAGCGGCCCAAGGCCGCCCAGTCATGGGAGCCGAAATGGCGTTCCAACGCCGCCAGACTGTCTTGGGCCACCTCGAGGCGCTGGGCATAGACGTCGGGGCGCTGGGTGTCGCGGCCGGTGATCTTCAGCATGCGGGCCAGCCCGATATTGGGCAGAATCTGGCTTTGCTCGAAGAACATCCAGCGCAGCACCTGGGCCCGCTCCAACGGCGCGGTCGGCAACAAGGGCGTGCCTTCGGCCATGTACAGCACGATGGCGTTGGATTCCGGCAGGCAGGTGCCGTCTTCCAGTTCCAGCACCGGCACCTTGCCGGCGGTGTTCTTGGCCAGGAAATCCGGCTGACGGGATTCCCCCGCCTTCAGATCCTTGGTCACCACGTGCAGCGGCAATCCCAGATGGCTGGCCAGCAGCCGGACCTTGTAGCCGTTGCGCGACAGCGGGTTGTCATAGAGGGTCGGCATGGTGATTACTCCGCCGCGATGCGGCTTTTGGCCTTGATGTAACGGTCGATGGACAGGGCGGCGTCGCGCCCGTCCTTGATCGCCCACACAACCAGACTGGCGCCGCGCACGATGTCGCCGGCGGCGAAAACACCGTCCAGCGTGGTCATGTGGGTGCGCTCGTCCATGACCAGGGTGCCCCAGCGGGTGACGTCCAGCCGCTTTTCGCCGAACAGGCTGTGCATGTCCTCGGGGTCGAAGCCCAGGGCCTTGATGACCATGTCGGCCTTGAGCTCGAAATCCGAGCCGTCGATGGGTTCCGGCGCCTGCCGGCCCGAGGCGTCGGCCACGCCCAGATGCATGCGCACGGACTTGACGCCGCTGACCTTGTCCGTGCCCAGCACTTCGGTCGGCGCCGCCATCCAGACGAACTCGACGCCTTCTTCCTCGGCGTGGGCGACTTCGCGTTGGCTGCCGGGCATGTTGGCGCGGTCGCGGCGGTACAGGCACTTCACCGACTTGGCGCCCTGGCGGATGGCGGTGCGCACGCAATCCATGGCGGTGTCGCCGCCGCCGATGACCACCACGTCCTTGCCCTTGGCGTTCAACGTGCCGTCGTCATAGGCGGCGACGCTGTCGCCCAGGCCGACCTTGTTCTGGGTGATCAGGTAATCCAGGGCGGCATGGATGCCGGGCAGCTTGTCGCCCTTGATGCCCAGTTCGCGGCCCTTGTAGACGCCGGTGGCGATCAGCACGGCGTCATGGCGGTCGCGCAGCTCGGCCAGGCTGACATCGACGCCCACATGGATGCCGGTTTCCAGCTTGATGCCGGCCTGGGCCAGCAATTGGGTGCGCCGTTCGACCACGCTTTTCTCCAGCTTGAAGCCGGGGATGCCATAGATCAACAGCCCGCCCATGCGGTCGTGGCGATCATAGACGGTGACCTGATAGCCTTTCTTGCGCAAGGCCTCGGCTGCCGCCAGACCGCCGGGACCGCCACCGATGATGCCGATGGACTGGGCCAGTTCCTTGTGCGGCCGGGGCGGATGGACCCAGCCCTGGGCAAAGGCGAATTCGGTCACGTGCTTTTCGATGGCGCCGATGGTCACCGCCTCGTGGGTGGATTGCTCCAGCACGCATTTGCCTTCGCACAGGCGGTCCTGCGGGCAGATGCGACCGCAGATTTCCGGGAAGGTGTTGGTGGCGGCCGACATGGCGTAGGCTTCCTCCATGCGCCCTTGCGCATTCAGCATCAGCCAGTCGGGGATGTTGTTGCCCAGCGGACAACCGATCTGGCAGAACGGAATGCCGCATTGTTCGCAGCGCGACGCTTGGTCGCCGGCGCGGTCCAGGTCGAAGGCCAGGCTGATTTCGCCGAAATCGCCCTTGCGCGCAGTGGCGGCCCGCTTGTCGGGCTGCTTTTGGTCGAGCCGGGTGAACTGAAGCATCTTGCGGGTCATAGCCGGGGCCTCTTTTTCGGGCATGGATCGGGCTGCCTAATTCAGCGCCAATATCTATACGGCAGAAGAAATGCCAAATTCCACTGAAATTTTGCACAAAGGTCAGCTTGGTTGACTAATTTAACCGCCGCGTCGGCGTGGGCGGTGATGGGGTGGCGCCAAACAGACTGTCCCAAAGTAAAATAATACCGATATGGGACTAATCCCAATGTTCCTGCATTTCGGCGCCAATGCTATATAGGCGTTTGGAAGGCTGGGGTGTTGCGATGACCTATCTGGATATTGTGCTGATCGCGGTGATCCATGGGCTGGCGGGCGTATTGCCGTTGTCGGCTGGTGGGCATTTCGCCCTGTTCTCGGGTCTGGCCTCCGATCCCAAGGGCTTCGCCGTCGTTTCCATCGCCGCCCATCTGGGGGTGGCGGCGGGGCTGATGCTGTGGTTGTGGCGGGATTGCCTGGCCATGGCCACCGGGATTGGCCGCATGGTCAAGGGCAAGTCCGATCCCGGCGGGCGGCTGTTTCTGCTGTTGTTGGCGGCATCGGTGCCGGCGGGTTTGCTGTCGGCGTGGCTGCTGACCGTGTTGGTGCCGGCCAATGGTCAGGTGCTGGCGGCGGCATGCCTGCTGATTTTTGGCTTGTTACTGGCCTTGGCCGATCGCTGGGGAGTGACGGTCAGCCGCATCGAGCACCTGGGGTATGGCGCTGCCGCCATCATCGGTCTGGTGCAGATGGTGGCGTTGATCCCTGGTGTGTCGCGCACCGGCTTGGCGGTCACCGTGGCGCGGGTGTTGGGCTATGAACGGCGCGAGGCCGCGCGTCTGGCTCTGCTGCTGGGGATTCCGGCCCTGATTGGCTTGGGTTTGTTCAAGCTGTGGCACGTGCGCGAGGCGGTGCCGTTGCTGCTGTCCACCGATCTGCTGTTGACCGCCGGTCTGGCGGCTGCGGCGGCTTGGCTGGCTGCCGGGGGCATGTTGGCGTGGTTGGGGCGGCACACTTTTCTGCCGTTTTGCCTGTGGCGGATCATGTTGGGGTCCGGGGTTATCGCCCTTTATTTCCTCTCAGCTTGAAGACGTCCCTGCAATCCACTGACTCTGTTGATTTTTACCGTAAAAATTCGCTAGACTTCGGCGATTGTTCATCGCCGGGACCGCCGCCATGCTCCATCGTTTTGCCCTGTTGGTCCTGCTGGCTGGTCTGGCTGCTTGTGCCCAACCTGCACCGCGGGTGATGCAGGCGCCGCCGCCGGTCCTTGACCCCGACAGCGCCTGTTTGGCCGAATTGCAGGATATGCGCGTCCGTTTCGAGCCGGTAGCCGCCTTTGGCGACCCCGAGGAAGGCTGCGGCATCGATAATCCGGTGAAGGTCTCGGGCACGGGCGGGGCCTGGAACCGCCCCGGCGTGGTTGCCTGCCCCATGGCCCGCACCATCGGTCGCTTTGAAAACGAGGTGGTGCAGCCGGCGGCGCGGGCGCGTTTTGGTCAGGGGGTCAAGCGCGTTCATCATGCCGGCACCTATGATTGCCGGGTGCGGCGCACCTCGACCAAGGTGGCGGCGGCCTTGGGCGGCAGTCGCGGCGGGCGTCTGTCAGAGCATTCGAAGGGCAGGGCCATCGACATCATGGCCTTCGAACTCGATGACGGCACCATGGTGTCGGTGAAGAAGGATTGGCGCGGCCAAGGGGCCAAGTCGGCCTTTCTGCAAGAGGTGGCGCGGGCCTCATGCTCGGTGTTCAACGTGACGCTGACCCCCAACCATGATCGCCTGCACCACGACCATCTGCATCTGGATATCGGGCCGCACACTCTGTGCGGCTATTGATCACCCTTGGCGGGTGGAGTCGGGGCTGAGGGAATGCGCCCGGCGAGGCTGCGCAATAACCGGATCAGACTGTTAACGTCCAGACTGCGCCACATCATCATGTTGGTGTCATCCTAACGGGTGCAGCCGCGGCAGCGTTTGTGCTTGGTCGCCGGCTCGCCGTCATGGGCGTGACGACGTTCACCGACGCCTCCGCACTCGCCCAGCAGGCCGCGCAGGGTGGCGACACAGCGACCGCACCGCATCTCGGCGCCGAAATGGCGAAAAACCTCGTCGGCGGCAACGGCGCCGCCGGCCATGGCGGCATGAACCTCGCGGTCGGTGATGGCGTTGCAGACACACACATACATGGGCGGCCTCGCTTGGGTTTGTCTCACCCTAGTCGATACGCAATTGCGAGGCAATCGCAAAATAGTGGCAATCCCATAATTTCAATATAAGTAAATAATGATTTAGTACTTGTGAAAAATTTTGCCAGAACTGTCAATTTTAGACTGGAAGAAGTTGTTGCAAGTAACCACTTCGTACAAGATGCGAAAAATGCCCGGTTACTTAAGGAGATGAATATGCGCGGAAGCCCGAAAGTGATAAGCGTTCTCAATAGGCTGCTGACGGGGGAGCTGACCGCTGCCGACCAGTATTTCGTCCATGCCCGCATGTTGGAAAACTGGGGCTTCAAAGTGCTTTATGAACGCATCGAGCATGAACGCCATGACGAGTTGGACCATGCCGGCTTGCTGATCAACCGCATCCTGTTCTTGGAAGGCGTGCCCGACGTGGCCAGCCGGGCGGCGCTGAATATCGGTTCCGATGTGCCCAAGATGATGGCCAACGATCTGGCCTATGAGCTGCAAGTGGTGGACGAGTTGAAAGCGGCCATCGCCCTTTGCGAATCCGAGCGCGATTACGACACCCGCCGCATCCTGGTCCATCTGCTGGAAGAGACCGAGCAGGACCACGTGCGCTGGCTGGAAGTGCAGGTCGGCCTGATCGACAAGCTGGGCCTGAAGAATTATCTGCAAAGCGCCGCTGGCGAGATCGCGTAAGGAGACGTCCGATGAAAGCCAACCGCACCGTGCTGGCCGCGCTTAACGACGTGCTGCGCCATCAGCTGACCGCCATCAATCAGTATTTCCTGCACGCCCGCATGATGAAGAATTGGGGCTTCAACGCCCTGGGTAAGCATGAATACAAGGAATCCATCGAGGAGATGAAGGCCGCCGACAAGCTGATCGAGCGCATCTTGCTGCTGGAAGGCCTACCCAATCTGCAGGATCTGGGCAAGCTGCTGATCGGCGAAAACGTGCCGGAAATGCTGAAGAACGACTTCGCCATGGAAAAGGACGCCCATGCGGATTTGGTGAAGACCATCGCGCTTTGCGAAAAGCAGGCCGATTACGTCAGCCGCGATCTGCTGAGCGAGTTTCTGGAAGAATGCGAGGAACGCATGGACTTCTATGAAACCCAGCTGGAACTGGTGAAGAAGATGGGCGAGCAGAATTATCTGCAATCCGCCGTCGGCGCCTTGGAGGACTGAAGTTTTTGACCCCCGGCGCCCATGGCGCCGGAGGTCAGCGCTTGCGCACCACCTCCAGCGCCCGCTCCAATTGCGGGTCACTGTTTTCCGCCGGGGTGATTTCGATGTCGGGGCTGATGCCGACACCGTCCACCGGCTGTTTGTTGGGGCGGAAATAGCGGGCGATGGTCACGCGCACGCCGCCTTCCGACACTTCTTCCAGCACTTGCACGCTGCCCTTGCCATAGCTTTTTTGGCCCACCAGGGTGGCGCGGCCCTGGTCCTTGAGGGCGCCGGCGACGATTTCCGAGGCCGAGGCGCTGCCACCATCGATCAACACCACCATGGGGGTGCCGGCGACGATCTCGCCCTGGCGGCCATAGCGGCTGTCATTGTCGGCGGGGTTGCGGGCCTTGGTGGAGACGATGGCCACGTCACCCAGGAACAGATCGGCCATCTTCACCGCCTCGTCCAGCACGCCGCCGGGATTGCGGCGCAAATCCAGCACTAGGCCTTTCAGGCCGAAGGCTGATTGACGGTCCAATTCCATCACCTGACTGCGCAGCAGGGCGGCGACACCGCCGGAAAACTGGCTGACCCGCACATAACCGATATCGCCATCCAATCGCCCCTTGACCGGTTGCAGGCGGATGACGTCGCGGATGATAGCCAGGTCGCGGTCGGCTCCGGCGGGGTTGCGCAGGCGCAGCCGCACTTCCTTGCCGACGGGGCCGCGGATGCGGGCCACCACTTGGCCCAGGGTCAGGCCATCGACGCTTTCGCCGTCCACCGCCAACACGCGGTCGTCGGTGCGGATGCCGGCTTGGGCCGCCGGGCTGCCGTCGATGGGGCTGACCACCATGACCGCCTTATCCTTCATGGCCAGTTCCATGCCGACACCGCTGAACTTGCCCGAAACCGACACCTGCATGTCGTTCCATTCATTGGGCGGCAAATAGGCGGTATGCGGATCAAGAACATGGGTCAGTTCGGCCAGCCCGGCCTTGACCGCCTCGTCCAGGGGCTGGTTCTTGGCGGCGATGGCAGCGGCCATCTTGTCGGCCAGGACATGGCTGTCGGGGGCATCCACATGGCGGTCGGCGATGGCCTCGATGATCTCGTCCAGCAAGTCCACCTGCCGCTCGGCCAGTTTCACGCTTATGCCGGCCTTGTGGAAGGCTTGGCGCAGGGTTTCGCGGTCGGCGCGATCGGCATGGGCGGGGGCCGACCATAGGGCCAGAATGAGGGCAAAAGCGAGGGAGAGCCTCATCGGCGTCCCCCCATGGCGGGTTTGGCGTTTTGCTGAATGTCGGCAGCCAGACGCTCCAGTCCGCTCATGACCGCGGTCGAGGCCTTGTCCATGTCGGTCAGGGCCGCATTGGTGCCGGCGTGGTCACCACGGGCATGGCAGGCCAAGGCACGTTTGCCGGCATCGTGGACCCGGGCATGGGGATCGCGCAAGGCGGCGTAATGGGGCGAGTTGCGGATGGCGGGTTCCTTGACCTCGTCGTACCAATGACCCAGGCGGCAGGAATGATGGTCACTGAGTTTGTCGGCGGTTTGGGTATTCTTGCCGGCGACGGCATCGCGCACCGATCGGCAAAAGTTCTCGTGATCGATCTTGGTCGAGCGGACCAGGGCCGCGTGCCGTTGCAGGCCTTGGGCGGCGGACGAATCGAGGACGAAGAAGGCCATCTGCTCTTCCAATCCGGTGGCGGCATGGGCCAGGGACTGGGCGGCGGCGGCGGATTCCTCCACCAAGGCGGCATTCTGCTGGGTCATTTCGTCCATCTGGTTGACGGCGGCATTGACCTGATCGATGCCCGACGCTTGCTCGGAGCTGGCGGCGGCGATTTCGGCGACGATATCGGCCACCCTCTTCACGCTGCCCAGGATATCTTCCAAGGTCTTGCCGGCGCCCTTGACCAGATCGGCACCCGTACGCACCTGTGCCGAGCTCTCGGCGATCAGTCCCTTGATTTCCTTGGACGCCTGGGCTGAACGCTGGGCCAGATTACGCACTTCCTGGGCGACCACGGCGAAGCCCTTGCCGGCATCGCCGGCCCGCGCCGCCTCCACCGCCGCATTAAGCGCCAGCAGATTGGTTTGGAAGGCGATTTCGTCGATCATGCCGACGATGTCCTCGATCTTTTGCGACGAATTTTCGATGCGGCCCATGGCGCCGATGGCATCGGCGACCACTTGGCCGCCACCGGCGGCGACGTCGCGGGCACCGGCGGCCAATTGGTTGGCCTGCTGGGCATTGGCGGCGTTCTGGCGCACGGTGGCGGCCAGTTCTTCCATGCTGGCAGCGGTTTCTTCCAGGGCGCTGGCCTGCTGTTCCGAGCGTTCCGACAGATCCTGGGCCCCGGCGGCCACTTCCGCCGACGAGGTGGAAATCTGCCCGGTCGCCTGACCGATCTTGGTGACGATGACCGCCAGTTTTTCCGCCGTCTGGTTGACGTCGTTCTTCAACTGGCCGAAGACGCCGTCATAAGTGCCGGTGATGCGCTGGGTCAGGTCGCCATTGGCCAGGGCCCCCAGCACCTGGGCGACATCGCCCAAGGCATGGCCGGTGCGCCCGACCATGGAATTGACGCTTTGGCACAAGGCCAGCAAAAAACCGTCCTTGCCGGCGGTTTCGATGCGTTTGTCCATGTCGCCGTCGGCGGCGGCTTTGGCCACGGCGGCGATTTCGCCGACGATCGCGGTTTCGCGGGCACGTTGTGCCGCCTCGGCCTGGCGTTCCGCTTCCTCGCGCTGGCGCTGTTCCTGCTCCAGCCGCAGCTTGTCGATGGCGTTGTCCTTGAACACCTGCACCGCCTGGGCCATTTCGCCGATTTCATCCCGTTGCTGCAAAGCCGGGATGGCGGTATCCAACCGGCCTTGGGCCAGAGCGGTCATGGATCGGGTCATGGCGCCGATGCCGCCGGCCACCGAGCGGACGATCAATGCCGCCAGCACGGCGGCGAGCAGCAGGCCGCCCGCCATCAGGCCGATATCGACGATGCGGGAGGTGGACAGGGTCGTTTGCGCCGATTGGTATTCCGCCTGGGCGATGCGGGCCTGCAACTGGGTCAGTGCCGCCATGGCTTCCATCGCCTTGGCGAATTTCGGCCCGGCATCGTCGCGCATGTTGCGCCCGGCATCGTCGAACTGGCCGTCATTGGACAATTTCATGGTGATGTTGCGGCTGCTGCGATAGGCCAGCAGGTGGCGGGCGAAATCCTGCGCCAGCACTTTTTCTTCCGGCGTCAGATAGGTGGCCATGTAGGCCGACCAGATGTCGTCGGTCTGACGGTCCAGTTGTGCGGTGTTGGCGGTGAGGCGCGCCGCTTCGGCGGTATTGCCGCTGGTCGAGGCCAGGATGGCGTTGGCCCGCATGCGGTGCAGCTTGTCCTGGATTTCCGACAATTGCACCAGGGGGATGGCGCGGTCCTCATAAACCGTGCGCAGGCTGTCGGCCAATTGCCCCAGCGAGGTCAGTCCCTTGACCCCCACGGCCAGCACCAGCACGGCGAGAAAGCCGGTGAGAATAGCCAAGCGCGGGCCGATACGCAGGTTGTCGAGTGCAGCCATGAAGCTCATCCCAGGATATGATTTTCTGGATTGGGGCATGGCGCCAAAACAGAGTCAAGCCAATGAACCGTAAAAGAAAACGCCTCCGACCGAAGGCGGAGGCGTTTTACATTTCACGGCCCGGGGATCAAGTTTTGCACGTATTTGGGCAAGGCAAAGGATGCCTTGTGGATGTCGGGGGTGTAATAACGGGTTGCCACCGGCGCTGCCTGGAAACGGGCGGCGATGGTGTCGGAACTTTCGTGGCGAGGGCGCAGGCTGTGCGACGCCCAGCCCAAGGCCATCAGGCCACCCACATAGGTGGGCACGGCGGCGGTATAAAAGCTCACATCGGCGAAATGCGGGCGGCGGCGGCGCCAGGTATCGGTGACTTCCTCGCCTTGCAGGAAAGGTACGCCGTTCTGGTTGACGACAATGCCGTCAGGCGTCAGGCAGCGGGCGCAATCCTTGTAGAATGCCTCGGTGAACAAGACGCCGCCGGGGCCGATGGGATCGGTGGAATCGATGACGATCAGATCGAACTTGCGCTCGGTCTCGGCCATATAGCGCAGGCCGTCGGCGATGACGATCTCGGTGCGCGGATCGTCGAAGGCGCCGTCCGACACCGATGGCATATGGGTGCGGCAGAACTCCACCACCGCCGCGTCGATTTCCACCAGCACAGCCTGTTGGATGGCTTGATGCTTGAGGATCTCGCGCAGCATGCCGCCATCGCCGCCGCCGACCACGCAGGCGGTTTTGACGGCGCCGTGGGCATAGATGGGCACATGGGCGAGCATCTCGTGGTAGATGAACTCGTCGCCGGTAGTGACCTGGATCACCCCGTCCAGGGTCAGCACCCGACCGAAACCGGGGGTCTCGAACAGGACGATGTCCTGCAAGCCGTCATCGGCGCGGTAAAGCTCGCGGCTGACGGCGAAGCTCTGGCGCCAGTGGGGGTACAGCTCCTCGCGGAACCATGCCTCGGTCACGGCGTCAGGCCTCGCTTGTTTTCCGCCAAGGTGACGTAATCGGGGGTGAAGACCTCCTTCAGGATCGGCACCGCCTTGTAGGGGTCGCAATCGCCGCACATGAAGATGTCGAGCGCCGCATAACCGCGTTCCGGCCACGAATGAATGGAGATGTGGCTTTCCGCCAGCACCAGCACGCCGGAAATACCGCCATTGGGCTGAAAGTGGTGCAGATGGCAATGCAAGATGGTGGCGCCGCCGGCAATGGCCGAACGGCGCAAAGCCTCTTCCACCAAGTCGATGTCGTCCAGCCGGCTTGCGCCCCACAGGTCGATCAGCAAATGCGTGCCGGCGAATTTAACGCCGTTGCGCGACACATAATAATCCTTGCCGTTATCGGCTTCGGGCCAGGACTTCTTGTCCTGGGCGATGTCGACGACGGTGCTGTCTTGGGTATTCCTCGGATCAGTCCCCGAGTTCATCCCCAGTCGGGCAAGAGCCTGAGCCATTGCTCCCCCTCCAAACCAGTAGATGGACGTGACGGATAAGGGGCGGGTTATCCCCTAAAGGGGACGGGGATGCAACTAATTTATGGAAGACAGCCCTTGCGTCTGCATGCGCTTGGTCCAATCGGCCATGAAACCCTGGAAGCTTTGCACCTGCTTGATCTTGTCGGCGACGCTGGCCGGATCGATGATGCCGCGCTCGGGTTCCGAGGTCAGCAGGGCGAAAGCCTCGCGGAACTCGGTCTTGGCCATCTTGGCGCCGAAATTGCGCCGCAGGCGGGCCAGTCCGCGTTCGTCATGGGCCAAAGTCATGGCGGTGGCCAGATCGACCAGCCGTCGCGCCAGTTTGGGCTCGATGGGCAGATTGCCCAAGGGCGGTTCGACCATCTGTTCGACGGCGCTGACCACTTCCGGCCAACGCTTCTGCTCCCAGAAGATTTCCGCCCGCAATTCCTTGGCCTTGTCGGAATTGTCGTTGAGAATCAGGGCCAGGGCTTCGGCGGATCGGCCCAGATCGGCCAGGGCGCGCACCCGCATGTAGCGGCGTTGGTCATAAAGATCGGCCGGCTGGTCGGGCACCTCGCTGGCATCCAGGGCTTCCAGCGCCGGGCCGGGCTTGCGGTCGGACAATTGCAGGAAGGCCAGACGCGCCCCAACCCGGGCCTTTTCCACCCCGTTCAGGCGGAACCGCACCTGATGGCGCAGCAAATCGGCAGAGCGGTCGATCAGGTCCACCTGGGCCAGACGGTCGGCCAGTTTGCGGATCATCTCGTCGCCCTTGGTCCCCGACGGCGTCAGGTCCTGGAACTCGTCGAACAGGCCGATGGCGGCGAAGGCCGACAGATTGTCGGCGAGACCGCCCAGGAAAAGCTTTTCAAAGGTATCGGACATGGCCTGCTGGACATTGGGCACATCGGGATGTTCGGGGAAGTTGGACACCACGGTGCGCATCAGCCGAAGTGCGTCGGCATAGCGGGCATCGGCCACCATCAGTTCCGACAGGCGCTTCAGCAATTGATACTCGAAATCCTCGCCGCGCCAGGCGAAGCGCAGCTTTTCCAACTGGGCGATAGCTTCACCGGCGGAAATCAGGCCGCGCTTCAACTGCAATTCGATGCGGGCGCGGGCGGCATAGGCGCGGTCGGGACGGCTGGCGGAGTCTTCGGCCTCGCGGTACTTGGCGATGGCCTGATCCCATTGCTTGCCAGCCTGGGCGGCGATGCCCTGCATGTGGCTGATGGCGCCCAGGTCACGCGGCGACAGGCCGGGACCGTTCATGGCCTCGATGATGCGGTTGGCGCCCTTGGAATCGCCGGCAGCGGCGGTGGAACGCACCGCCTCGGTGCCGAGCGCCATGCGCAGGCGCGCGTGCAGACCCTTCATGTCGTCGGGGGCCAGACGCAGCAGCAGGGACTGCTTGTTGGGTTGGTCGCTCTGCTTGGAACGGGCGGCGGCCAGCCACAATTGCGCCTGCGGATCCTTGGCCAATCCGGCCTGGGACAGGTCGCGTTCGGCCTCGGGATAGCGGCCCATCATGTATTGGGCGACACCGTGCACACCGGCGAAATTGGGGGTGTCGACCATGGCCGGGTCGGTCTGGGCGATCAGGCGCAAGATGCCCAAGGCCTCGGCGGCCATGCCGTTGGCCAGGTAGTGGCGGGCCACTTCCAGGCGCTGGGCGTTTTTTTCCTCGGGCCGGATATAGGCCATGCGGGCCATCAGCTTCTGATGTTCGGGCACGAATTTATCGGTGCCGCCGCGCATCCAGCGCGACAGATCCACCGGCCCGCCGGGCGAGATCAGGGCGCCATCGCCCTCGGGGCCGGCGCCCGGGGCGCTGCCCGGTGCCGGCAGGTCGCGCGACAAATACAGACCGCCGGGCATGGACACTTCGATGCCGTTGCGATCGGCATCCAAGCGGGCGCCGTCGGCCAGCGGCACCAGGGCGACGCCCTGACCGGTGGCCAGCAACTCGGCGCCGGGCACCAGCAGGCTGTCCTTGATGCCGGCGCCGATGGCCGGAACCGGCATCACCTGCACCATGTCGCCCACTTCCGGGTCACGGAAGATGATGGGCTTCTGCGGGGCGTCGGCCACCGGGATCAGCAGGCGACCGCGATCCTCGAAATCGAATTGGCGGTTGACCGGCAGATAGGTCTTGGGAGTCAAGGGTTGCTCGGCCATATCGAACACCCACAACATGCCGTCCTTGCGCATTGTCGGGTTGAAGCCATTACGGGTCAGCAGGCGGATGGCGGTGCCGGTCCTGAGGTTGGGTACCTGCTCGGCCTGGATGATCACGTCACCGCCGGTGCGGCGCAACAGCTTGGTGTCCACCTCGGTCTTGCGATCGAATACCAGCCACAGCCAGCCGGCCCGACGAAACACGGCGGCGCCGGTGGGCTGGTCGAAGGGCACGCCCAGGCTGACCAGGGCCACGGCCTTCGGCGGCGGCGGTGGTGTTTCGGCGGCGGGGGTGGCAACGGTCGGGGCGGCGGGGGCGCCGACGGTCGGGGCGGCGGGGGCAGGGGGGAGGCCGGGCAGAACCGGCTGCGTCACCACCGGCAAAGACGGCGCCGGTTCCGGTTTGGCGGCGGTGGTGGTGGGCAGCGGCTCGGACGTGCCCATGGCGGGTGCCAGCGGCGGCGGCGGGGCGCCATCGGCGCGGGCCGGCGGGGCGCTGCCGGCGGCGCGGACCAGATCCACCGCCACCTTGGGGCCGCTGGTGAAGTGCCGCGCTCGCATGCCGGCGGGGATGGTCAGGACGATGGCGGTGCCGTTGCCCTGGGCCTTGATCTCGGCCACCCGCACATCGGCGGGCAGGGCGGCGGCCAGGGCGGTGGTGTTGATCCGCGCCGGGCGGTCAAAGGCGATCACCGCACTGGTGTCGGTACTGGTGACGGTATAGCCGACCGGCTTGGGCCAGTCGAAAACCAGACGGTTGAAACCGGTGTGTTCGCCGCCGCGCACCATGATGTCGGTGCCGGGGGCGCCATTCTTGGCTGGATCTGCCGGCTTGGTTTCCTCGGGCTTGTTTTCCACCACCGGCTTGGCCAGTTCGGGTGCCTTGGCCTCGGCGGGCTTGGGGGCGGCGGGGTTGACCTCGACCGGTTTCGCCTCCGCTGGCTTGGCCTCGGTCAGGTCGATGGCGGTGGAGGTGCCCGACTGAAAGGTCTTCACCTGCACCGGGCGCAGCAAATCGAAGGTGACCATTTGGCGGTCGGCGGACAGACTGGCCGCCTTCAGGTATTTGGGCAGGGCCTTGATCAAGGCCTTGGGGTCACCGGCAACCGGTTTGTCGAAGCGGACCACCAGCTTGTCGCCGTTGGCTTCCGCCGACCATTGCACCGGCCCGGCCCAGTCGAACACCATGCGCCCGAAGGTGGGGTGCTGGGCGCCGCGCGGGCTGGATTGCGCCCAGGCGCCATGGCCAAAGAAGCCGCAGCACAAAGCGGTCAGAAGCAGGACGGTTAAAAGGCGCGACAGCGGCTGCATGGCGATCCGTATGGCCAAAGCGGCCATGGGTAACGTTGCCCGCCCCCATTTCCCAGCTTGGCCGAAAGCCGTCATGAAGGTCAGTCGAAGCTCGCCAGCAGCCTGTCGATCTCGGCCTGATCTGCGGCGCCGGATGGAAGCTGCGGGCCGTTCAACAAATCCTCGTCGGAGACGATCGCTTTTTCCTGGCGGGCCTGGGGCTCGATCTCGCCACCAAAGGCCTTGACCAGGCTTTCGACCCGGGATTCGATTTCCTTGAGCATGCGCACCACCTTGGTGATGCGCTGGCCGGTGATGTCTTGGAAGGTGCAAGCCTCGAAAATACGAGTGGTGATCTCGGTCAACCGCTCGGCCACCTCGGCGTCCATCATCGGCGCCAAACCTTCCAGATGTTCGGCGGAATCCATGATCTCGTTGGTGGCCGCCTCGGTGGCGCCGACGATGGCGTCCAACTCGTCGGTGGCCGAGGCGATGAATTCATTTTTGATTTCGCCGGGGCGCAGGGCGGCGATTTCCGCCTTGGCGGCGTGGATGTAATCGGCCAGCGATTCCACTTCGCGGAACAGCTTGAGATCACTGCCGTCCAGATCGCCGGTCATGGTGTCGAGCATGGCCCGCACCACTTCGGCGATTTTCTCCACCCCAACGGTATCGCCATGCTCGCGGCGAATGGCGTCAAGACGCAATTCCAGATCGCGGTCAACGCCTTTCGCCGCCATGGTCGTCCCCCTTCAGCGGTGGTCTTAGTTGAAGTCGCCCAGGACCGAAGACATCTTGGTCTTCAGCGTCTCGGCGTTGAACGGCTTGACGATATAGTTGGAAACGCCCGCTTCCTTGGCGGCAATGACGTTTTCCGACTTGGACTCGGCGGTGACCATGATGAAGGGAATGGACTTCAGCTTGGCATCGGCGCGCACTTCACGCAGCAATTGCAGGCCGGTCATGGGTTCCATGTTCCAGTCGGAAATGATCAGGCCGTAATTGCCGACGCGCAGCATCTGGAGTGCCATCGAGCCGTCGGTGGCTTCATCCACATTATTGAAACCAAGCTGCTTCAGCAGGTTGCGGATGATTCGCAGCATCGTCTTGTAATCGTCGACGATGAGCACGTTCATATTCTTGTCGACAGACATCCAAAAGCTCCTTCGAGGCACTAGCCGCCAAATCCAACAGACCGCCGGCGCGAGTTTGATTAGTTAAGGTAGGGAAGCAGGGTCACGCAAGGCATTTTTCACCCGTTTCGCCAATAAAAGAACACTTATCCCCCATTTGCTGGCTTGGTCGTCGGCATTTGCCGGCGTACAGCCAGTTCCGAAGTCAGGTTTTTCGCCTTGGTGGGGTCCATTTCCGCCAAAATCGGGGCAACTTTCTGCTCTTTCATGCGTTCGACCACGTCGAGCATGATGCCCATTTCCAGCTGTTCAAAGATTTTGGCCGCATCCTTGGGTTTCATGTTTTCATAAATCTTGACCAGGGATCGCATCTTTGAATCTTCCTGATCGTTATATTGGCGCAGCAAGCCCTCGATGGTGCTTTGCAGCGTCTTCATTTCGGTTATTTTCCGCTCGATTTGATTCTCGGCGGCTTTTTGTAAGGCTTCGCGCCGCTCGATGTCGCGTTCGCGCGCATCCAAGGTGCCACGACGTTCCTGCAGTTTCTGCAGAACCTCCAATTCGGTCTGGCTGAAGACGCCGGCATCGGACGGCACCGAGGCCTGCTGTTCCGACCGGGGCGTCGGGGCTGGGGCTGGGCCGGGGGGGGGCGAGGACGCGGCGGTTGGGGCGGCGGCCGGGGGACGCGGGGTGTTGCCGCCGTTGGTCTGGGCCGGCGGCGGGGCCTCGGTCGCCTTGGGTTCGGCCTGCTGGGCCTGCAACTCGCCGGCCAGACGGACGCTGGACAGGTCGACGAAGCCGTTCCTGATGTCGATGACCCGTACCGACAGCATCAGCGCCGCCACCGCGATCAGCACCGGCAGCAGGCGGAAGAACGGGGTGCGGGGCGTTTTGGCTTTGACTTTGGCTTTGGGCTGTGCGGCGCGGGCCATGATGGCGTTACCTCATGGATTGCAGGGCGCGCAGCAACTCGCGCTCGGCTTCCGAGCGTTCGTCCACGTCCTGTTCACTGGCGGCGGCGGCTGCCGCCATGGTGGCGGCGCGGGCCGAGGACGGCGAGAAGCCGCCACCACCCGAGCCCATGGCCGAGCCCATGGCGCCAGCTTGGGCGGCACCACCGGTCTGGGCGCGCGGGGCCGGCGGCGGCACTGCCGCCGGGGCGCCCTTGACCTCGGTCCGGGCCGAGCGCACGGCATTTTCCAGGCGGTTGGCCATGGTGTCGGCGCGTTCGATCATGAAGGCCAGGTCGTCGCGCAGGGACTGGGCCTTTTCCACCCGTTCCTGCAACGATTGGCCGGCATCTTCCGCCGCCTTTCTGAGCTTGGGAATGGACGATTCGGCCCGCACGGTGGCTTCATTGAAGCTGACGATGATCTTGGCCAGGTCGTCGCGGTTCTTGCGCAACTGGGTCAGCCGCTGGTTCAGCATCACCGCATAGCCGATGGTGGCCACCAACAGGACCGAGACCAGCAAGTCGAGGATGATCTTCCAATCCAACATGGCCTAGCCCTTGATCTTGTCGTCGACGCGGATGGCGATATGCGGACCCTTGCGCCCCATGCGCCCGCGGAACATGGAAACGTCGCCGCAGCGCAGGTCGATGGGCGAATTGGGCTGGGCGTTCAGCAGGATCTTCGACCCCACCTTCCAGTTCAGCACGTCGCGCAGGCCCATGACCTGCTCGTCGAGGACGGCTTCCATCTGCACCTCGGTCAACCACAGCTCTTCCGCCAAGTGGGTCTCCCAGATGGAATCGCGACCGAACTTTTCACCCATGAACATCTGCAGCAGCAATTCGCGCACCGGTTCCAAGGTGGCGTAGGGCAGCAGCAATTCCAGGCGACCGCCGCGATCTTCCATGTCGATTCTGAGCTTGGCGACGATGGCGGCGTTGCTGGGGCGCGAAATGGTGGCAAAGCGCGGATTGGTTTCCAGACGGTCGAAACGGAAGGTGACCGGCGACAGCGGGTCGAAGGCGGCGGACAGGTCCGACAGCACCACGTGGACCATGCGCTCCACCAGATTGCGTTCGATGGTGGTGTAGGGCCGGCCTTCGATACGCATGGCCGCAGTGCCGCGGCGTCCGCCCAACAGCACGTCGACGATGGAGTAGATCAGGGACGAATCCACGGTAAGCAGGCCGTAATTGTCCCATTCCTCGGCCTTGAACACCGCCAGCATGGCCGGCAGCGGGATCGAGTTGAGGTAATCGCCGAAACGCAAGGAGAGGATGTTGTCCAGCGACACTTCGACGTTGTCGGAGGTGAAGTTACGCATGGAGGTGGACATCATGCGCACCAGACGGTCGAACACCACTTCCAGCATGGGAAGGCGTTCGTACGACACCAGGGCGGAATTGAGGATGGCCTGGATGCCCGAGCGGTCGTCGCCGCGACCGTGGTCGTCATCGAAGCCCAACAGCGAGTCGATTTCGTCCTGGTTGAGGACGCGGGTGGAATCCTTGGGCGTGTCGTCGGCTTCGTCGCCGCCGCCGCCGCCGCCCAGCATGGCTTCCCATTCCGCCGCCATGGCATCGGACTCGCCGCCCTCGCCGCCGCCACTGCCGGTGTCGTCACCGGCCATGGCAGCCCATTCCTTCATCAGGGCTTCTTCGTCGTCTGCCGAGCGGCTTTCGCCGCCATCTTCATCCATCGCCATGTGCTTCGCCTACTGGACCAGCATCTCGCGGAACAATACATCGTTTACTTTGACCGGCTTGACCGCCGCCTGCACGCGGGTCAGCAATTCCTCGCGCAGCAGATGCATGCCAGCGGCACCTTGCAGATCCTCGACCCTCAGTTCGCGCAGGTAGACCTGGAACGAATCGACGATGCGCGGCAGCACCACCTGCACCTTGGGCTCATCCAACGGGCTTTCCAGCTCGAGGGCGACCAAAATCTTCAAGAAGGCCTGCTTGCGACCGTTGCTTTGCAGGTTCACCAGCATTTCCGGCAGGTTATAAAAGTGCGCCGGGCCGATGGCCTTGGGGGCGTCGCCCTTGGGCGCCTCGACCGGGGCTTCGGCCTTGTGGTCGCCCTTGCCCATCAACCCGTCGAGCACGCCCGAGAAGAACAGACCGGCGCCCGCACCCAGCAACAGCAAGATGGGCAGCACGATCATCAGAATCTTTTTGATCGGCGGCTTCTTCGAGCTTGATGACGGCAGATCCTCTAGGCCTTCACCTTCGTCGAAATCTTCTTCCAGATCTTCGGCCATGTTTCCCTGCCTGACGAAATAAGGTCCACGCATGCGTCGCGGCCGGTCGCACGCCCGGACCTCTAAACTACGCCTTCCGGGGTTAACAGAACGTTGCCCCAGGAACCGGCTTCTGCACCGGCTTCTGCCCCGGCTCCAGGCCCGACCGCCGCCCAGACCATAGCCATAGATGGACTAGGCGGCAATATCTGCCCGGCAGGCCTTGCCAAGTGAGCGGGTGCAAAAAAGTGAAATGGCGGAAATCGGCGGTTTCCAGGACTTGGCACGGCAAATGCAAGATGGTTTTGGCTCGTTTGGCAATCAGGTATCCGATCATGGAAAACACATCTTACATCGCGCTATCACGTCAGAACGCCCTGTGGCGTCAGCTCGACGTCATCGCCGGCAACATGGCCAACGCCAACACGCCCGGCTACAAGAGCGAACAGATGATGTTCCGCGAATATCTGATGGACACCCGCTCGTCCGACCGCGCCACCGGCAAGAAGCTGTCTTACGTGCAAGATATCGGCCTGCTGCGTGACACCCGCGAAGGTGCCTTCACCAAGACCGACAACCCGCTGGACCTGGCGCTGCACAATGACGGGTTCTTCCAGGTCGAGACCGAAGCCGGCATGCGTTATACCCGCAACGGCCATTTCCGCCTGGACGAAGGCGGCATGCTGGTCAATTCCCAGGGTGCGGCGGTGATGGACACGGGCGACAATCCGATCATCCTGGCCCCCAACGAAACCCGCATCACCGTCACCCCCGATGGCTCGGTTTCCACCGAAAACGGCATCGTCGCTAAGATCAAGGTGGTGCGCTTCGCCAATGACCAGGACATGCGCAAGATCGGCGACAGCCTGTACGAGACCACCCAGGACCCGGACACCATCGCCCGGCCTAGCATCGTCCAGGGGATGATGGAAGAATCCAACGTTCAGCCGGTGGTGGAAATCACCAAGATGACCGAGGTTCTGCGCCAGTATCAGGCGTTGCAGAACATCCTGGAAAAAGAACACGAACGACAGATGAAGGCCATGGAAGTCTTCGTCTCTCGTAATTAATGCCCGTTTGAAGGAGTTATCAGGATGCGCTCGCTCAATATCGCCGCCACGGGCATGCTGGCCCAGCAGACCAACGTCGAAGTCATCTCGAACAACATCGCCAACATGAACACCACCGCTTACACCAAGCGGCGGCCCGAGTTCAGCGACCTGTTGTATCAGAACCTGCGCCGCGTCGGCGCCGCCTCGTCGGACGCCGGCACCATCGTGCCGACCGGCGTGCAGCTTGGCCTGGGCGTCAAGACCACCGCCGTTTACCGCATCACCGAACAGGGTTCGGTACAATCCACCGACAACACGCTGGACGTGGCCATTCAGGGCAAGGGCTACTTACAGATCCGCCTTCCCTCGGGCGATACCGCCTATACCCGCGACGGCTCGTTCCAGTTGTCCGAAGCCGGCCAGATCGTCACCCATGAAGGCTATACCGTGCTGCCCGGCATCACCGTTCCCAACAACGCGGTGGGCATCTCCATCAACGCTTCCGGTCAGGTGATGGTCAAGGTCGATGGCTCCATCGATCAGACCGTGGTCGGTCAGCTGCAATTGGCCAATTTCGCCAACGAAGCCGGCCTGGAAGCCCGCGGCGACAATCTGTTCCTGGAAACCCCGGCCTCGGGCGGGGTTTTGGCCGGCAATCCCGGTTCGCCCGGTTACGGCACGCTGTTGCAGGGCTTCTTGGAAACCTCGAACGTCAACGTGGTGGCCGAGGTGACCAATCTGATCAGCGCCCAGCGCGCCTATGAAATGAACTCGAAGGTCATCCAGACCTCGGACGAAATGATGTCCACCATCAACCAGCTGAAGTGAGGCGGATCATGAAGCGCATCCTTGCCGCCACCATCCTGACCCTCTGCGCCGCCCAAGCCTGGGCCGCCGATTTGCCGGTCAGCCTGAAGCAGACCGCCACCATCCAAGGCGACGTGGTCAAGTTGGGTGATTTGTGGGACAACCTGGGAGCCAAGGCTGACGTGGTTCTGGCCGGGGCGCCGCAGCCGGGCAAGCGCATCGTCGCCGATGCCCGCTGGCTGGCCGCCGTGGCCCAGGCCAACGCCATCAACTGGCAGCCGTCCTCGGGTTTCGACCGCATCGTCATCGAACGCCCCGGTCAGTTGGTCGACATGCGCCTGATCGAGGCGGAACTGCGCGACGCCCTGGCCATGGAAGGCCTGCCCGGTGCCTTCGAGATGGAAGTCTCCAACCGTTCCGCCCTCAACATCATGGTGCCGGCCAATGTCTCGGGCCTGATCGCCATCCGCGACGTCGCCGTCGATGTCCGCAACAACCGTTTCGCCGCCACCGTCGAGGTGCCCGCCGACAGCCCCAACAGCCCCAACGCCGTGCGTCAGCGCGTCAACGGCAGGTTTTTCCCGGTGGCCAAGGTGCCGGTGCTGGCGCGGCCCTTGAACCGCGGCGACATCATCACCGAAGCCGACATCAAGTGGGTCGAACTGCGTGCCGACGTGGCGCGGCGCGACATCATCATCGACGTCGATCAGATCATCGGTCAGGAGCCGCGCCAGCCGGTACGCGCCGACGCGCCGTTGCGGGCCAGCGAACTGCGCCGCCCGGTGCTGGTGGAGCGCAACGCCATGGTCACGGTGACGCTGAAGACCGCCAACATGTCGCTGACCAGCCAGGCCAAGGCCACCGAGGCCGGCGGCAAGGGCGACGTCATCCGCATCACCAATCTGCAATCCAAGCGCACGGTGGAAGCCGTCGTCGAAGGTCCCGGCCTGGTGTCGGTGACCCCCGGCGGTCCCCGTGTGCTGTCCAACTAAGTCCGTTTCGATCAGGAGCGACCGATCATGATTTCCCGCATTCTTCTCCGCACCACCGTGATCGCCCTGGCCGTGGGCTCGTTGTCGGCGTGCAACGCCCTGTCGCGGCTGTCGGAAGTGGGCTCCGGCCCCACCGTGTCGAAGATCGAGGATCCGACCCAGCGGGCCGGTTACCAACCGGTGGTCATGCCCATGCCGCAGCCGGTGGCGCCGCCGCAAAACGCCAATTCCCTGTGGCGTCCAGGCTCGCGCGCGTTCTTCAAGGACCAGCGGGCCAAGGAAATCGGCGACATCCTGACCGTGGCGGTGGCCATCACCAACGAAACCGCCAGCTTCGAGAGCAAGTTGACCCGGTCGCGCGAAGCCGAGGAAGATGCCGGTATCACCGGTCTGCTGGGCTTCGAGAACTCGCTCAACAAGATTTTGCCCGACGCGGTCAATCCGGCCACCTTGGTGGGGGCCACCGGCACCAGCACCAACACCAATTCGGGTAAGACCGAACGCAATGAAAGCCTGACCGTCAGTCTGGCGGCGATCATCACCCAGGTGCTGCCCAACGGCAATCTGGTCATCGCCGGCAAGCAGGAAATCCGGGTCAACTACGAAATGCGCGAACTGAACGTCCAGGGCATCATCCGGCCCGAGGATATTTCGTCCGCCAATTCGGTGACCTACGACAAGATCGCCGAGGCCCGCATCTATTACGGCGGCCGTGGTGTCAATTCCGACCTGACCCAGCCGCGCTATGGTCAGCAATTGCTGGATGTGATCCTGCCCTTCTGATGGTGGATGGTGATCCCGGTGGGCAAAAAACGCCTACCGGGATCACGTGCTTTTCGGGGGGAATTTTTTGCCGGGATACTTGATCCCGGTCGTTCGCGCTTATACTCCAGGGATCATGTTCGCGCCTCTTGCCCTTCTTGTCGCCCTTGCCGCCGCCGCCTGGCTGTTGTTCGGCTGGCTCAAGCGCCACCATCCTCGCCATGCCGCCAAGGTGATGGCCGGATTGGGGGCGGGCCTGCTGCTGCTGGCCGGGACGTTTCTGGTGCTGACCGGCAAGCTGTCCGGTCTGGCCGCCATCGGCGCCGGTCTGTGGATCTGGCTGCAACGCGCGCTCAAGGCCCATGCCGTGTGGAAAAGCCTGCGCGGTCTGGGCCAGCGGGCCGAGCCGCCGCCCCGATCATCGTCCGGCCCACCGATGAATGCGGGCGGCATGAGCCTCGAGGAAGCCCGCGAAATCCTGGGTATCGATGCTAAAGCCGATGTGGCCGCCATCAAGGCGGCGCATCGCCGGCTGATGGAGGCCAACCATCCCGATCGCGGTGGTTCGACCTGGATCGCGGCGCGGCTGAACCAGGCCCGCGACCGCTTGTTGTCGTAAAAATCCTACGCTTTCGTTGCGTCCGGCGCGAGGCCATGGCAAAACAGCGGCCATCCGCACCATCATTGTGGATTAACGAATTCTAGGAGCTGGTACATGGCACGTCGTGTTCGCAAGGCAGTGTTTCCCGTCGGCGGCATGGGCACCCGGTTTTTGCCCGCAACCAAGGCCATGCCCAAGGAAATGCTGCCGGTGGTCGACAAGCCGCTGATCCAATACGCGGTGGAAGAAGCCGCTGCCGCCGGTTGCGAGCATTTCATCTTTGTCACCGGTCGCGGCAAGAACGCCTTGGAAGACCATTTCGACCACAACCCTGAACTGGAGCGCACGCTGAAGGAGCGCGGCAAGTTCGATCTGGTCGAGGCGGTGACCTCGTGGATGCCTAAATCCGGTCAGATGAGCTATACCCGCCAGACCGAGCCTCTGGGCCTGGGCCACGCCGTGTGGTGCGCCCGCGATCTGGTCGAGGACGAGCCCTTCGCCGTGCTGCTGCCCGACGACCTGATCCTGGCCAAGACCCCGTGTCTGAAGCAGATGGTCGCCGCCCACACCGAACTGGGCGGCCATGTGGTCGCCGTCACCGACGTGCCGCGCGAACACACCAAGCGCTACGGCATCTTGGATGTGGAACACGACAACGGTCGGGTCGCCAAGGCCAAGGGGTTGGTTGAAAAGCCCGATCCGGCGGTGGCGCCGTCGACGCTGTCGATCATCGGCCGCTACATCCTGCATCCGGCGGTGTTCGACGTCCTCGACAAGAAGGAAAAGGGTGCAGGCGGTGAAATCCAGCTGACCGACGCCATCAGCCAGACCATCGGCATGGTGCCGTTTCACGGCCTGCGTTTCGACGGCCAGCGTTTCGATTGCGGCGACAAGGTGGGTTGGCTGGAAGCCAATATCGCCTTCGCTCTCGAGCGCGAGGATACCGGCGATGCCGTGCGCGAAGCCCTGGCCAAGTATAAATTCTAGACGTGCGAATGGCCCGTGCCGGGGGGGCAGGCGCCACCGTGTGCGGGGCACACGTCTACGATTCCGGGCTCATCGCATATCCACGCTTCGCGTGAACATGCTCTAACCTTTAAGGATCGCACCTCATGCGTATCGCCATGATCGGCACCGGCTATGTGGGTCTGGTGTCGGGGACCTGTTTCTCGGAATTCGGCATCGACGTGGTTTGCGTCGACAAGGACGTGCGCAAGATCGAATTGCTGCACGAAAACGTCATGCCCATCTACGAGCCGGGTCTGGACGAACTGGTCGCCGACAACGTCAAGGCCGGGCGCCTGTCCTTCACCACCGATCTGAAGGCGGCGGTCAAGGACGCCGACGCGGTATTCATCGCCGTCGGCACGCCGTCGCGGCGCGGCGACGGCCATGCCGATCTGTCCTATGTCTATGCCGCGGCCGAGGAAATCGCCGATGCCATGACCGGTTATACGGTGGTGGTGACCAAGTCGACCGTGCCGGTGGGCACCGGCGACGAGGTCGAGGCGATCATCAGGAAGCGCCGGCCCGACGCCCAGTTCGATGTGGTCTCCAACCCGGAATTCCTGCGCGAAGGCTCGGCCATCAACGATTTCATGCGGCCCGACCGCGTGGTCATCGGCACCGAATCGGACAAGGCCCGGGCGGTGATGAAGCAGCTTTACCGCGTGCTCTATCTGATCGAGACGCCCATCGTCTTCACCTCGCGCCGCACCTCGGAACTGATCAAGTACGCCGGCAACACCTTCCTGGCGACCAAGATCACCTTCATCAACGAAATCGCCGATCTGTGCGAAAAGGTCGGCGCCAACGTCCATGACGTGGCCAGGGGCATCGGCCTGGATGGCCGCATCGGCAAGAAGTTCCTGCATCCCGGTCCCGGCTATGGCGGCTCGTGCTTCCCCAAGGACACCCTGGCCCTGGTCAAGACGGCGCGGGATTTCGGCGCCCCCTTGCGCATCATCGAGACCGTGGTCGATGTCAATGACAAGCGCAAGAAGGCCATGGCCGAGCGCGTGGTCGCCGCCTGCGGCGGCTCGGTCTTGGGCAAGACCGTCGCCGTGTTGGGCCTGACCTTCAAGCCCAACACCGACGACATGCGCGACAGCCCGTCGCTGGATATCGTGCCGGCACTGGTGGAAGCCGGGGCGGTGGTCAAGGCCTTCGATCCCGAGGGCATGGAAGAAGCCAAGAAGATGCTGTCCGGCATCACCTATTGCGACGATGCCTATACCACCCTGGCTGGGGCCGATTGCCTGGTGATCGTCACCGAATGGAATGAATTCCGCGCCCTCAACCTGTCCAAGGTGAAGGCGGCGCTGAAATCCCCGGTGGTGGTGGATTTGCGCAATGTCTACGACCCGGTGGAAATGCAGGAAGCCGGTTTCACCTATATCAGCATCGGTCGGCCCTGATCGGGGCTTTTCCGATCCGTTCCATGGCAGCCGGTCCCAGGTCCTGGGGCCGGCTGTTGCTTTATCTGACCAACAGGGACAGCGGGTCGAGCACCAGCACCGGCCCTTGGTGATCGAAGGCGATGGCGATCAGGGCCGGCAGAGTCAGTCGGGCCGCCAGCAGGGGCGGCGGCAGGTGGATATCCTGGGCGTCGATGACCTGTAACCGGACCGGCTCGGCCACCTCGATGCAGTGGGGGACGCCGTCGGCTTCCATCACCAGCCAGCGGCGCGGACCGGGCAGCAGAGCCAGCCCCAGCAAATCTTCCGCCTGCCGTGCCTGTTCCGGCGCAGTGGTCAGCATGGCGCGGACGTGGCGGGCCTCGACGGCGAAAGCGTGGCCGCCGGCGCTGAAACGCACCATCCGCACGCCATGTCCGGTCAGATCCACGACCTAAAGGCCCCCGGCCCGGTAATCCTGGAAGATGCGTTCCAGGTCGAGCACCGTCACCATGTGGTCCTGGAACGACACGATGCCCAGGACCAAGGGCCGCAGATGCTCGGCGATGGTATGCGGCGGCGGTTGGATGGCGCTTTGCGGCACATCCATCACTTCCTCGACGCGGTCGACGCGGATGCCGCTGCGCATGGCGGCGCCTTGGCCCAGCAGGATACGTGATCCGGTCATGGCGCCGTTGTCTTCGGCCAGACGCAGCAGCACGCGCAGGCGGATCACCGATTCGATGTCGCCGCGGACATTGATCACCCCTTCCAGGCTGGGCGGGCAACCGGGCAGGAAATAGACCGGGCAATCGGACAGCACTTCCTTGATGCGCTCGCCGTGAAAGGCGAACCAGTCGGTGCCGAGGACGAAAACCACCAGCTTGACCGATGGTTCGTCCACATCGACCACCGGCCCGGCGGCACTGCGTTTGACCGCCAGCACCTGATCCAGGGCAAGGATGTCGTCGTCGGGGGACATGTCGTCGGTCATGGCGCCACCTGGACCTGATTGCGACCGGATTTCTTCGCCACGTACAGCGCCTGATCGGCGCTTTCCAGCAACAGATCGGCCTGGGCCTTGCCCGGATAGCCGGCGATGCCGGCACTGAAGGTGCAGGAAAAGTCGCCGTCGCCGGCGGTAAAGCGCACCTTGGCGAAATCGGCGCGCAGATCATCGACGATGCGCCTGGCTTCGTCGGTGCCGATATCTTGCAAGATGACGGCGAATTCCTCGCCGCCATAGCGCCCGACCATATCCGAATTGCGCAGGCGCTGTTGCAGCAGCCGGGCCAGGGCGACCAGCACCTGATCGCCGGCGGGGTGGCCGTAGGTGTCGTTGACCTGCTTGAAATGATCGACGTCGATCATGACGAAGCACAACATGCCGTCGTCGCGTCGGGCCGAGGCCAGCGAGGTTTCCAGAAATTGCGACATGAAGGTGTGGTTGAACAATCCGGTCAGGCTGTCGCGCACCATCAAGGATCGCAGCGTGCGCATGCGTTCGGCCCGGATGGCCACGGCGCTGATCAGGTCTTCAGGCTGGATCGGCTTGGTCAAAAAGCCCTCGGCACCGACGCGCAGCGCCGACACCTGCTTGACCTTGTTGGTCTCGCTCGACAGAAAGACGATGGGCAGGCTGATGAATTCCGGCACCTGACGGATCAGCCGCGACAGATCGCGCCCGGTGCAGGTGGGCATGTACATGTCCATCAGCACCAGATCGGGCTTGAACTCGGTCAGCACGTCCAAGATGGTCGCCGGTTCGTGCAGCAGGCGGGTGGTCATGCCCACCTGTTCGAGGATGAAGCTGTGATAGGCGGCCACTTCCGGTTCGTCGTCGACCACCAAGACGCGGAACGGTTCCGGCTCTTGTCCCAGGGTCAGCGAATCGAGGATTTCCACCAGTTCGATGGCCTTGACCGGCTTGGGGAAATAGGCCTCGCCGCCGGCCTGGACGGCGCGCAGGCGCGGCTCGAAATCGCGCCGGGACGAGACGAACACCACCGGCGGCGGCGCCCGCATTTCCCGGTGCAGATTGGCGACCACGTCGGTGCCGTTGACACCGCCGGGAAAGACGATGTCCATGATGACCGCATCGGGCGGCGCCACCAGCAAGGCGGCGCGCATGCTGTCCGGGCTGGTGAAGATGGTCACGCCATAGCCGAAGCACGACAATTGCGCCGCCAAAATCTCGGCCTGCGCTTCGTCGTCGTCGCAGATGAACAATTTCTTGCTTGCCGCCTTGGCCCCTTCCTTACCCAGGTCGAAGCTGGGGGATTCGGGGCTGCTGTTGCTTTCATCGGCTTGGCGGGCCAGCTTCCACAACTCCTCCAGCCGTTCCAGCCGTTGCTGGAAGCCGGGCAGCAGTGCCGGCAATTGTTGTCCGCGCGATCCGCCTTCCAGACCCTGCAATTGCAACACCAATTGCTCGCCGCCGGCGCCCTCGGCGCTGATTTCCAGCAATCCGAACGAGGCGGCGGTGCCCTTGATGCTGTGAAAGGTGCGGTACAGATCATCCAAGGTGGAATCGTCGGACGGCACCCGCACCAGCAGGTCGCACAGGCGGCGGGCTTCGGCCAGCGTGCCCGGCAGCTTGTCGACGAAGGTGCGGCGAAGCTGTTTGACCTTTTCGCGCAACGAGGGGGATCGATTTTCCATGGTCGTGCTTCTGCTTCCAGGTCTCAGGCGCGGCGCGCCATCACCGCGTTGATGGACTGGATCAGCGAGGTCTCCAAGGTGAAGTCCTTGGTCAGGCAATCATCCAGCCTGGGCTCGGCTGCCTTCAGCGGCCCCGGCGCGTCGCCGGTGAGCAGGATGAAGGGAATGTCCACGCCCTGCTCGCGCAGGTCGCGGAACAGGTCGATGCCGCTGACCATGGGCATGTTCATGTCCGACACGATCAAGGCGATGCCCGCCTCGTCGTTCAGCTTTTCCATGGCCTCGATGGCGTTTTCGGCGAGGACGATGCCGTACCCGGCATCCTCCAGCACCGCCGCCGTCATCTCGCCGGCCAGGACGTCGTCGTCGACCACCAGAATCTTCATCGCGCCCATCCTTTACCCCAGCAGACTTTTCAGCGTGTCGACCAGATTGCTTTGATCGAAATCGCCCTTGACGATATAGGCATCGGCGCCCACCTGGATGCCGCGCCGCTTGTCCTCGGCCTTCTCGCGCGAGGTGATGATGATGATGGGAATATCCCGGTAGCGATCCTCGCGCCTGAGCGCCGCGGTCAGGGTGAAGCCGTCCATGTTGGGCATTTCCACGTCGGTCAGCACGGCGTCGAAATGACCGGACCGGGCCTTGTCGAGGCCGTCCTGGCCATCCTCGGCCAAGGTGACGATGAAGCCCTGGGCTTCCAGCACGTCCTTTTCGATCTCGCGGGTGTTGAGCGAATCGTCCACCACCAGCACGCGGATACCCGCCCGCCCGCCATCGGGCGCGGTCATGGCGGTGGCGCCGCCGCGCTGACGCCGTGCCGCCTCCAGCAAGGCCGAGGCCTGCAACACGCTGACCAGATCGTTGCGTCCGGTCATCACCATGCCCGACACCAGCGGCAACTGGCGCAGATGTTCAGGCAGCGGCTTGATGACCATGTCACGCTCGTCCAGCAACTGCCCGACCTTGAGCGCCAGCTTTTCGTTGCGCACTCGCACCACCACCAGCAGGTTGCCGCCGCGCCGGGCGACGGCGGGCGCGGGCAGGCCCAGAAGTTCGGCCAGCGACACTACGGGGACGAATTCGTTTTGGATGATCACCGCCTTGCGTTCGGCCACGGTGATGATGCGATCATCGGCCACGTCCAGCAGATGGGCGACATATTGGGCGGTGAAACCGAAGGTCTGGCCGCCCGCCTCCACCAGCAGCACCCGCATCACCGCCAGCGACAGGGGTAGGCGCATGGCGAAGGTGGTGCCCTGGCCGGGGCGGGTTTCCACGGCGATGGAGCCTTGCAGGTCGTCGACGACGCAGCGCTTGACCACATCCATGCCGACGCCGCGACCGGAGACATCGGTGATGATGGACGAGGTGGAAAAGCCGGGCAGGAAGATCAGGTCGATGATCTCGGTCTCGGTCATGGCTTGCGCCTGTTCCGGCGTCAGCAGGCCTTTCTTCACCGCCTTGTCGCGGATGAACTCCACCGGCAGGCCGCCGCCGTCATCGCTGACCTCGACGACGACGAAGCCGCCGTCCTGGCGCGCCGACAATTTCAGCGTTCCGTGCGCAGGCTTGCCAGCGGCGTGCCGGGTCTCGGCACTTTCGATGCCGTGATCGACGCCGTTGCGCAGCAGATGGACGATGGGGTCGGACAGGCGGTCGATCAACTGGCGATCCAGTTCGATGTCCATACCGGTGGTGACGCATTGCACGTCCTTGCCGAGCGAGCGGCCGAGGTCGCGGATCATCCGCGCCGCCGGCTCGAAGACGATGGACAAGGGCAGCATGCGCATGATCAGCGCCTTTTTGTGCAGCTCCTCCATCAGCAATTCCTGGGTGAAGACATCGTCACGCAGGTCGCGGCCGAAGGTTTGCAGCAACGGCGCCGTTTCACCGGCGGCGCGGTCGATGCCGCGCAAATCGACCAGACGCTGGCGCAGGCGGGCATGGCTGGACACCACCTCGCCCATCAGCTTGATCAACTCGTCCAGCTTGGACAATTGCACGCGGACGGTTTCCGCCGATTTCAGTTTGACCTCGGGCGGCGGTGGAGGTGGCGGCGGCGCTTCCGCTGGCGGCGACGGGGTGGGAGCGGTCTCGCCGCCGGCCAGCACTTGGGTCAGGGCGGCGCACAGATCGGCATCGGCGGGCGACGGGGTGCCGGTTTCGGCCACCTGATCCACCTGGGCGGCCATGGCATCGACGCCGCGCTGCAACAGCCGGCACAGATCGGGGCTGGGCTTCAGGCTGCCGTCGCGCAACGCCCCCAACACGTCTTCCACCTTGTGGGCGGTTTCGGTGATGGCGGTCAGTTTCAGCATGCGCGACGAGCCCTTGACCGTATGGGCCGAGCGGAAGATGGCGTTGATGGCCTCGGTATCGGCACTGCCGCCGGCCAACAGGCTCAAGCCTTCCTCGAGGCGGCGCAGATGGTCGCGGGCTTCCTCGACGAACCGGGCGACAAAGCGTTTGACGTCCAAGGCCATGGTCTATCCCCGTCCGCCGGCGTGACGTTCGCACAGGAAGCGCACCTCGGCCACCGGCAGGCCCAGCGGCAGGCTCAGGCCGCCGTCGCCGTCGGGGTGCTGGGTCAGGTGCTGCAATGCGACCCGATAGGTACGCCGGGCCAGATCGGGTTGGCCGGCGGCGCGATAGGATTCCGCCAGATAATATTGCGCCACCCAGCAATGATGGCGGGTATAGACCGCCTGCTTGAACCAGCGGATGGCCGCGTCGTGGTCGCCTTGCCATTTGGCGGCGAAGCCTTGGACCACCATGGCCTCGACCGACCAGGAATCAAGCTCCAGCGCCCGTTGGGCCAAGGTCTGGGCCGCCGGGTGATCGCGCCGCAGCACCTGGACATGGGCCAAAAGCACCAGCGCCGACAGATGGTCGGGACTTTGGGCCAGAATGCCGCGCAACAAGGCGCCGGCCTCGTCGTGGCGTTTGTCGCGGATCAGGCGGCGGGCGGTGTCCAGGTCGGGAGCCGGTGCGGCGGTGGCGACGACGGTGGCGACGACGGGGGCCGGCACCGGGCGGTTCGGCTTGGGCGGCGGTGCTGGTGGTGCTGGCGGCGGCGAGCGCGACGGCCTGGGCGGCGGTGGAGCGGCGGCGCCCTTGGCGAAATAGAAATGGCCGTCTTCTTCCACCAGCCGCAGGACGCCGAGATCATTGGCCAGGGTCTCCGCCGTGCCCACCAGCAGCACCCCGTCCAATGTCATCATCCGCGCCAGATTGTGCTGGATGGCCCGGCGGGTGTCGGCGTCGAAATAGATGGAGACGTTGCGGAACAGCACGATGTCGAAATCATGCAGGCTGGCGGGTGGTTCCGCCGACAATAGATTGAGGTGATGGAATTCGACCCGTGTCCGCACGGTTTCGGCCAGGGCGAAGCCGTGGCGACCGATGGGGGCGAAATAGCGCTGCTGGCGCTCGGGCGACAGGGCGCGGAAGGAGAAGGCGCTGTAATGACCGGCGCGGGCCTTGGCCAGGGCCAGATGGTCGATGTCGCCGGCATAAAGGCGGACCAGCGACCCCATGGCCTCGCCGTATTGGTCCAACAGGGCCATGGCGATGGAATAGGGTTCCTCGCCGGTGGAGCAGCCGGCGCTCAGGATGCGGATGGGCCGGCCCGGACCGCGCAAGGCCAGCAGACGCGGCACCATCTTTTCGGTCAGCAGGGCCAGTTGCTCGGGCTCGCGGAAGAAATAGGTCTCGTTGATGGTCAGCAAGGTGACCAGTTCCTGGAACTCGGCCTCATTGGTGGTCAACCGGGCGAGATAGGCCTGTTCGCCCAGCACGCCGGTGGCCTGCATGCGGGCGGCTATGGCCGCTTTCAGCGTTTCCTCACCATTGCCTTCCAGCATCAGGCCGCAGCGGCCTCTGACCAGATCCTTGAAGCCTTGCAGGGTTGGGCCAGTCATCCGTTCCTCCCCGCCAGTTCGGCCATGGCGGCGGCGATGGCGTCCAGGGCCAGCACCCGGTCCACCGCCCCTTGCTCTACCGCGACCCGATTCATGCCGTAAATGACCGAGCTGGCCTCGTCCTGGGCGATGGTGGTGCCGCCGGCTTCCTTGATGGCGGCCATGCCGCTGGCGCCGTCGCGGCCCATGCCGGTGAGGATGATGCCCACCGCGCGGCGTCCGAACACCGCCGCGCCGCTTTCCAGCAGCGCATCGCAACTGGGGCGGTAGACATCTTTGGACTGGCGCTCCAGCAAGGTCAGGCGGCGGCTGTGGGTGACGGCCAGATGGCGTTCCGACGGCGCCACATAGATGATGCCGGGGGCGACCAGATCGCCTTGGGTCGCCAGCCGCACCGGCAGCGGAGCAAGACTGCCCAGCCAGTCGGCCATGCCGGCGGCGAAACCGTCGGCGATATGCTGGGCCACCAGCACCGGACAGGGGAAATCCGCCGGCAAACGAGTCAGTAAATGGGCCAGGGCCTGCGGCCCGCCGGTGGACGAGGCGATGAAAAAGGCCCGACCGCTGGCGGCGGCCAGATCAACGGGCAGCGCCGGTTGCGACCGGGGTGGCGGCGCTTCCACCGTCGGGGCGCCGACGCGCAGGGCGCGGACATGGGTGATGACCGGAATTTTCGACACCAAACGGGCCTTGGCGACGAAGTCGCGTTGCTCGTCCGGGTCCAGGCTGGGCTTGCTGACCACATCGACGGCGCCCTTGGCCACGGCGGCATAGGCGTTGGCCGCATCGGCCACCGACGACACCACCAAGATGGGCACCGCCTTGCTGGCCATGATTTCGGCGATGGCCTCGAGCCCGCCCATGACCGGCATTTCCAGGTCCATGGTCACCAGATCGGGGCGCAGGGCGAGGACCATCTCCACCGCCTCGCGGCCATGGCAGGCCTCGCCCACCACCTGGAAACCGCCATCGGCTTCCAGGAAGCCGCGCAGCAGCCCGCGGGCCAAGGCACTGTCATCGGCCAGCAGCACGCGGATCGGGGGGGCGGTCATCACCGGGGCGCCGCCGTTTTCAGCCGGGGTCCAGGCGGAAGCGGTTGACCAGGGTGTCCAGTTCCGCCGACAGCCGGGTCATGTCGCGGCTGACGTCGGAAATGCGGGTGATGGATTGGGCGGTGTGGCTGGAGGCGGTGACGATCTCGCGCAGGGCCACCACCACCTGATTGCTGGCGGTGCGTTGCTGCTGGGTGGACAGCGAAATCTGTTGGGCGGCGCTGCTGGTGTGGTGCGCCGCCTCGACCAGTTCGTCCAGGCGGTCCGAGGTGTGGCCGGTGGCGGTCATGCCCGCGTCGATGCCGGCGGCGCCCTTTTCCGAGGTGATGACCAGCCGCGAGATGGAATCCTGGATCTGGCTGATCTTGGTTTCGATCTCGCCGGTGGAATCGGTGACGCTGTCGGCCAGACGGCGGATTTCGGCGGCGACGACACCGAAACGGCGGCCGGCCTCGCCGGCGCTGGCCGCTTCCAGGGCGGCGTTGAAGGCGATCAGCTTGGTCTGGTCGGCCACCGCGTTGATGATTTCCATCACCTTGCTGATTTCCTTGGACCGTGTCCCCAGGTCCAGGATTTCCTTCAGCGAGTGCTGGTTGTCTTGCTGGATGTCGCCCATCTTGCCCAGCACCTGGGCCATGGCCTCGGTGCCCTTGCGGGAATTGTCATAGGTGGTGTTGGCGATATCGACCACCGACTTGGAATGTTCGGCGATCTGGGTCGACGACGCCGACAATTCCTCCATGGTCGAGGTGATCTCGGCCACCGAGGCCGACATCTCCGACGAGGTGGCGGCCTGACCCTCGACCGCGCCGGCGATTTCCTGGGCGGCGGCGTGCACCGCCTGGGCGTGGGCGCGCACTTCCAGCGCCAGTTTGTGCAGTTGTTCGCGCATGTCCATGGCGGCGCGGGCCAGATCGCCCAATTCGTCCTGGCCATCGGCGGTGATCTGTACGGTCAGGTCACCCTTGGCCACGTGGCGCACCCCTTCCATCAGGGCGCCGATGCGCTGGGTCAGGCCGCGGGCGGTCAACAGCGCCAGCGCCAAGCCGGCGGCCAGGGCGACCAGCCCGACCAAAATCGAGGTGTTGCGCGCCCGCTGAAACGAAGTGAGGTAATGGCTGCGGTCCATGGCTACTTCGATGACGCCGATGGCCTTGCCGGAATAATCCTGCATGGTGGCGGCATAGACCGCCTTGGGGGCGCCGTTCAGTTCCAGGTGGGCCAATTGGGCCTCGCCGGCAAAGGCCTTCATCAGCAGGTCCTTGGCCATCACCGGGTCCTTGCCCATGGTCGAGGCGAAGGTGCTGAGCTTGCCATCGGCCACCAGATGCAGGGCCACGTCCACACCCTGGCGGGTCTTGAACGAATCGAAGAAGCTCTGGCCGAAGGTCATGCCGAATTCCACCGAGCCCACCGGGCCGGAACGACCGAACACCGGCACCACACCGCGAATCCCTAAGCCGGCGACGCCGCCTTCCAGGCCGCGGGTGGGTTTGCCGGTCTTGTTGGTGTTGACTACGGTGAAGCGGAACGACGACAGATCGTCGCCGAACTTCTCGGGCTTGTGCAGACGCAGGAACGAGGTTGCCGGCGGTGTGTGGAACTGGAACTGCTCGATGCCGAAACCGCTGGCCATGGGCTTGAAAGTGGCCTGGAACAGGTTGGTCAGGGCGTTACGGTCGCCGTCGCTGAACTTGTCCTGGACCAGGGGCATGGCGGCGACGAATTGCGACAAGGCTTCCGCCGTACGGCTTTCCATGGCGATGGCTTGGGCGATGGCGCGGACATGGCCGTCAAGCTCGGACTTTTCCGCCTGGGCGACCACGTCGTCCAGATTGCCCAGGTTGACGGCGGTTAGGGCGGCCACAACCAGGGCAACGGAAATCCCCATGGCCAAGGTGATCTTGGCCCACAAACGTAGATTTTGCAGCATTGCCTGTCCCCAAATCATCAATGCCCATGGACATATTACGCGTATGTAATTTGTCTTGGTCGTTTGGAAACGTCAAGTTTTCAACAATGGTTGACGCAATATAACCAAACTGCTGTGCGTATTTATTCAATATGCACAGAGTGGAGCGAGGCTGTCTTTGGTGTGCATACTCGGTTCTGTTTGGGGTGATGCGCCACAACCCTTTATAGTAATGGCCGTTGAGTGCCGCTGAAAACCAAAGGTTTTGCCCGGTGTCCTTAAAATTAAAGTTCATCACCCGGCGATTCTTCCGGTGCTCACCTGATGCATTCTTTTGCGCTTGGGGGCATAATGAAGAACTATAACCCGTGATGTGCGGGGCAACGATCTTGATATCCAATCCGGATATCCGGCCCGGGCGGTGCCCGGGCGGCATTAACCGACGGAGCAGGCAATGAGCAGAATACTCGCAGTGGCCTTGGCGGCAGGCCTGATGATGATGGGATGGACCCAGGCGGTACAGGCCTCGGAGCCGCCGGTTTCCATGCTGATGCAGGTTGCCGGCGCGGTCGAGACCAGCAAGGGCGGCGACAAATGGGCGCCGGTCACCCGCAACAAGTTCCTGTTCGTCGGAACTCAGGTCCGCACCGGTGCCGATGGCGGCGGCAAGCTGATCGACCAGAATTCCGGCATGGCCCAGACCATCGGCGCCAATTCGGTGGTGGAAATCACCGCCGCCGGCCCCAAGGCGGTGTCGGGCAGCCTGTCGGCCCCCGAAGCGGCCAGCGGCGATCTGGTCGCCGGTCTGTCCAACCGCTTCGCCGAGGCCCAGCGATACACCACCGTGCGTCGCTCGGTGAAGAAGGAAGCCGCCGACCTCAAGCTGCGCGTCGCCTCCGACATCACCCTTAGCCCGACCTATCCCGATCTGGTGTGGGAAAACATGGGGGCCCAGTACGGCTATACCCTGGTCATCGACGGCACTTCCCATGCCGTGCCGGCGACCAGCGGCGAGATGGTGCGCTTCCGCGTGCCCAGCCTGACCCCGGGGGCGCATTCCTTCGGCGTCACCGTCACCGAAGGCGGCCAGGCCGTTGGTCAGACCGAAAAGGGTGGCACCATCGTCTGGCTGTCGGCGACCGAGGACAAGGCCCTGGTCGACGGCGTCGCCCGCGTCAAGGCGGCCTCGACCGGCGATGAATTCGCGCTTGGCAATTATCTCGACTCCAAGGGCGTCACCGTTGCCGCCATGGATGCCTATCGCAAGCACTTCGCTTCTCATAAGGACGACAACGACATGCGTCCGCTGCTGATCAAGACCTATAACGACCTCAAGCTGCGCGACCTGCGGCAAAAGGAAGCTCTGGTCTATAACGAGCAGTTGGAAGGCAACTGATCGATCGGACCGAAGCGGCGGGACGAACAGTCCCGCCGCTTTTTTCGTTGAGTGTCCGCCGTTCTTTTCGTGAGTGGGCGTGGGGAGAGGGAAGATGGGTTTTCTGGCCAGGCGCGATGTGCTGCTGACCGTGCTGCTGTTTCTGCTGGCCTTGCCGGCGCAGCATTTTGAATGGTTCGCCCTGTTGGAGGATCAGGCCAATTCGTTCCGCCACCAGATGCGCATCGCCTATGGCGACCAGAAGGATTTAAGCATTTCCAAGGACGTGGTCCTGGTCAATGTGGACGAACCGTTCTTCAAGGCCTATGGCAGCTATCCCCTGCGCCGTACCGATATCGGTGCCATCATCAGCAACATCAAGGAACTCGGCGCCAAAGTGGTGGCCGTCGACATGCTGATGGATTTCCCCAGCTCTTATAATGAAGACCCCACCTTGGCGGCGGCGTTGAAGGATGCCGGCAACACCATCTTGGTGGCGCAAGGGCAGTTCGAGCACGGCAAGTTCGTCAAGCTCAACTATCCGACCAAGCTGTTGGACGAGGCCTCGGTCAGCGGCTATACGAACATCTCCTCCAATTCGGCCCTGCTGACCGTGCTGTCGCGGCTGAAGATTCACCCGGACATCACCAAGGAACGCCACGGCTGGCCCTTCGCCGTGCAGGCGGTCGCCATGTATCTGGGACAACAGCCCAAACTGGAAAACAACGTCCTGTCCTTCGGCGACCTGAAGGTGCCGCTGGATCACGGCAACCATCTTTATATCGACTTCCCGCCCCTGCCCAGCGGCACCCGTTTCCTCAGCCAGTCGGCGGGAATCAGCGCCCTTGAGTTTCTCGACATCTCGCAACTGGACGAGGCGGAAAAGGAAGAGCTGGGTTATTGGGTCAAGGACAAGATCGTGGTGGTCGGCGACACCTCGGAAGTGTCGCATGATTGGTTCGATACCCCGGTCGGTATGGTCTATGGGGTGGAAATCATCGCTGACACCATCAGCTCGATCCTCAAGGGGGCGCCGCTGCGCGCCGCCGGCACGCCGTTGGCCGCCGCCGTCACCTCGGTGTTGATGATGCTGATGATCCTGCTGGCGGTCGCCTTCAGCCGTCCGGTGTTTCGCGCCGTCGGCGCCGTCATCATCCTGGGCGGTTTCGTCGTCGCCGTCACCGCGGTCTATGTGCATGCCGGACTGGTGCTGCCGCTGTCCTATGCCCTGGCCGCCGGCATCCTGTCTTACGTCTTGATCGAGTATCGCGCCTATATGGTCGAGCGTAACCAGAAGAAGCAGATATCCAAGACCTTCGGCCAGTACATCCCGGCGGAACTGGTCAAGGAAATGAACGAAAGCGGCCAGGAAGTCTCGGTCGGCGGCGAAAGCCGGGAAATGACCGTGCTGTTCTCGGACGTGCGCGGCTTCACCACCATCTCCGAAGGCCTGAGCCCGCAAGATCTGACCACCTTGATGAATGCCTTCCTGTCGCCCATGACCCGGGTGATCCAGGCCAATCGCGGCACCATCGACAAGTATATGGGCGACGCCATCATGGCCTTCTGGGGGGCGCCGCTTCGCGACGAGAACCACGCCGAACACGCGGTGCGCGCCGCCCTGGCCATGGGCAAGACCATGGACGAATTGTCGGAAAGTTTCATCGCCCGGGGCTGGAAGCCGTTGAAGATCGGTGTCGGCCTCAATACCGGGGTGATGAGCGTCGGCAACATGGGATCCGACTTCCGGCTGGCCTATACGGTGATGGGTGATGCCGTCAATCTGGGCTCGCGCCTGGAAAGCCTGACCAAGCAATACGGCATCTTCACCCAGATCAGCGAATACACCCTGGCCCAGGTGCCCGGCCTGATCGCCCGCGAGGTCGATCTGGTCAAGGTCAAGGGCAAGGACCAGCCGGTGCGCACCTTCGAGCCCCTGGGCTTCGACGGCGATGTGGATCAGCAGACGCTGGATATCCTGGCCCGCTATACGGCGGCCCTGGCGCTTTATCGCGCTGCCCGCTTTAGTGAGGCCAAGGCAGAGTTTCAGGCCTTGTCCGAACTCGAACCCAACCGCATGCTTTATAAAATCTATCTCGACCGTATCGCCCATTATGAAGCCGAGCCGCCGCCCGCCGATTGGGATGGCTCTTATACCGCCAAGGAAAAGTAAGGCACACCCTAGGAGCATCAGAATGAAGGCTCTGTACCATTCCGCCGCTTTGGCCGCCGCCTTGTTGCTGGTGGCGCCGAGCATGGCCGTCGCCGCCGAACCGGCTGCCGTCCCCGCTGCCGTCAAGGTTTCGGCCCAGGCTAAGTCGCAGGCCGACAAGTTGGTCGTCCAGGCCAAGAAAGCCCTGGCCGCCGGCAATGCCGAACAGGCCTATGCCGATTATCTCAAGGCGCACCAATTGGTGCCGTCGGACCGTAACCACGTCCACAACGCCGCCTCGCTGGCCATGGCGTTGGGCAAGACCGATCAGGCGTTGCCTTTGTTCAAGGCCGCCCTGCCCCTGGCCATCGCCGCCAAGGCGACGGATGACGCAATCCTTTACGCCGGTGAGATCACCAAGCTGGTGGACGTGCCGCCGGCCTGGGTGGCGCAGAAAACCCAGGCCGCCTCTGGCGTCAGTGACGACAAGGCCCGCATCGTCGCCATGTGGCAGCGCACCCGGCAGGCGGCCAGCACGGCTGCCGGCGGTGGCGATCTGGCCACTGCCGAAAGCCGCGCCCGTCAGGCGCTGGGCATCGCCCGCGACAATCTGGGCGAGGGCCATATGGCCACGCTGGCCAGCGGTGGCGATCTGGGCCGGGTGCTGGGTATGGCCGGCAAGGCGGAAGAAGCGGAAGCCGTGCTGCGCCAGACCATCGATGCGGCTGGCAAGACCTTGGGCGCCGGCCACCCGGAAGCCCTGGCGCTGAACACGGCCTTGGCCAATCATTTCGCCGCCCTGGCCCAATACGACAAAGCGGCGGAAATCGCCCAACTCAGTGCCGACGCGGCGGTCAAGGATTTCGGCCCCGCTCATCCGCAGGCGCTGGCCGCCCGGCTGGCGGTGGTGACGCCGCTGCTCAACGGCGGTCGTTATGCCGATGCCGACAAGATCACCCAGGACGTGTGCGGC
Source organism: Magnetospirillum gryphiswaldense MSR-1 v2 (assembly GCF_000513295.1). Classification (NCBI taxonomy): domain Bacteria; kingdom Pseudomonadati; phylum Pseudomonadota; class Alphaproteobacteria; order Rhodospirillales; family Rhodospirillaceae; genus Magnetospirillum; species Magnetospirillum gryphiswaldense. Next base: position 3,819,173 of record NC_023065.1, read on the forward strand.
CAGTTGAAGGGCCTGTTCACCGACTTCCACCCGACCACCGCCAAGTGTCTGTCATTGCAGGCGGCCGTGTCGCGCGGTGCCGGCAATCTGGCCGAAGCCGCCGCCGCCGCCACCCAGGCGGTGCTGGTCCTGCGGGTGACCAACCCGCCGGGCGAGGCAGCCAATCTGGATGCGCGGCTGGAAGCGGCCCGCATCGCCTTGAAGCGCGGCGACGCCCCCCAGGCCCGCGCTTTGCTGGAGGGCGTGGTGGCCGAGGCCGGCGCCGCCGGCGACACCACCCGCACCATCGCCGGCAAGAGCGATCTGGCCGACGTGCTGGTGGCCATCGGTGAATATGCCGGGGCGGAAACCACCATCGGCGAGGTGATCGCCTTCAACACCAAGGCCTATGGTCCCGATCATCCGGCCACGGTGTCGGCGCTGTCTTCGCTGGGCAGCATCCAGCGCCAGCAAGGGAACTTGCGCGAGGCCGAGGCCACCTTCAAGGATGCGCATGAGCGCTTCTTGAAGGTCTTGGGCGCCGATCATCAATTCACCATCATCGCCGCCAACAATCTGGGCGAAATCCTGGAAAAGGCCGGTCTGTTCGACCGGGCCGAGCCTTATTTGCGCGATGCGCTGCAAGCCTCGCGCAAGCTTTACGGTGACGATCATGTCAACACCGTCATCGGCATGAACAATCTGGCCCTGCTGCATGAAAGCCAGGGCGAGTTCGACAAGGCCGAGGCGCTTTATAAATCGGCTCTGGCCGTGCACACCCGCCGTCTGGGCGGCAAGCACCCCAACACGGTGGCCTTCGCCAACAATCTGGCGTACTTGCATATGCTGCAAGGCAGTTACGAGCAGGCGGCGACGGAATTCGCGGGCGTGGTGGCGGAATGGACCCAGTTGAACGGGGCCAACCATATCGACACCCTGAAGGCAACCAACAATCTGGGCCGCGCCTTGATGGGCCAGGGTAAACTGGCCGAGGCCGAGCCGATCCTGACCAAGACCCTGGCGGCGCGCCGTCAGAGTCTGGGCGACAAGCATCTGGACACCTTGCGCTCGATGCATGACATGGGGGTGCTGTTGCGCAAGCAGGGCCGCGCCGATGCGTCGCGCACGCTGCTGGAACAGACCCTGGCCGCCGATGACGCGGTGTTGGGCAAGGTCCATCCCTATACCTTCGAGACGCTGAACTCGCTGGCCGGGGTTCTGGAAGACAAGGGCGATTTCGCCGCCGCCTTGAAGATCCGGCGCGAAACCTTCGTTCGCCGCAACGACTTCCTCAACACCATGCTTTATGTCACCGGCGAGAACGCGCGCGAGGGCTATATCCGCCTGCACAACCCGGAACTGGCCGCCTATATGGACCTGCTGGTTCGTCACGGCGGCGCCGATGCCGGGCGTGCCCTGATCGAGATCAGCCTGTACCGCAAGGGACTGCTGTTGAAGGTGGCGTCGGAAATCCAGCAGGCCAACCGCCTGTCCGGCAACCCGGAACTGGCCAAACTGACCAATGAGTTGGAAGCCACCCGCAAGAAGCTGGGGGCGCTGACCCTGTCCGGCCCGGTGCCGGAAACCGGCGAACGTCACGCCGAAATCCTGGTCAATCTGCGCGACCGCATCGACATCCTGCAAGGCCAGTTGGGCCGTGCCAGTGCGCGGTTCCTGCAAACCACCGACAAGATCAGCGTCGACCAACTGGTCGCCGCCTTGGCCGACAAGGCGGTGTTGGTGGATTATCTGCTGTACGGGGTCGAGGGCCAGCAAAAGCTGGTGGCGGCGACCTTGACGAAAAAGGACGGCAAGGCGGTGTTCGGCATGGTGCCCTATGCCGATGCCAAGAAGGTCGCCGATTCGGTGCTGAAGTACCGCAAGGACATCCAGGATGAAGAACTGGATTTCGACGAATTGCTGGAAAGCGGCCAGGATTCCTATGACCTGATCTGGAAGCCCATCGCCAAGACCATCGGTCAGGCGCCGGTGGCCTATATCATTCCCGATGGCGTCTTGAACATCATGCCCTTCGCCGCCTTGGTGGAAAGCGACGGCAAATATCTGATCGAAGGGCTGGACCTGCACATCTTCACCTCGTCGCGCAATCTGTTGCCGTCACGGCTGAAGGCGGCCAAGGGCGGCTATATGATCAATGCCGGCCCCGATTACGAAACCGACGCTGTCACCGGCAAGGAAAAGCTGGACAGCGTGCGCGGCAAAAGCCGGGCCGCCGGCCTGTCGGACGGTCTGCGCGGCATGTCGTCGGGCATGCGCGGCCTGCGTTTCGACCCGCTGCCCGGCGCCGAGCGCGAAGGCCAGATCATCCGCACCACGGTGGATCAGCAGGGGAAAAAGAGCACCATCTTCAGCAAGGGCAGCGCCCAGGAATCGGTGCTGCGGCAGATGACCGAAGCGCCCGAGGTGCTGCACATCGCCACCCACGGCTTCTTCTTGAAAGCCGATGACACCTTGCGTAAGCGCTTGCTGAAATTGCAGCGTGGCGGCGATATCCAGATCCCGCCGCCGGGCGACAATCCGTTGCTGCGGGCGGGCTTGGCCTTTGCCGGCATCAATGCCAATGCCCCGGTCTTGGGTGAGATCGACACCGACAATGACGGCGTGCTGACGGCGCTGGAAGTGCTGGACCTCAATCTGGCCGGCACCCGGTTGGCCATTCTGTCGGCCTGCGAAACCGGCTTGGGTGAAATCCACGAGGGCGAGGGCGTCTATGGTCTCAGGCGCGCCTTCCAGGAAGCCGGGGTGTCGTCGGTGGTGTCGTCGTTGTGGGAAGTCAGCGACGCCGGCACCCAGGCGCTGATGAGCGCGCTTTACTCGCGCCTGATGAAGGGGCAACCACCGCATCAGGCCCTGCGCGACGCTCAGCTTGAAATGCTGCGCATCGGTCAGTGGAGTTCGCCTTACATCTGGTCGGCGTTCTTCATGGTGGACGGCTGAACCCATGGCCAGCCTGTTCAAGATCGAGGTCATGGCCGGCATGTCGTGGATTCACGTCCCCGATGCCGATGTGCGGGTTTTGTGCGGCTGTCCCGCCGACAGCGTCAAGCACCTGATGCGGCGCGGCCTGATCCGCCCGATGGAGGCCAAGGGCGTCAAGTTCGAGACCGGCCCCAACGCCATCTTGCTGTCTGACGTCATGGTGCAAAACGGCGTGTTCTGCAATCTGGCCGAGTTTCCGGTGTTGCAGATGTTTTACCGCCAGGGATTGCTGTTGCCGGGCCATCCCAACAATGACGGGTCGAAACCCATCATCATCGGACGGCGCGATCAGGTCGACGCCCAGATGCAGTACATCTATCGCGGCAATTACGGCCTGATCTCGGAACAGGAACTGACCGAGGCCGGGGTGGCTCCCGATCTCGCCCGCGACATGATGCGGCTGAAGCTGAAATTCGCCTTTGGCCGCATCAGCCACCCGCGCGATCTGCTGGATGGGCGAGCGCTGGACGACGACAAGCCGGTGGAGATCAAGGCGGGCGTGTGCGTGCGCCGCATCGGCCTCAACCGTTTCGAGTTCAGCTATAACGGCGAGACGGTGAACATCGACTTGAACCTGCCGCCGTTTCAGACCCATGAATGTCCGTTCCCGCTGGGGTCGTTCCAGTTCCGCCGCGATTATTTCGCCGTGGTCCATTCCGGCGAAGGCGACGGCTGGGACGTGCGCCGGCCCAGCATGGGCTCGGTGCTGTCGTTCCAGGGCCGCATCTATCTGGTCGATGCCGGCCCCAATCTGTTGCATTCGCTGACCGCTCTGGGCATCGGCATCAACGAGATCGAAGGCATCTTTCACACCCATTCCCACGATGACCATTTCGCCGGCCTGACCACCTTGATGCAGGCCGATCGCCGTATCAGTTATTTCGCCGTGCCCATGGTGCGTTCGGCGGTGGCCAAGAAGCTGTCGGCGCTGCTGTCCATCGAAGAGGACGATTTCAACGACTATTTCAATGTCCGCGATCTGGTCATGGGCCAGTGGAACGACGTCGACGGCCTGGACGTCAAGCCGGTGTTCTCTCCCCATCCGGTGGAAACCACGATCTTCCATTTCCGCGCCATGGCCGCCGGCGGCTGGCGCAGCTATGCCCATCTGGCCGACGTGGTCGGGCTGGATATTCTGGAGCGCATGATCACCGACGATCCGACCCAGCCGGGTCTGTCGCAGGCCTGGTACGACAAGGTGGTGGCGGATTATCTGGAACCCGCCGACGTCAAGAAGGTGGATATCGGCGGTGGGCTGATCCACGGCTGCGCCCAGGATTTCAAGGACGACCGTTCGGGCAAGATGATCCTGGCCCACACCGCCCAGCCGTTGACGCCGGAACAGAAGAAAATCGGCTCGGGCGCCAGTTTCGGCACCGTCGACGTGCTGATCACCGGGCACCGCGACTTTTTAGGCCGCTCGGCCTATCACCTGATGGCGGAATACTTCCCCACTGTGTCGGGCGACCATCTGGGGGCGGTGCTGAACGGGCCCCTGACCACCTTCAACCCGGAAACCATCCTGTTCAAGGCCGGTCAGGCCCATGCCAACATCTATCTGCTGCTGACCGGTCAGGTGGAGATGTTGGACGACGAAAGCGATTTCCGTGCCGTGCTGTCGGCCGGCGCGCTGTTGGGCGAGTTGACCGGATTGCACGGCTTGCCGCCGTCGGAAACCTGCTGCGCCGTCAATTTCGTCCAGGTTCTGGAAATTCCCGCCGACGTCTACACCGCCTTCGTTCGCCGCCACAATCTGTTCGGCGAGATTTCACGTCTGCTGGAAAGCCGTGAATTTCTATCGCGCACCCGGCTTTTGGGCGACGTGGTGTCCACCGGCACCTTGAACGCCATCGCCAAGACCATGCGTCTGGTGCAATTCGATGATGGTGCGGTGATCGACGGGCGGGAACGTGCCGTCGGCCTGATCGCCAGCGGCAAGATATTGCGCATGTTGGGCGACAACGTGCTGGAAACGCTGGGACATGGGGATTTCTTCGGCGAAGAGGCGGCCATTTTCGACGCCCCCGGTATCGCCACCTTGCGCGCCCATGGCCCGGCCGAGGTCTATATGATTTCCGCCAGTCGGCTGGCAGCCATTCCCAATGTGCGGTGGAAATTGTTCGAATCCTTCGAGCGCCGCACCAGCCTGGAATCGTCGGTGGCCATTGCCGGGCGCACGTTGCTGACCTGGCAGCAGGAATACAGCGTCAACATCCAGCGCATCGACACCCAGCACAAGCGTCTGTTCGCCACCGCCAACCGCCTGTTGGACGCGGTGGAAAGCCAGCGTGGCCCTGACGAAATCGTCACCGCGCTGGACTTCTTGTTGAGCTACACCATGTTCCACTTCGCCGAGGAAGAGGCGCTGCTGGATCGCTATGGCTATGATCGTGGGGCTGAACACAAGAACCGGCACAAGATACTGATTGCCCAGGTGCAGGAACTGGAACAGCGCCTGGGCGGCGACGACCCGGCCAGTCCGGCCGAGGTGCTGGATTTCCTGCAAGGTTGGATCGTCAATCACATCCTGATCGAGGATCGCCGCTATGCGGCGGTGTTGAACGCGCAAGGGGTCTATTGAGGATATGGCGCGGGGGGGCTAAGGTGCAGGTACAGGTTTTGGGATTAAAGCCGTGAGCACCGATCTCGTTTACGTTACCGTCGCCTCGTCCTTCAGTCAGGAAGTATTCCGCCGTATCCGCCCCGTCATCCCGCGTGAACGCTGGCCGTTGGACGCCATGTCGGTGACCTTCACCTCGGATCCCAGCGGTCTGTTTTTACGCGCCAGCTTCGACGAAAGCGACCTGCCGGCCAGCTATGCCCAACAGGCGGTGAACGCTATCGCCCATGCCGGGGTCGATCTGGTGGTCAAATCCCCCTTTGCCGGCATGGCGGCGGCGGTCATCCGTGCCGCCCGCTGGCGTGACGTCTTTTTGTATCTGGCGGTGCCTTTGCTGTTCGCCATTCCATTGATGGGGGCCTTGCTCGACCGCCTGATGATGCCCGTCGCCGGTCTGTTCGGCGCCGACATTCTGGCTCTGGCCCTGGTCCAGATGCAGTTGACCCGGCGGCGAATGGCCATCGCCAACGCCCGTTGCGTCGCCGAAATCCCGGTGCCGGGCATGCGCGTGTCGGTGGCCGCCAAGTCGAAATGATGCCCGCTCGCAAAAGCGGATGAAACATGCCAATTTTCCGGAAGACGAATTTTCTGGCGACCCTGCTGCGATGATCTATACATTAGAAACGCATAATAAAGAAAATTCCGTACAGGGCGGACAGGAGAGCGAGATGAGTTTGGGCAAGGTTTATCTGGTGGGGGCCGGACCGGGCGACCCCGATCTGTTGACGGTCAAGGCGCTCAGATTGTTGGGTGAGGCCGAGGTGGTGGTGTTCGATCGTCTGGTCAGCCCGGAAATCATGGCGTTGATTCCCGCCGGGACCACCCGCATCTATGCCGGCAAGCAGATGTCCAAGCACGAATTGGTGCAAGACGAAATCAACGATCTGCTGGTGTCCCTGGGCAAAAGTGGGCGCACGGTGGTGCGGCTGAAGGGTGGCGACCCGTTCGTGTTCGGGCGTGGCTCGGAAGAAGCCGAGGTGCTGTCCAAGGCCGGCATCGCCTTCGAGGTGGTGCCGGGCATTTCCTCGGCCTCGGGCTGTGCGACCTATGCCGGCATTCCGCTGACCCATCGCGGCCTGTCGCAGGGCGTACGCTTTCTGCCCGGCCATTGCCGCGACGGCAAACCGCTCGATTACGACTGGTCCAAGCTGGCCGATCCCGATTGCACCTTGGCCATCTACATGGGCCTGTCCAATCTGCAATTGATCGCCGATGAACTGACTCGCGCCGGTCTGCCCGCCCATACCCCCGCTGCCGCCATCCAGAACGGCACCACGCCGCGCCAGCGCCGGGTGCTGGGCACCCTGGCCACCCTGCCCGAGCGGGCGAGGAGTGCCGGATTGAAGGCGCCGACCCTGATCATCGTCGGTCGGGTGGTGGAGCTTGCCGGGGCTTTGGATTGGTTCCACCACGATGGCGATACCGATCAGGCGCAACCGGCATGAAGGATGCGGCCATCATCCTGGTCGGTCACGGCTCGGCCCGCCACCCGGACAGCGCCGCCCCCATCATCGCCCTGGCGGCGGAGCTGAAGCGGCGCGGCCCGTGGGCCGAGGCGGCGGCGGTGTTCATGAAGCAGCCGCCGCATCTGGATCAGGCCCTGGATCTGGTCGAGGCCGAAAATGTGGTGGTTATCCCGGTCTTCGCCGGCAAGGGCTATTACACCGACAGCCTGATCCCCAAGGCCATGGGGCTGGACGGCCCCGAGACACGGCGCCAGGGCCGGAATATCCTGTACACCGCGCCCGCCGGCGGCAATCCGCGCATTCCCGGCCTGATGGCCTGCCGTGCCGATGGGGTGGCGCGGGAACAGGGCTGGGCGCCAGCGGAAACCAGCCTGTTGCTGATTGCCCACGGCTCATCGCGTCCGGGCGGGGCCGGCGACACCCCCAGGGCCATCGCCGCCGCCATCGCTGGCCACAATCATTTCGCCGAGGTGGTGCTGGTCTTTCTGGAACAGGAGCCCTTGGCCACCCACTGGCCGCAAATGGTCAAGGGCGACAAGGTGGTGGCGCTGCCCTTGCTGGTGGCCCAGGGCATGCACGCCAGCCAGGACATCCCGCCCTTGTTCGGGCTGGTGTCGGGGCAGACCGGCCCGGTGGAGATTCATGATCGCACAGTGGTGCTGGCCACCGGCCTGGGGGCCGAGCCGGAACTTGTCGACATCATCGCTGAGATGGCGGAGACGGCGTTAAGCGCCCGGCCATAATTTCTGTCCGGCGGCACGGCTGCGCAGGCCGTCATCGGTGAGGGCGCGGGTCATTTGCCGGCGCAGTTCGGGCAAGAACACGCGCTTGTGGCGCAGCCGCCAATGATCCAGCCGCCATTCCGGTTCGGCATGGGCAATGCCGGGCGGGCAGACGAAGACATGAGCGGCCAGCGGCCCTTGCATCGTTTCCAGCCGGAATGGGTGCAGCTCGTATTCCCAGCCTTCGTAGATTTGCAGCCGGCGCAGTGATTCGGCGTCGACGTTTTCGGCGACCACGCCATCGACCCGCCCGCCGGGTCGAGCCACCAGCATGGGATAATGCCGCCCGGCCACATGCGGGCGGCGCCAGCCGCGCAATATTGCCGGGCGTACCGGCAGATAACAGCCGCAGACGATGGTGCGCACGTCCGTATCCATCAGCGTGCCGAAGAAGAACAGGTTCATGCCGGCAAGGCCACGCCGCTTTGGGTCAATTGGCCTTCCAGTTCCGCCCGCAGACGGTCGAGACCGGCCTGATCGCCAGCCTCGCAGCGGGCCACCAGCACCGCTTGGGTGTTCGAGGCGCGCAGCAGCCACCAGCCGTCCGGGGTATCGACGCGGACACCGTCGATGGCGTTGACCCGGGCGCCGCTGGCGGCCAGCCGGGCGCGCACTTCGGCGACCACCTGGAACTTGCGCTCCTCGGCGCAGTCGAAGCGCATTTCCGGGGTGTTGACCATTTGGGGCAGGGCGTCGCGGCGCTGGGCCAGAGTGGTGCCGGCCCAGCGTCCGACGATGCCCAGCAGGCGCACGGCGGCATAAAGCGCGTCGTCATAGCCGTAATAGCGGTCGGCGAAAAAGATGTGGCCGCTCATTTCCCCGGCCAAAGGCGCGCCGATTTCGGCCATCTGGGTCTTGATCAGCGAATGGCCGGTGCGGCCCATCACCGGATTGCCGCCCAGGCGCGCCACTTCGTCGAAAAACGCCTTCGACGCCTTGACGTCGGCGATGATGGTGGCGCCGGGCCGGGTTTTCAGCAGATCCTCGGCCAGGATCACCAGAATCTGGTCGCCCCACAAGATGCGGCCCAGGCCGTCGATCACGCCGATGCGGTCGCCGTCGCCGTCGAAGGCGATGCCCATATCGGCGCCCCGATCGGCCACCGCCTGTTGCAGATCCACCAGATTATGCGGCTCGGTCGGATCGGGGTGGTGGTTGGGGAAGGTGCCGTCGATATCGCCGAACAACACATGGTGCTCACCCGGCAACGATTTGATCAGCCTGCCGAGGATTTCGCCGGCGGCGCCATTGCCGCAATCCCACACCACCTTCAGGCCGCGCTGGCCGTCGAAATCGGCGGCCAGCCGGGCGGCGTATTCGTCGGCGATGTCGTCATCGACGACACTGCCGCTACCTTGGGCGAAGGCGCCACCCTCAGCGATGGTGCCCAAATCCTTGATATCGGGGCCGAAGAACGGCTTGCCCGCCAGCACCATCTTGAAGCCGTTATGGTTGGGCGGGTTGTGGCTGCCGGTGACCATGATGCCGCCATCGGCGCTGCGCGCCTTGGCGGCATAATACAGCATGGGGGTGGGACCGCGCCCGACCTTGCGCACGGCGCAGCCGGTGGCGATCAGGCCTTCCACCAGGCCGGCGGCCAGATCCGGCGACGACAGCCGCCCATCCCAGCCGACGCAGACGGTGCTGCCGCCATTGGCGCGGACCCGGGTGCCGAAAGCGGCGCCGATGGCGCGGGCATCGGCGACCGACAGGGTCTCGCCGATGATGCCGCGAATGTCGTATTCCCGCAGGATGCTGGGGTGGAAGCTGTGGGTCATGCTGTTCTCGTCTCCAGGCGGCGGGGCCGCGTTGGGGAGAAGATAAACCACAGAGGCACCGAGGCACAGAGAGGCTTTTCCCAGGGACGTCCTGCGTCCTGCGTATAGCGCAATGGTATGCAATCAGACGGTTGCACATCTTTTGATAAAGTGCTGCATGCGCGGTTACGTTACCCTATGATCCGGACGGGGACGTTTCTTGCCAGTGGGGTGGCGATGAAAGCAGGTTGGGCATGGACGGCTGTTGCCGTTTTCATGGTGTGGACGGGTACGGCCAAGGCCGATGTCATCCGGGTGCGGGCCGATGACTGGTGTCCGTACAATTGCTCGGAACAGAAAAAGGGCTATGGCATCGAGGTGGCGGAGGAAGTGTTCGCCGCCGCCGGCCATCGCGTGCAATACCAGCTGGCACCGTGGAGCCGATCGCTGGAGGATTGCCTGCGCGGCGAAATCGACGCGGTGATCGGCGCCGCCCCGGTGGATTCGCCCGATCTGGTGTTCGGGGCCGAACCCATCGGCCAATGGGACAGCACCTTCGTCATCCGCAAGGGGCAGTCCTGGCGCTATGACGGTGTCGCCTCGCTGGAACGCATCAAGCTGGCAGCCATCATCGGTTATATCTACATGGATCCGGTGGGCGGCTATATCGAGGCCAACAAGAAAAACCGTGCCCGCGTCGATCCGGTTGGCGGCACCCAGCCGCTGGAGCAAAGCCTGAAGATGGTGGCCGCCGGACGCATCGATGCGGCGGTGGAAAGTCGGGCGGTGCTGGAATACAAGCTGCGCCAGATGGGGCTGACCGGCAAACTGGATTATGCTGGCGCCACTCAGTCTGGGCCCATCTACATCGCCTTTTCGCCCAAGCACCCCAAGGCGCGGGAATATGCCGATCTTCTCGACCAGGGGGTCGCCCGCTTGCGCGCCTCGGGGCGGCTTCGGCAGATTCTGGACCGCTACGGCGTCCGCGACTGGAAATAGCGCGGTCAAATGCGCTATATCAACGGCCCGGCCCGGCGTTCCGTCTGGCCGGACGATGGCCTTTGTCGCGGTGAGATATGTCCGTCCGTCCCTATCGTCAGATTACCCGTCGCAAATCCCGGCAGATCTTCGTCGGCTCGGTGCCGGTGGGCGGCGACGCCCCCATTTCCGTCCAGACCATGACCAATTCGCTGACCACCGATGTGGCGGCGACGGTGGATCAGATCAAGCGGGCCGAGGCGGCGGGCGTCGATATCGTCCGCGTCTCGTGTCCGGACGAGGACTCGACCAAGGCCCTGGCCGCCATCATCCGTCAGGTGTCGGTGCCGGTGGTGGCCGACATCCATTTCCATTACCGCCGCGCCATCGAGGCGGCGGAAGCGGGCGCCGCCTGCCTGCGCATCAATCCCGGCAATATCGGCTCCGCCGACCGGGTACGCGAGGTGGTCAAGGCGGCCAAGGATCATGGCTGCTCCATGCGCATCGGCGTCAATGCCGGCAGCCTGGAACGCCATCTGTTGGAAAAATACGGCGAGCCCTGCCCCGAGGCCATGGTGGAAAGCGCGCTGGAACATGCGCGCATCCTGGAAGACAACGACTTCCGCGAGTTCAAGATCAGCGTCAAGGCGTCGGATGTGTTCCTGGCGGTGGCCGCCTATCAAGGTCTGGCCGAAGCCTGCGATTATCCGCTGCATCTGGGTATCACCGAGGCCGGCGGCCTGATCGGCGGCACGGTCAAATCGGCCATCGGCCTGGGCAATCTGCTGTGGTCGGGCATCGGCGACACCATCCGGGTGTCGTTGTCGGCGGCGCCGGAGGAAGAGGTCAAGGTCGGCTACGACATCCTGAAAAGCCTGGGCCTGCGCGCCCGCGGCGTCAACATCGTGTCGTGCCCGTCCTGCGCCCGCCAAGGCTTCGACGTGGTCGGGACGGTGGAGGTGCTGGAGCGTCGCCTGGCCCACATCACCGCGCCGGTGACGCTGTCGATCATCGGCTGCGTCGTCAACGGCCCGGGCGAGGCGCGCGAGACCCAGATCGGGCTGACCGGCGGCGGCAACGATTCGCACATGGTCTATGTGGGCGGCACCCCCGACCATAAGATCGATACGCCGTCCATGATCGACCACATCGTCGGTCTGGTCGAAGCCAAGGCGAAGGAACTCGAGGGAAAGGGCCGAGCGTGAGTACGGACGACGAGTGGATGCGGCCAGACCGTTTGGCGCAAGCGGCGGCGGCGGAATGCGGAAATCTTTCCGCTGGAGGGGATTTTGGCTCTTATGCGCGGGCCAACAGCACGGGCAGCCTGGCCGGCAGCGGCATCGAAAGCCACAATCTGGTCTTCGCCGATGCACGGGTTGCTTTGTATGAACAAATATGGCGGGTGCTGCGGTTAAACGCCATTGCCGACATCGGCTGCGGTCTAGGGTTGACCAGCGCGGCGTTGGCCCGGAAATTTCCGGCAGCGCGTGTCCATGGCTATGAATTGTCACCCGATGCGGTGGAATTCGCACGGCGGAGCTTCCCCCAAGCCACATTTGAATGCCGGGCCATCGGCAAGGACAGCGTGCTGGGGCCGCGTTTCGATCTGATCCTGTGCCAGGAATTCTATCCCTTCACCCGCACGGCCGATCTGGCGCTTCAGACTGATATTCTGCAGGGATTGTGCGCCATCTGGCGGATGGCGGCTGTATCATCGTCGAGTTGTCGGAACGCGATTACCACACCTCCATCTTGGTCAATCTGGACCGTATCGCCGGCTTTGCCATCGAACGGCAGGTCATGCCCTATGACCGGGTGTTCCGCACCCTGCCGATCTTGCCTTTGGCGCGGTTGGCCTCTGTCTTCCTGGAATTGGCGACGCGTCTGCCACGGAACATCCACCTTAAGCTCACGCCTTTGAAGGGACGTTGATATGTCAGGTTTGCAGCCGGTTCGCGGCACCCATGATCTGCTGCCCGAGGATTCCCGCCGCCATCGTTTCGTCGAGGAAACCGCCTTCGATGTCGCCAAGCGCTATGGCTATGGCGAGATCGTCACCCCCATCTTCGAGTTCACCGAGGTGTTTTCCCGCACCCTGGGCGAGACGTCGGACGTGGTGACCAAGGAGATGTATACCTTCGCCGACCGCTCGGGCGATTCCATCACCCTTCGGCCCGAGGGCACGGCGGGGGTGGCGCGCGCCTTCATCTCCGGCGGGTTGACTCAGTCCTTGCCGTTGAAGGTGATGTATCGCGGCCCCATGTTCCGGCACGAGCGCCCGCAAAAGGGCCGGCTGCGCCAGTTCCATCAGGTCGGCTGCGAGCTTTTGGGCGTCGACGGACCGCAGGCCGACATCGAGGTCATTTCCATGGCTTGGCGTATCCTGGCCGCCCTGGGTCTCAGCGACAAGGTACAGTTGGAAATCAACACCCTGGGCGATGCCGAAAGCCGCGCCGCCTATCGCGCTGCCCTGATCGCCTATCTCGAGCCGTTGCGGCTGTCGCTGTCCGAGGAAAGTCAGGCACGGCTGCAAAAGAATCCGCTGCGCGTGCTCGATTCCAAGGACGAGGAAGACAAGCGCGTCGTCGCCAATGCCCCCCTGATGGGTGACAGTCTGACGCCGGCGGCCAAGGATTTCTTCGATCAGGTGACGGCAGGACTGACCGCCCTGGGCATCCCCTTCGTCGTCAATCCCAAGCTGGTGCGCGGTCTGGATTATTATTGCCACACTGCCTTCGAGTTCACCACCACCGCCCTGGGCGCCCAAGGCACCGTGCTGGCCGGTGGCCGCTATGACGGACTGATCGGCCAGATGGGCGGCCCTGCCACCCCCGGCATCGGCTGGGCGGCGGGGATCGAGCGGCTGTCCATGCTGGTGCAGGACCTGCCCCAACTGGACCGTCCCATCAGCATCATTCCCATGGGCGACACCCTGCCGGCCCTGGTGCTGGCCGATCGCCTGCGCGCCGCCGGGCTGTCGGTGGACATGGGCTTTTCCGGCAACATGAAGAAGCGCATGGCCCGGGCCAACAAAGCCAATGCCCGTTTCGCCGTCATCCTGGGCGAGGACGAACTGGCGCGCGGCGCCGTCACCTTGCGTGATCTCGATGCCGGCACCCAGGAAGAAATCCCGCTGGATCAGGTCGAGGGACGGCTTACCGGCGCATGAGCCCTGCCGTCGCCAGCCCCCGCCTGACGGTTATCGGCGCCAACCATCGGTCGGCGTCGTTGGGTTTGCGCGACCAATTGTTCGTCGATGACGCGGCCTCGGCGGATTTCCTTGTCGATCTGAAGCGGCGCGGCCTGCACGAGGCCTTGGTCCTGTCCACCTGCGACCGGGTCGAGGTGTGGGCATCGCATGTGGATGCCGATGCCGTTCATGGCCAAGTGGCCGAGTCGCTGGCGGCGCGCACCGGTATGCCGGTGGCGGCGTTGTCGGGGCAATTGTATCGTCATGACGGCCCCGATGCCGTGCGTCATTGCTTCGCCGTCACCGCCTCGCTCGATTCGCTGATCATCGGCGAGCCGCATGTATTGGGTCAGGTCAAGGCCGCCCACCGGCTGGCCCGCGATGCCGCCACCTGCGGGCCCGAACTGGAGGCGGTGCTGCAAGCGGCCTTCAACGCCGCCAAGCGCATTCGCAGTGAAACCCGCATCGGCGAAGGCCCGGTCTCCATCGCCGCCGCCGCCGTGCAGATCGCCCGCGACCTGCATGGCGATTTGTCGCGCTGTACCGCGCTGTTGGTCGGTGCCGCCGACATGGGCGAATTGGTGGTGGAAAGCCTGCAAGCCGCCGGTATCGGTCGGCTGCTGGTCACCGCGCCCCGGGCCAGTCGGGCGGAGGCGCTGGCGGTGACCCTGAATGCCAATGTGGTCGGCTTCGATACCATGCGCGACAGCCTGGCCGATGCCGATCTGGTGGTGTGTTCGGTGGGGACGCGGGCCATCACCGTCACCGCCGAGATGATGAACGCGGCGCTGAAAAAGCGGCGGCGCAAGCCCATCTTCGTCGTCGATGCCGGCATCCCCGGCGACGTCGAACCGGCGGTCAACCGTGTCGATGGCGCCTTTTTGTACGATCTGGCCGATCTGGAAAAGGTGGCGCTGGAAGGCCGCTCGGCCCGCGAACAGGCGGCGCGCGCCGCCTGGGCCATGCTGGAGGACGAGGTGGGCGGCTTTTTGCGCGGTCGCGCCGCCCGCGTCGCCGTGCCGGCGATTATTTCTCTTCGGCAACGATGCGACGAAATTCGCGATGGCGTCCTGGCGGAGAACCCGGCCAATGCCGACGAGGCCACCCGGCTGTTGCTGAACCGGTTGTTGCACGCACCGACCGACGTGATGAAATCGGTTGCCGCCGACGGCCCGGAATGGCAAGCCATGGAAAAGACCCTGCGCAAGCTGTTCCGTTTGGATTAGAAGGACCGACATGACTCTTGATGCCCAGTTGGACAAGGTGCTGTACCGCTATGACGAGCTGCGCGAGCAGCTGGCGGCGGGCGATGGCGGCTCTTTCGCCCGCTTGTCCAAGGAATTTTCCGACATCGAGCCGGTGGTCCACGCCGTCCAGGCGCTGAAGAAGGCCCGCGCCGACATGGCGGAGGCCGAGGCGATGATGGCCGATCCCGACATGAAGGATCTGGCTGCCGAGGAATATTACGCCCTCAAGGAAACCCTGCCCGGCCTGGAACGCGACGTGCAGCTGATGCTGCTGCCCAAGGACGAGGCCGACGAAAAGAACGCCATCTTGGAAGTGCGGGCCGGCACGGGGGGTGAGGAAGCCGCCTTGTTCGCCGCCGAACTGTTCCGCATGTACGAACGCTATGCCTCGGTGCGCGGCTGGCGTTTCGAGGTGATGGACGTCAACGAGACCGGGATCGGCGGCATGAAGGAAGCCAGCGCCACCATCACCGGGCGCGGCGTCTTCGCCCGCCTCAAGTTCGAATCCGGCGTGCACCGGGTGCAGCGGGTGCCGGCCACCGAATCGGGCGGGCGCATCCACACCTCGGCGGCTACCGTGGCGATCATGCCGGAAGCGGAAGAAGTGGACATCCAGATCGACGACAAGGATCTGCGCTTCGACGTCTACCGCTCGCAAGGCTCGGGCGGGCAATCGGTCAACACCACCGATTCGGCGGTGCGTGTCACTCATATCCCCACCGGTCTGGCGGTGGCCTGTCAGCAGGAAAAAAGCCAGCACAAGAACAAGGCCACCGCCATGAAGCTGCTGCGCGCCCGGCTTTATGAAATGGAGCGCGCCTCCAAGGCGGCGGAACGTGCCGCCAACCGCAAAAGCCAGGTCGGCTCGGGCGACCGCTCGGAACGCATCCGCACCTATAATTTCCCGCAAGGCCGGGTCACCGATCACCGCATCAACCTGACGCTCTATAAGATCGACGACATGATGAACGGCACCGCGCTGGACGAGGTCGCCGACGCCCTGATCGCCGCCGATCAGGCCGAGCGTCTGGCCGAGATGGCCGAGTGACCAGCGCCGGAGACCTGTTGCGGGCGCTGACCGTGCGCTTTCAAGCGGCGGGTATCCAGAGCGCCCGCCTGGATGCGCGGCTGCTGGTGGCGGAGGCGCTGGGGGTCGAGCCTTTGCGGTTGGTCACCCATCCGGAAATGGTTTTGACCGCGCAACAACAAACTGCCATCGAAGGCATGGCGGCGCGGCGGGAAGACCGCCAGCCCATCAGCCACATTCTGGGCCGACGCGGCTTCTGGACCCTGGATTTGCGGGTCACCCCCGATACCCTGGACCCGCGTCCCGACACCGAAACCTTGGTGCAAGGGGTACTGGACCGCGTCGCCGATCGCCACGCCGCCTTGCGGATCGTCGATTTCGGCACCGGCAGCGGTTGTATCTTGCTGGCCTTGCTGGCGGAACTGCCCAATGCCCACGGCTTAGGTATCGACCAAAGCGCGGCGGCCCTGGCGGTGGCGGCTGAAAACGCCGAACGTAATGGCTTGGCCGGGCGGGCGGAATTCCGTCATGGCGATTGGGGTCTGGGGCTGGATGGTCCCTTCGACATCATCGTTAGCAATCCGCCCTATATCCCTGAAGCCGACATCGCCGGATTAGAGCCGGAAGTGGCCCGGCACGAGCCGCGCTCGGCCCTGGTCGGCGGGGCGGACGGACTGGATTGTTATCGTGCCCTGGCCCCCGACATCGCCCGCCTGCTGGCGGTGGGCGGCATCACCGGACTGGAAGTGGGGGCGGGCCAAGCCGGCGATGTGGCGGCTTTGCTGAAGGCCGCCGGATTGCGGGACTTGTGCGTTGCGGACGACCTTGCCGGCCATGGTCGCTCGGTTTTTGCAGCACGGTAAAAAAGTGTTGGAAAGAAACCGCAACCCGGATAGGGTTGCGCCGTCGAGCGTTCCGCAATGAGGCCGGCGTTGAGCTTGTCGCTCCGTCTCCCTCACTCGGCGCCTACCGATCCCGTCATCGTCGGCCATCGGCTTGCGAGGAATCCGGTCAGCCGGGCAGATCGTTTTTGTGAAAAACACCCATAAGACCTTGAGAAGGCGGAAGCAGTGAATCCCAATCCGAAGCAACGTTCACGGGGCCGTGGCAACAACGGCGGCAATCCCAATCGCATCAACCATGGCGGCGGCGGCCATGGCGGGGGGCACAGCGGTGGCCATAGTGGTGGCGGCGGCGGCGGTGGTAACCACGTCCGCAATATCAATGTGCGCAGCCAGGTGTTCGATTCCAACGGCCCCGAGGGCCGGATTCGCGGCAACGCCCATCAGGTGATGGAAAAGTATCTGGGCCTGGCCCGTGACGCCGCCAGCCAGGGCGACCGTCATGCCGCCGAGAATTTCTATCAGCATGCGGAACATTATTTCCGTCTGATCAACGCCTATAACCAGAATAACGGCCAACGCCGTCCGCAAAACCTGCCGACCCCGGCCGAGGATCAGGCCGAAATGCCGCCCGAGGACGAGGATGGCGAAGGTCAATCCCAACAGGGGCAGCAGCGCGACGACCAGCAGGGCGGCGACCAGGGCCAGGACCAAGCCGGCGACCAGGGCGAAGACCGTGCACCGCGCTATGCCGACGAGGACCGTCCGCGCCGCGAGCCGCGCCAACGGCGCGAACCGCGCGAGCCGCGTGAACCCCGCGAGCCGCGCGAACAACGCCAGCCGGCCCCGGTGGAAGCAGTCGAAGCCCCCGTCCCCGCCGCCGTCGCCGTGGCTGAACCGGTGGCCGCCAGCGCGACCGAAGAAGACGCCCCGGCCCGCCCGGTGCGTCGGCGTGTTCGCCGCCCGGCTGCCGAAGCCGCCGCCGAGCCGGCTCCGACCCAAGGTGACGCTGAACCGGTTCTGATCTGATTTTATCCGTGTGCCAGGGCGCGTCGTCGTTCTTCCCCCCGAGGGGGTGAAGGGTGATGGCGCGCCCTTCCACATTCAGCCGCCCGCTTTTGCTCAGCCGGCGGATCGTGCGGCTCATCACCTCGGGGCTGGTGCCGACCATGGCCGCCAGATCGCGCCAGCATAATGGTAAGATTCCGTGGAGGCGGCCATTCTCCTCACGGCGTTCATCCAAGACCGCGTGCAATGCGGCCAGGATCTGATCGCCGAGATCGCCGGCGCACAGGCGGAAGATGGTGTTTTCGCTGTCTCGGGCTTCCTGCGCGCAGCAGCGCAGCAAGGCATGGCGGGTGGCGGCATCGGTCATGGCCGCCAGCACCCGTTCGCGCGGAATGAAGCAGGCCCGGGTGTCGGTCAGGGCCCGGGCGGTGGTGCCGTGGGGAATTTCGGCGAACAGATCGGCACAGGGAAACAGTGCCCCCGACCGCAGCACCTTCAGCACCACCAGGCGGCCATCCTCGTCCACCCGTTCCAGTGCGACCAGACCGCTGTTCAGGTGAAAGGCGCCGCGCAGGGTATCGCCCTGATGGAACAAATAGCCGCCCTTGTCGAAATAGAGCCTAGCTACCGTGTGGGGAAATGGGCAGCCACCCAGATGGACCGAAGCGATGCGCGGCATCTTCTGGCCATCGTCGCCAGTGTCTCGATTGAAATCGCATGCATTCTTGAAATCGCACATGATTTCTCTCCTGGTCGGGAGGATTTCATGGTGTCTTTATTAAGGTGTAAAAGCAATAAACATTTAGGCTTGGTCGGCCTCATCTTTCTTTCATAAAGTAATCGTCATATTGCATCGCGGTGGGTGGAAGGCGCTTGCGTCCGGGCAGAACCCCCTTAAATCATTTGTCGAATGTTCGAGGATCGCCCGGGGTTGCCGCTGTTGGGGCCCACGCGATCCGTCGTATCGGAGGCATTCATGGATTTCGAGAAATACAGCGAACGCTGCAAGGGTTTCGTTCAGGCGGCGCAGACCTTGGCCTTGCGTTATGGCCACCAACGGCTGATGCCCGAGCATCTGTTGAAGGTGCTGCTGGACGACAAGGACGGCTTGGCTGCCAAGTTGATCAAGGCCGCCGGCGGCGACCACAAGAAGGCGCTGGCCGGGGTGGAAGCCGAGATCGCCAAGCAGCCCAAGGTGGAAGGGCCGGGGGCGTCGGGTCTGCACCTGACCGGTGAACTGGCCCGGGTGTTTCAGTTGGCGGAAGAGGCGGCGACCAAGTCGGGCGACCAATACGTCACCGCCGAACGTCTGCTGTTGGCCCTGACCATGGGCGCCGGCACCGCGTCGGCCCGTATCCTGTCGGAAGCTGGCGTCAATCCGCAGGCGCTTAACCGTGCCATCGACGATATGCGCAAGGGCCGCAAGGCCAATTCCGCCAGCGCCGAGGACGGCTACGACGCCTTGAAGAAATACGCCCGCGACCTGACGGCCGCCGCGCGTGAAGGCAAGCTGGACCCGGTGATCGGGCGCGACGAGGAAATCAGGCGCACCATCCAGGTGCTGAGCCGTCGGACCAAGAACAACCCGGTGCTGATCGGCGAGCCCGGCGTCGGCAAGACCGCCATCATCGAGGGGCTGGCCATCCGCATCGTCAACGGCGACGTGCCGGAAAACCTGAAGCTGAAAAGCCTGATGAGCCTCGACATGGGCTCGCTGATCGCCGGGGCCAAGTTTCGCGGCGAGTTCGAGGAACGGTTGAAGGCGGTGCTGTCGGAAATTCAAGCCGCCAATGGCGACGTCATCTTGTTCATCGACGAGATGCACACCCTGGTCGGTGCCGGCGCGGCGGAGGGGGCCATGGATGCCTCGAACCTGCTGAAGCCGGCCTTGGCCCGTGGTGAGCTGCATTGCGTCGGCGCCACCACGCTCAACGAATACCGCAAGCATGTGGAAAAGGATGCGGCGCTGGCTCGGCGGTTCCAGCCGGTTTTCGTCTCCGAACCCAATGTGGAAGACACCATTTCCATTCTGCGCGGCATCAAGGAAAAGTACGAGATGCACCACGGCGTGCGCATCTCGGATTCGTCGCTGGTGGCGGCGGCGACTTTGTCTAACCGCTATATCACCGACCGTTTCCTGCCCGACAAGGCCATCGATTTGGTGGACGAGGCGGCCAGCCGCCTGCGCATGGAGGTGGATTCCAAGCCCGAGGAACTGGACGAGATCGATCGCCGTATCGTCCAGTTGAAGATCGAGCGCGAGGCCTTGAAAAAGGAAACCGACCCGGCCAGCCGCGACCGCCTGTTGACCCTGGAAGACGAACTGATCGAGCTGGAAGCCGACAGCGACCGCATCACCAATGAGTGGCGGGCGGAAAAGGATCAATTGGCCTCGGCCACCAAGCTGAAGGAACAATTGGATGCGGCCCGCATCGAGGCCGACAAGGCTCAGCGCGAGGGGCAGTACCAGAAGGCGGGTGAGTTGCTGTATGGCCTGATCCCCGATCTGGAACGCAAGCTGGCGACGGCGGATGCCGCCGAGGGCCGCATGCTCAACGAGGCGGTGACGGAAGAACACATCGCCGGCGTGGTGTCGCGCTGGACCGGCATTCCCGTCGACAAGATGCTGGCGGGCGAGCGGGAAAAGCTGCTGGATATGGAAAACCGGTTGAAAAAGCGGGTGATCGGTCAGGACGAGGCCCTGGTGGCGGTGTCCAATGCCGTGCGCCGGGCGCGGGCCGGGTTGCAGGATCCCAACCGCCCCATCGGCTCGTTCCTGTTCCTGGGGCCGACCGGCGTCGGCAAGACCGAGTTGACCAAGGCCCTGGCCGAGTTCCTGTTCGACGACGAGACCGCCATGGTCCGCATGGACATGTCGGAATACATGGAAAAGCATTCCGTCGCCCGTCTGATCGGCGCTCCGCCCGGCTATGTCGGCTACGAGGAAGGCGGTGCCCTGACCGAGGCGGTGCGGCGGCGGCCCTATCAGGTCATCTTGTTCGACGAGGTGGAAAAGGCCCATCCGGACGTCTTCAATGTGCTGTTGCAGGTGCTGGACGATGGCCGCCTGACCGACGGCCAGGGCCGCACGGTGGATTTCCGCAACACCCTGATCGTGCTCACCTCCAATCTGGGCTCGGACATCCTGGCCAACCAGGAGGAAGGCCATGATTCGGGCGAGGTGCGCGATCTGGTGATGGAGGTGGTGCGTGCCTCGTTCCGGCCCGAGTTCCTCAACCGGTTGGATGAAATCCTGCTGTTCCATCGTCTGGGCCGCGCCCATATGACCGGCATCGTCCAGATTCAGTTGGCGTGGTTGCGGCACTTGTTGGCCGATCGCAAAATCGTGCTGGATTTGGATGATTCCGCCAATGAATGGCTTGCGCAAAAGGGTTACGACCCTATCTACGGGGCACGTCCGCTGAAGCGGGTGATCCAGCGGGCTTTGCAAAATCCGCTGGCCGGTCTGATCCTGGAAGGTCGCGTCTGTGATGGCGCCAAGGTAACGGTTTCCGGCCCGTCCGGGGTGCTGACCATCAACGGTCAGGCGGTGGAATTAACCTGACGGTGCCGCCTTGACCGAAAGAATAGGGTGACGCAATTGCGGTGCGTGACGCTGTAAAATGTGTGCGTAACTGGTTTGCAATACAGTAAACCACATGTTAGAAGGGCGCCGCCCAGGAAAGCTGGGCGCCCCATCAATGCAATCGGCCGGTACTCCGTCCCCCTCCCCCCCCACTAGGGGTGCTGGCCGCCAGGGCGGGGATGCCTTCGGGCATCCCCGTTCTGCATTTCCGCTCTGAAAACCTAATTGCTCAGCGCCGCCGATTTGCCTAGGGCATTGGCGGCCAGACGGGTCGAGGGCGGGATTTTCGCCATCAGCGTGTCGGTATCGCGTTTGACCGCCTTGAAGCGGTCGAGGTCGCGCCCGGCCAGTTTGATGCTGGTGGGCATCTTCACCGACAGCGGGTTGATCTGGTCGCTGCCCTTCAGGACCTCATAATGCAGATGGGCACCGGTCGAGCGCCCGGTCGAGCCGACGAAGCCGATGATCTGGCCTTGGCTGACCCGCTTGCCGGGACCGATGCCGGCGGCGATGCGGCTCATATGGGCATAGGCGGTGCCGAAGCCCGAGCCATGGCGCAGGCGCACATAATTGCCATAAGATCCGTTGAAGCCGGCGATCTCGATGGTGCCGTCGCCGGCAGCCTGGATCGGGGTGCCGGTGGGCACGGCGAAATCGATGCCCTTATGCATCTTGGAATAGCCCAGGATAGGGTGGTTGCGCATGCCGAAGCCCGACGAAATCTTGGCGCCGTCCACCGGTGTCTTCAACAGCGCCTTCTTGACGCTTTCGCCCTTGTCGTTGAAGTACTCGACCGTGCCCTGACCGTTGTCGAAGCGATACATGGCGATAGGCGTGCCCGACAGGTTGACCGAGGCGAACAGCATTTCGCCGTGGCGGACCAGCTTGCCCTTGGTGTCGTAGAAGCCTTCATAGACCACGGTGAACTCGTCGCCCGACTGGATGTCGCGCTGAAAGTCGACGTCATAGGACAGCGCCTTGATCATGGCCATGATGATCTGGATCGGCACGCCGGCGCTTTGGGCGCTCTCGAACAGGCTGGATTTGATGGTACCGGTGTTGTGGGCCACCTGCTTGCTGACCTGACGCATGGTCTCGATCGGGCCGAAACCGCCCTTGTCGTCCCGTTGGGCGCCGACCACGCGGATGGGGTCGGCATTGAGGGACACCATCTGGAAACCGCCATGGCCGAAACCATGGGGGGATTTCTCGAAGGTCACCTTAACCTTCTGTCCGGCCTTCAAGGCCCGGGGATTGAAAACGCCGCGCAGGGCGTCGATAGCCTGGGTCGCCTCAATCCCCTCGACCCCGGCGCGGGCAAGCACGTCGCCCAAGGTGTCACCCGAGCCGACGCGGACCTGAGTTTCCACCGGGCGGCTGGCCCGGTCCTCCAGTTCACTGTCGGTGGTCAGGGGGCGGGCGCGGGCGGAAAGCTCCGCCTCGGCATCCATGAAGACGGGGGGCGGCCCCTCCAGAAGGTTATCCGTATCATCGACCAGGTGCACGAAGGGGCGGGCGGCGAAGAAGGCGGCGATACCGGCCAAGCCGACAACGGCCACAGCCTTCATGGAACGCTTGATCTTGGCCGTGACGCGATTGGTCAATGGTCGGGTCCATCAATTTACCGTGATGCATGGGTTATCGCAGTCGAGGCGGGGGAAGGCAAGATTTTCCAGACTCAAAATGATTCTTCGATGACCGCATATATATGAATCAGGAGCGCGCGCAGGATTCATTTTGAACCGGCAAAACCCAGCTTTTCCGCCACTTTGAGAAAAGTGACGAGTCCATGAAAAAGGGTTTGACGAGGGGGTGTCACAGGCGTAGAAAGCGGCCTCCCCGACGG